>CALXTE010000006.1 GCA_944391345.1 uncultured Alphaproteobacteria bacterium
AAGGCGTTCGCTGGCACCGTTAGGGTTACACCCGCTTGTGAAGAACCACCGGCTAAGCCGGTGGGTTACTTTTTTGTGAAAAAAATTTTTGAGTTCTGTGTCTTTTTCGTTGCAAAATCTGAGAATTGTTTTATCTTATAGTGATTGTTTGTAAGGAGTATGAAATATGGCTGTTGATGCAGATACTGTTCGTAAAATCGCTTTCTTGTCACGTTTGAAAGTCGATGATGATAAAATTAAAGATACCGAAGACGAGTTTAATAAAATTTTGGACTGGGTGGCGCAACTAAATGAAGTCGACACATCTTCCGTTGAGGCGCTCGAATCGGTTAATGATACAAATTTGATTTTGCGTGAAGATAACATAACAGCTGGTAATCAACGTGATGAAATTTTGGCCAATGCGCCGATGTCCGAATATGGTTATTTTGTTGTTCCTAAAGTGGTTGAATAAAGCGGTGGAGTAGGGAAGTATGTCTGATCTTGTAAAATTAACAATTTCTGAAGCGCGTAAAGCTCTTAAAAATAAAGAAATATCAGCCGTTGAGTTGACTGAGGCTTTTATTAAACAAATGGAAAGCGAGCGCAAACTTAACGCTTTTGTGTTGGAAACACCCGAAATCGCCTTAGAACAAGCAAAGGCTTCGGATAAAAAATATCAAAACGGAACAGACGGGGCTTTGGAAGGGATTCCGCTCGGGATAAAAGATTTGTTCTGCACCAAAGGAATCCGCACGACCGCTTGTTCTCATATTTTGGACGGGTTTGTACCGCCTTATGAGTCAACCGTTACACAAAAGTTGCTTGATGCCGGAGTTACGGTTCTCGGCAAGTTGAATATGGATGAATTTGCCATGGGCGGCAGTAATGAAACCAGTTATTATGGTCCGGTGGTAAATCCGTGGAAAGCTAACAATTCCGATGCAGACCTTGTGGCAGGTGGTTCTTCCGGAGGGTCAGCGGCGGCAGTTGCTGCTCATATGTGTATGGCGGCTACCGGTACCGATACCGGCGGTTCTATCCGTCAGCCGTCTGCTTTTTGCGGTGTGACAGGTATTAAACCGACTTATGGTCGTTGTTCTCGCTATGGAATTATTGCTTTTGCGTCTTCTCTTGACCAAGCCGGACCGATTGCGCAGAATGTTGAGGACTGTGCGCGTCTTTTAACTGTTATGTCGGGATATGATGCAAAAGATTCAACTTCTTCTCAAAAAGATGTTCCTGATTTTACACAATTTTTGAATCAAGACATTCGCGGGCTTAAAGTCGGCATTCCGGCCGAATATCGTCCCGATGGGTTGAATGCCGAAATTGCTGCTTGTTGGGACAAAGGGATTGAGATATTAAAAGCGCGTGGTGCGGAAATTGTTGATATTTCTTTGCCTCACACAAAATATGCGCTTGCTGTTTATTATATTTTGGCGCCGGCGGAAGCGTCTTCAAACCTTGCTCGTTATGATGGTTTGCGTTTTGGACTTCGCGTTCCGGGAGAACATTTGGATAATATGTATATCAATACGCGTTCTGAGGGCTTTGGTAAGGAAGTAAAACGCCGCATTATGATTGGAACTTATGTTCTATCTGCCGGATATTATGACGCTTATTATCTCAAAGCACAAAAGGTTCGTCGGCTTATTCGTAATGATTTTCTTGAAGCGTTCAAACATTGTGATGTTATTTTAACTCCGACGGCTCCGACCGATGCCTTTGCTATCGGTGACAAGTCTATGGCGGAAAATCCGATTAATATGTGGCTTAACGATGTGTTTACCGTTTCGGTCAACTTGGCTGGTTTGCCGGGGATGAACATTCCGGCAGCGCTTTCGGCTCGTGGATTGCCGCTTGGTTTACAGCTTATCGGACGCTCTTTTGATGAGGCAACCATCTTTAAGGCTGCCAGTGCTTTGGAAAAAGATATTTGTTTTGTAAGGAAATAAAATTATGGCTGAATTTATTATCGAAACACCTAAAGGAAAATGGGAAATTATCTGCGGGTTGGAAATTCACTGCCAGATTATTTCTAAATCTAAAATTTATAGCGGGGCGTCAACCGAGTTTGGGGCTGATGCCAATGAGCATGTGTCTTTTGTTGATGCCGGAATGCCGGGGATGTTGCCAACGCTCAATAAATATTGCGTTCATCAAGCTGTTAAAACCGGTATCGGCTTAAAAGCAAAAATCAATAAGTATTCTAACTTTGCGCGCAAAAATTACTTTTATGCCGATTTGCCGCAGGGCTACCAGATTACGCAATATAAATATCCAATCGTCGGTGAAGGAAAAGTTATTATCGATTTGCCGGACGGAAGTACCCGTGAAATCGGAATTGAGCGTATGCACATTGAACAAGATGCAGGAAAATCTATTCATGATATTGATCCGAAGAAGAGCTTTATTGACTTAAACCGTGCCGGCGTCGGGCTTATGGAAATTGTAACCAAGCCGGATTTCCGTGCACCGGAAGAAGCCGGAGCGTTTTTGAAAAAGCTTCGTTCGATTTTGCGTTATCTCGGGACTTGTGACGGTAATATGGATGAAGGCTCAATGCGTTGCGACGTTAATGTTTCGGTTCGTCCGCTCGGCTCAAATGAATTGCGCACACGTTGCGAAATGAAAAACGTCAACAGCATTAAGTTTGTTATGCAGGCGATTGAAAATGAAGCCCGCCGCCATGTAGAAGTTTATGAAAGTGGTGGTGAAATTGTTCAGGAAACTCGTCAGTTTAATCCGGCAACCGGACAGACAAAAGCGATGCGCAAGAAAGAATTTGCTCATGATTATCGCTATTTTCCTGAACCGGATTTGGCTCCTTTGGTCTTGACGGATGAATATATCAATCAGGTTAAAAGCGAAATTCCGGAACTGCCGGATGAAAAGAAAGAGCGCTTTGTTACCCAGCTCGGTTTAACGCCTTATGACGCGATTGTTATTTGTGAAAACAAAGAAAATGCCGACTTTTTTGAAAAAGCAGCCGCCGGTCATGATGCTAAAAAAGTTGCCAACTGGTTTATGGGAGACTTTTTTGCAATGCTGAACGAAAAGAAAATCGCGTTGAAAGATTCTCCTGTTTCTCCTGAAAATCTCGGGGCATTGGTCGAGCTTGTCACGAAAAATGTTATTAACGGCAAGACTGCTAAAGATGTTTTTGAAATCATGGCGGAAACCGGTGACGCTCCCGAAAAAATTGTTGAAGAGAAGGGGCTTCGTCAGGTAACCGATACTGGTGCAATCGAAGCGGTTATTGACCAAGTTTTGGCAGCTAATGCTGATAATGTTGCTGCTTATCGCGGCGGAAAACAGACCTTGTTCGGATGGTTTGTCGGACAAGTGATGAAAGCCAGCAAAGGCAAGGCTAATCCGGCAATGGTCAATAATTTGCTGAAGAAAAAGCTGGGATAACATAGTCGATGCTATTTGGTTTTGGAAATGCCATGGTTGATTATACCGTTCCTTTGACGGCGGATAATCCGTGTCTGGAACAGATTAAGGCCGAGAAGGGTGGCTTTTTCAGAACCGATAATGCGGCTTTTGAAGCTTTAGCGCAAAAGCTTGATGTTTCTCAGGCGGTTTGCGGCGGTAGTGTGGCAAATTCGCTCAAAGCTTTTGCTAAGCTTGGCGGTAAAGCAACATTTTTTGGAAAAATCGGTGATGACGCCAATGGTGCTCTGTTTGAACAAGAGCTTGAGGCTTATGGCATTACCTCATCTTTGGTTAAAGTTGAAGGACAGAAAAGCGGTTGTTCAATCGTCTTTGTTGACCAAGACGGAGAAAAAACAGCGACGGCTAAGCGATTTGTGGCGGCGCGCGTGTTTGACCGCGACATTCCGTGGATGCCCATCATATCCTCTGACTGGTTGTTTGCCGAAGGTTATTGGCTTGACGGAAATAGTGCAAAGGTCGAAAAAATTATTCAGACAGCTTATGCGGCTGGTGTGAAAATTGCCTTTACGCTTTCTGATGTTAAAATCGTGGAAGAAAACAAAGCCTGCATAGAGCGGCTTATGCCTTATTTTTCTATTGTTTTTGGAAACAAAAATGAATTTGATGCCTATGGCGTGTTTGAGCCTTTAATCAAAAAACAGGTTTGGGTTAAAACTTTGGGCGCAAAAGGCGTTGATGTTATCCGAAAAAGATGCAGCTCTCTTTTTAGTGCTTATGTTGTGGATGAAGTGATTAATACCAATGGTGCCGGTGATGCGCTAGCCGGTGGATTTTTGTATCAATACCTTAAAACAGGGTCAATTGAGGCGGCGGCTAAACAAGGACTGATTTGTGCGGCAGAGGTGGTTTCTTCTCCGCTTAGTCATTTGTAAAATTTGGAGTATTTGGTTATGAATGAAGTTTTTTTAGAGGCATTGTGGACAACGTTTTTGGCCGGATTAGTAACCGGTTTGGGCGGCTTTTTAATCTTTGCAAAAAAGAAATATTCTCAAGATAACATTAATTTTATGCTTAGTATTGCCGCCGGAATTATGCTGGCTGCGGCCTTTTTTGCCTTACTCGTTCCGTCACAGCAGCAAATTGTGGCGATGATGAGTGATGTTTATGTTGCCGGTTTTTGGTATGCGGTGGCGGTTTTTGTCGGTGTGGCTTTGATTTGGATACTGAACTCGGTTTTGCCTCATGAGCACAATAATTTGGGACACCATGGCTTTGGTGTAAGCAAAAGAACGGCGTGGTTGTTTATTATTGCCATTACTATTCACAAGATTCCCGAAGGATTGGCTTTAGGAATTGCCTATGGGGCTCAAAATCTGATTAATCCTGATAGCTTGACAATCGGTATTGCAATGCATAATATTCCCGAAGGTTTGACAATTGCTCTGACTTTGGTGGCTGTTCGTTATTCTCGTCTTAAGGCGGCATTATGCGCGACAATGGTTGGTATGATTCAGCCATTGGGCGCGTTATTTGGGGTTTTGCTTATCCATGCCGACGAAAAGGTTGTTCCGCTTGGAATGGCAATGGCCGGCGGAACCTTGCTGTTTGTGGTGATTAATGAGATTTTGCCGGAAACTTATGATATTAAAAAATCGAATCGGTCGGCGTTTGCAGTGTTTGCCGGATTTATCTTTATGACTTATTTGACTATCGTTTTACATTAATAAAAAAAGCTCTGATTTACTTTTATAAATAAAATCAGAGCTTTAAATTTTGATTACCAATGGTAATGGTAGTGCGAACGCGGCGGTGGAGGCGGCGTGCGACGATGATGATAATGGTGTCTGGGATGCGGCGGACCTAAAAGCGCATCGAGACACGCGCAGGAATCAAAGCCAATAAGCATAGTGATTCCGCACAGAAAAAATAATAACTTTTTCATAATTTTATGCTTTTAAGGGTTAATAATAATATTTTAGTGCTTTTAGTTAAACAAAAAAATATATTTTTGTCAAATAAAAAATATTTTGCAGATTGTTTTATTTTTATGTTGACGCGGCGCAAAACATAATATAAATATAGTTCGTACCGCGTGGAGAGTTGGCAGAGTGGTAATGCAGCGGATTGCTAATCCGTCATCCCGAATAGGGATGCACAGGTTCGAGTCCTGTACTCTCCGCCAGTTGTATGTGTAAGGTCGGCCATTGCGTCGGCCTTTTTTTGTTAAGCTGTAGGGGGCTGGGGCTTATGGGATTTTATATCAAAAAAGGTTTTAATTTTGGACCGGTACGGGTTAATCTTTCAAAATCCGGACTTGGGGTTTCGGTCGGGGCAAAAGGTTTTCGCGTTGGTGCCGGACCTAAGGGAAATTATGTTCATGCCGGTCGGGAAGGGCTTTATTATCGCAAATCTTTAGGAAAGTCTTTTACAATTGCAATTGTGGTGATTGCTCTGGTGCTTCTTGCCGGATATTATTTGTGGCAGAGTGGTGTTATCTTTATTAATCTTTAGTGGCCTTCACAATATCTTTTAATGGTGCTGAAAACTTTTTGATAGTAGCTATCATCGTGAGGAACAAAGTCTTCATGACGGAAGTAGCCGCTTTTGACTTCAATTTGATGTGTTTCGGGGTTGCGTGACAAACCGCTGGAATAAATCTTGTCAATTTTGCGGTTAAACATATTTTGCAAGTCTTCAAGCTCAAATTCAAAAATGCCGTCGACTTCGCTTGGTTGCAAAGTCAAATCCTTAAGATTGGTTTGAGTTTCGCACAAATAAGTTGGGTTAAACTCGTTATCTATCATATTTTCATCACGATAAGATTTTTTTGATGTGAAGAGTTTGACCAATTTGTCTTTGTTTATTTTCAATCCAAGTTCTTCTTCAAGCTCTCTTATTCCATCGCGGTTTTCTTCGCCTTTGCGCAGATGTCCGGCGGCTGAGGTGGCTAATAAGTTTGGATAAAGTTGTTTGTTTTTACTGCGGAGTTGTAACCAGACTTTGCATTTGCCATTTGATTCAGGTTTTATAACCCAGCAGCGAAAGGCTTTGTGCCATAATCCCTCTCGGTGAGCTTGCGCTTTTGAGGCCGTTCCGATGTAATTCATGTTTTCATCATAAATATCAATCAGTTCTTCCGTTTTCATGGCGGCCTCCTTAAAGTTTATTGGGTTATGAAAATTAGTCCTTCAACATTTTTTCCGTTTTCCTGTCGCAGTGTTATAAGTTTTTGTTTTATCTTATAATATCCATATTTATTTAATAAATTACTAATATATTTTTCATGGTGTTTATAGCGGCCGTTTGGTTGCTTTTCGTAAGGATAATTATTTGTTTTTTCAACAGAAAAGCACATTCTGTTGGGTGCGCATAATTTAATAATATCTTCTAAATCCGCAAAATAACAAAAGACATCGGCGGCAATTATCATATCTACTTTGGGCGGATTTTTTTGCAACCAAGGTAAAATGTCTGCGGTGATAAGCTCTTTGTATATATGCTTGGCTTTGGCTTTTTCAATCATTTTTTCAGATATATCAATGCCGATAAAGCTGTTTTGGGGCGATTTGAGCTTTTGGGCAATTAGCCCCGTGCCGCAACCGAGCTCTAAAATCGTGCCTTCTGGGTGTCCGATGATGTTTTCTAGTTCTTGGGGAAGGGCATAATTTATGTTTTTTAAGGTTTGTTCATAGCTTCCGGCAAAGTTATCAAAGACTTTTTGGCTGTATTGGCTCGAATTGTCTTCCGATTTGTTCCAATGACGCGCAAAAACATTGTTTGGATATGAATTAAGCCAGTTTATTGCGATTTCTTGGGCTTTTTTTGGGTTTTTATCGGCCAATAAGGTTAGTGTTTCAGATATGTTTATGGAGATTTCGTCTCGGTTTGGTTGTGCACTTAATGCTTTGAAAAACAGCGCAAGAGCCTCTTCATATTCTCCCATATCTTTTTGAATTATGCCAAAATTATTACAAATTTCCGGACTGTTCGGGGCTAGCTGAACAGCCTCGTGATAGCGCTCAACGGCTTCTTGCAATCTTCCGGCGCGATAAAGCATATCGGCATAATTTATTTTAGCGGCGGCATTATCCGGCGACAAATTCAAAACCTCACGAAATTCTTGTTCTGCTTCTTTATATCTTTGTGCGCGGGTTAATAAGGCTGCAAGACCGTTATGCGCATCCAACATTTTGGAATTATGGGTCAGAGCCTGCCGGAAATAGGTTTCGGCTTTTTCATCTTCTTGATTATCCGCATAAATTTCTGCCAGATTAAGGCAAAATTCGGAACAGGTTGGAGCGATTTCATAAGCCTTTTGCGCATAAGAAAGCCTTGCTTGTGCTGTTTGGGCATATTGACTTAACCAATAAGGCGGAAGAGGGTTGTCCGGATATTCGGTTTCAAGCTTTTGTAAAACAGTTGTCGGATTTGATGCGAATTTTGCCAGTTCTATTTTGGCTTCAAGATAATTTGGGTCAAGCTCTAAAGCTTTATGAAAACAGTTTTTAGCCGCAATATCGTCTTTCAGCTCTTTATTTATTAATCCGCATTTGAAATAAGTTTCTTTGACATCGGGGGTTAGTGCAATGACCTTTTCATAGGCATCAAGGGCCTCTCGCAGTTTTCCGAGCCCTTCTAATGAAACCGCAAAATTAAACTGATATGGGGCATGGGCAGGGCTCAATCTGATAGCCTTAGCAAAATATGCAATTGCTTCTTGGTGTAGGCCTTTGTTTTGGGCAATCAGGCCCAGCAGATTAATAATATCCGGATTATCCGGTGCCGTCTCGAGTATTTGGCGGTAAATTTGTTCCGCTTCGTCAAAACGGCCGGCTTCGTGGAGCTTTATTCCTTGCTGAAAAAGCAAATCATATGACATTTGAGTTCTTCCTTGTTTTTCTTTATCTTCATCTTAACCATCGGACAGTAAAAAATCCAGCTTTATTTGAAAAAAATGCTTGAAATTTATATTCTTTGTGTTATCTTACCCTCACTTTCGGGAATGTGGACGACTAAAAGTCGCCCCGTTTGGTTTGTGATAAAGAGGGGAAGGAAGGGTATGTGAGCCTTGTTCTCAGAGCCAAAACTACCGAGACAATAATGTGATTTTATAAAAAAAAGGATATATATCTATGAAAAGTATTGAAAACGCTAAGAAAAAGGCTACCCGCCGTTATCGCGCATCTATCTTTGGTGAAGATCATTCTTCTTTTGCCAGAAGAGAAACTGCTCCTGGTCAGCATGGTGCAAGACAAAAGAAAATGTCTGACTATGGTCAACAATTGTATGCTAAGCAAAAATTGAAAACTTCTTATGGTAATATTTCTGAAAAGCAATTTTCTAAGTATTATGATGAAGCTATCAGAAGAAAAGGTGATGCTGCCGAGAACTTAATCGGTTTGTTGGAAAGCCGTCTTGACAACCTCGTTTACAGAGCAAAATTTGTTTCTACCGTTTTTGCTGCTCGTCAGTTCGTAAACCACAATCATGTTTTGGTAAACGGTAAGAAAGTTAACATCCCTTCTTATATGGTTAAAGTTGGTGATGTTATTGAAGTTAGAGAAAAATCTAAGCAGAATCCGTTAGTTGTTGCTTCTATGGAAGCAACAAATCGTGACTTCCCCGGATATTTGGAAGTTGATGCTAAGAAGATGACTGCTAAATTGACCTTCGTTCCGAAGTTTGCTGATGTTCCTTATGCTTGCGAAATGGAACCGAATCTGGTCATCGAATACTATTCAAGACAGTAATACTGTTTGTATTGGTCTTAAAACCCCAAGGTTGTGTAATCTTGGGGTTTTTTGCTTTAAATATCTGCGAATCTATGCTCTTATAATCGTGATTGGGCCATAATCTTTGCGAGAGGTTAAAACATGGACGACATTATTATTGATAATCAACCTGTGTCGGTTTTGGTCGATAAACAGGGAAAAATCAGCCTAAAAGTCTATAATTTCGGGAACTATTTTTATAATCTGGTTATAAAATCTTTACTGATGTCCGTGCTCCTCAGCATTAATTTTTGCTTGTTTGTACGAGCCGGAAGTTATGATGTTTTCGGGGCGGGAGAATTTTCCGTTGTGACCGGCGGAGTCTTGGTTAAGATATTTTTATGCTCTTTAGCGCTGATGTTCGTTTTGTCTTTTTCTCGGACCTTGCAAAACGTGCTCTTGGCCTTTGTGGCCGGTATCTTTGTTATGGCAATGCTTAACCAATTTGCTTTATTTAATCGCTATACCTTCTTGAGTGATACCATAAAAATCTATATAAACGAGCCGCTTGGTGAGTTTGTTTACGGAATATCCGATATTGCGGCTGCGTTTATTGTGGCTTTTTTGGTTTTTGCCTATCTTTGTTATGCCTCTAAGGCTAATCTAGCCTATCTTCTGGGAACGCTGCTTATTCTCAACGGATATATCTTGTTTAGTGCTTATATGAATAAAAATTCCGTTTCGGACTGGGTGGTTGATTATGATAATCATGTTAACGGTGCCGGAAAAGGGAAAAAGATTGTTAATATCATGTTAGCAAATGCCGCCTCTTATTCTTATATAAACAATTTAAACCAGACTGACGAAACATCTGATTCAAAGATGAATAATTTGCAAAAAATCATGCTCGGATTTGCTGCTGACAATGGGTTTCAGCTCTATCCTAATGCTTATGTGGCGCGGACCGATATGGCTGAAAATATTAGCGCTGTTATGAATTTTGGGGCGTTTGAGCCATCGCAAATGGATGTTTTTCATAATTATAATCATAGTTGGGATTTTAATCGTTTGGCCTCAAATGCTTATCAATTTAATGAAAACAAGTTTCAGTCGCTGCTTTCTCGGTCAAACTATAAGACCTCAGTCTATCAGTCTCGGTATGTCGATTTATGCCGTCATTACGGAGAAATGTCGGTCGATCGTTGTCTGATGAAGGTAAATATGCCGGCTGATGTGGATTTGTTACTGAAGTCATCTGCCGATAAGCAGTCTGTTTTGCTGGCGCAGTGGCTTGAAAGTACCGGATTGATTGAAGGCTCCGGAAAGTTTTATCGTAATGTCCTTGGCGCCGTTGTTGATACATCCGGAATTTCTGATGACGGTTATAGCAAACTCTATGTTCTTAACTCTTTAGAAGCACTTGATTTTGCGGCAAAAGATATTGCCGAAGATAAGGGCAACGGCTTATATCAACTGGTTATTGATTTGCCTGCTGATATGTTTATTTATAATGAATTTTGTATGCTCAAGCCTAAAACACAATGGATGACTATGATTTCTCCATCTTGGGAGAAAAATACTCAGGAAAATCAGCAGAAACGTCTTGAAGCTTATGCGGAGCAATATAGCTGCCTGTGGGGTAAGCTGCAAGCCTTTGTCGATTCTCTTAAAAATAGCAATAATTACCAGAATACCGTAATTATTTTACAAGGTGTCAGTGCACCTTTGGATGGTAATAATGCAGCCAAAAAAGATGTGACAACACGCTTTGGCTCTCAGCAAAATGTTTTCTTTGCGATTTATGATCCGTTAAACCAAAATCTTGTCCCCGATATGCGTTTATGTGGCAGTGGCGAGCTGCTTTATGGTTATTTATATAACAAAAATAAATGCTCAAAATTTACGGGTTTAAGCTATAAAGCGGAAGATCTAAAGTCTTTAGAAGCGCTTGATAGACTTAGTATTTCAGCTGATTCTGTTTCTGAAGCTCAGAAGTTTTATAATCACTGGTATAAATATTGGCAGAAAGCATCTGTTGAGGATTTAGCACAGAGCAAAGTACAGAAAACTGTTAAGACGCCTGAACCTGCAAAAGCTAAAGCGCAAACAAAAGCTTTGCCTCAGATTGAAAAAACTCAGAGAGTTTCGGAAGTAAAAACACCTAATCAAGTGGTTGATGAGGGCAAAGAAGCTCCGGTAAAGTCAATTGCTCAGACAGCACAAGAAATTGAAACACAACAAGAAAAAACTGCAACAGAGGGCCCTGAAAATCTTGTCCCTTCTGAGACAGACACTTCAGAAAACGAGGCAAAAGAATAGGGTGTTTGATGCAGTTATCTGATTTGAACAAAAGAAGATGGGCAATTTTTAAACAAAACAGGCGCGCTTATTGGGCGTTTGTTTTGTTTTGCATATTGTTTATCGTGACTTTGTTCTCAGAATTAATTGCTAATGATAAGCCATTGATTATTAAGTATAAAAACGAGTATCTCTTCCCATTTGCCGTTACTTATACCGACAAATTTTTTGGTGGTGATTTTGATACCGAGGCCGATTATAAAGATCCTTTTATCATTAATAATATTACTCAAAATGGCTGGTTGATAATGCCGATTGTGCCGTTCTCATACAATACAGTCGATTATAGCCTTAATCAGCCAACGCCGACGTCGCCGTCTTTAAAACATTGGCTGGGGACTGACGATGAGGGTAGGGATATTTTTGCTCGTATTCTTTATGGTATCAGGCTTTCGTTGTTTTTTGCGGTTATATTAACTTGTTTATCTTCAATTATCGGCGTTGTTGCCGGTGCTGTTCAAGGATATTTTGGCGGCAAAACAGATATAATTATGCAGCGATTCTTGGAAATGTGGGATGCTTTGCCTCAGTTGTTTATTTTGATAATTGTGGCGAGTATTTTTCTGCCATCATTTTGGACATTGCTTTTTATTATGTTGTTATTTTCGTGGACATCGCTTGTACCGGTCGTGCGCGCAGAGTTTTTGCGGACCAGAAATTTTGAGTTTGTAAAAGCTGCAAAAGCTTTGGGTGTGGGAAACATAAAGATTATGTTTCGGCATATATTGCCCAATGCGGTAATCGCTACAATTACTTATATTCCATTTTTGTTAGCGGAGGCGATTGTTGCCCTGACGGCACTTGACTTTTTAGGGCTGGGTTTGTCGCAAGAATATCCTTCCTTAGGTGATTTGGTACGACAGGGAAAAGATAATTTGCAGGCGCCATGGATTGGAATTACAATCTTCATAGTATTGTCTTTCTTGTTGACTTTGCTCATTTTTATGGGTGAAGGTGTGCGCGATGCTTATAATCCGAGAAAGGAGCAAAAAAGTGAGTGATTTACTTGAAGTTAGCTCTTTAACTATTTGTTTTGAAAAGAAAAAAGTTGTAGATAATATTTCTTTTTCGCTCTCAAAAGGTGAGGTTCTCGGCATTGTGGGAGAATCAGGCTCAGGAAAATCGGTTTCTGCCCTATCGCTCTTAGGGCTTGTGCGAGGCGCAAGCTATGGAAAGGAATCTTCGATTAAATATAAAAATCAAGAACTTATTGGATTATCTGAAGATAAGTTACGTAAAATTAGGGGCGGAGATATCTCTTTTATTTTTCAAGAGCCAATGTCTTCACTTAATCCTTTGCACAAAGTTGGCAAGCAAATTGTCGAGAGCTTGATATTGCACCGAGAAATGACTGAAATTCAAGCAAAAAAAGAAGCTATAAGACTTCTGGCTTTAACCGGAATTAAGCAAGCAAAACAAAAATTTAATGCTTTTCCGTTTCAGCTTTCCGGCGGACAAAGGCAAAGAGTTATGATTGCCATGGCAATTGCTAATCATCCGAATATATTGATTGCTGATGAACCAACAACAGCGTTAGATGTAACTATTCAGGCGCAAATTATTGATTTGATTATAAAACTTAAAGAAAAGCTGGGAATGTCCGTTATCTTTATTTCTCATGATTTGAATTTGGTCAGAAAAATTGCTGATAAAATTTGTGTGATGAAAAGTGGTAAAATCATAGAGGTCGGAACACCCGAACAGTTGTTTAATGCGCCTAAATCTGCTTACACTAAAGCATTGATTCAAGCGGCATTATTATCTCGTTCTCAAGCTGAAAAACACCATCAATCCTCAAAAATATTAGTCGGGGAGAAGATATTTGTTACTTATCCGGTAAAAAAGGACATCTGGGGAAGGGTGATTGCCAAAAATATTGTGCTAAATCATGTTAATATTGCGCTAAACAAAGGAGAATGCCTTGGTATTATCGGAGAGTCAGGTTCTGGAAAAACAACACTTGGAATGTGTTTGGCCGGTTTGATTCCTTTTAAGGGAAAAGTTTTTCTTGATGGATGTCTTATTAATCATATGAAAAACAAAGATTTTAGAAAAAAAGTGCAAATTGTTTTTCAGGATCCGTTTACATCACTTAATCCGCGCATGTCAGTGTTGCAAATCGTTGGTGAGGGGCTAGATGTTCATTATCCAGAATATTCAAAAGCCGAAAAGCATGCAATTATTTTAAAAACCTTAGAAGATGTTGGGCTTGATGCGTCTATAATCAATAAATATCCTCACGAGTTTTCCGGTGGACAGCGCCAAAGAATTGCAATTGCCAGAAGTTTGGCCGTTAATCCTGATGTTTTGATTTTAGATGAGCCGACATCAGCCTTGGATGTTACAACGCAGGCGCAAATTTTGGAGCTTTTACAGAGTATTCAGAATAAACGAGCTCTCAGTTATATTTTTATATCCCATGACATGAAAGTTATACGGGCGATTGCTGACAGGGTTGCAGTTTTGGCCCATGGCGACATTGTGGAATGTGGGCTTACAAGCAATATTTTTGCTCAGCCAAAAGATTTATATACGCAAAAATTAGTGGCGGCAAGTTTCTAACAGTTTGATTTTGTGTAATTATTCATAATATTTGGATTTCCTTTTTAAAAATATCTTTAATTTAACATAATATATATTATGCGACAAATTTATATGAGGAAATAAAGGCCCCCTTCCGAGGTTCTTTTGAGGTCCATCCGAGGTCCTTTTACTTTTTTCTCATTTTGAGTAATTTATTATTATATGATATTTTCAATTCCATTTATTTGACAGTTGACAGAGCTAAACTTTATTCTAGCGAAGGAGTTTTTTTATATGTAAAGCCGTAAGCTCTTTGGAACTACCGGCCTAGCCGGTAGTTTTCTTGTTACAAAAAAAACTCCGAACATATTCTCGGAGTTCTAATTTAATAATTTTTTTGCTAGTTACTAAACAGTGCCTTTATTACATTTAATGCAAAAACAACCAGCAAAAAGCTTAGTAACAGCGGCAAAGTTATGCTGAAGTCCGTAAAGGAAAAGCCATCATTATATGTTATGTATGCTATGTCAATTATTCCGCACATTAGCACGAGTAACCAATAAATTCCCCTTCCCATTAGTATTATGCCGCAGACCAAAGCCGGTATGATTATATATGGATTTTTCATATAGTCATATATTTGGTGCTGAAAGCTTTTCAAATATGGTATATTACAAAATTCAACAACAATCACTATAAATGCCAAAATTATGGCAAGTACAATGTAATTCTTGTTTCTTGTGCTCATTTCTTCACCCTCTATCAATTTATAAAGCACTATGATTTTATCATATATTTGTTGTTTATCAATTTTATATTTAAGGTTGTTTATAAAAAAAAATAAGCACTCTTTTCAGAATGCTTATTTCTTTGTTTTTGCTGATTAAAAGGTATATCTTGCACCAACAACAAATTCTGTTAAATGATTTGCATGATCTACATCCAACCAGGTATAACGCCCCATTGCTCTTAATGCAACGTTTTCGGTTATATTATACTGGAGGCCGGCGCCCATGCGGATACCAATGCCACTGTCGGAGTTTTTGTCATAAATTGTGCCAAGGCTGGTTCTTTTGAATTCATATTGTCCTAAGCCGAGGCCACCGACTAATTCAAGATTGTCATAAACCGGCATATAGCCCATTACATCAGCACCATATGCATAGAATTTTGACTTATTTCTCTGGTCAGTCAAGTTTTTATCTTCGACCATAGACATTTGATAAAATGCTTCTAACCCCATGTATTCATTGACTTTTACACCAACGTTCATGGAAGCATTATTGAATTTGTGCTTGAAAGTTGTTCCGTCGGTTGCTTCATCCATATCAGCATCACTGTAAATATAGTCTAAACCAACATAAGGACGCATGTCATGCATCATATTCATCATTTCACCAGCATTTGCATTCATTGATAAAACGCAAGCTGCTGTTGTTAACAGAAAAAATTTTTTCATATTTATAAGCTCCATTTTTAGTTTAACCTCACTTGATTTAATCAGCATATTTTGAAATTAAAGGGTGCAATTTAATTTTTTTTGTAATAAATTAAAAAAAATTATTTGGAGAAAGTATCATGACTTTTAATTGCCCTGACAAAGATTGCCCTTTATGCCCTCGCCTGTGTGAATTTCGTGCAGCTAATAGATTGAAATTTCCTCATTATTATAATGGTCCGGTTCCACCGTTTGGTGACCTTAATGCTGAGGTTTTAATTGTTGGCTTGGCTCCGGGGCTTAACGGTGCGAATCAGACCGCCCGTCCCTTTACTAATGATTATGCCGGTGATGTTCTCTACCCCATTTTGAAAAAATTTGGCTTTGCTCGTGGTGATTATCAGAAACGAAAAGATGATGGTTTTGAGTTAATTAACTTTCGCGTCACCAACTCAGTACGTTGTGTTCCGCCACAAAACAAGCCTCTGCCGGCAGAAGTTAAAACCTGCGGAAAATTTTTAATTGATGAAATTGAAGATATGCCGAATTTGAAAATAATTCTTTCACTCGGTAGTATTTCTCATGGGGCTGTTCTTTCAATTCTAGGCTACAAAAAAGCGCCATTTCCGTTTAAGCATGGCGCTGTTCATAAGCTTGATAAGCATAATCTCTTATTGGTGGATTCTTATCATACCTCTCGTTATAATATTAACACCGGCGTTTTGACTTATGCCATGTTTGAGGATATTATAAGAAAAATCAAATCATTACTCTGATTTTGATATTAGTTCCCTACTCCGCTGAAGCCCATAAAGGCCATTGACAACAGTCCTGCCGTAATCAAGGCAATTGGGGCTCCTTGCATGGCTTGCGGCAATTTGACTTTTGATAGCCTTTCTCTCATACCGGAGAACAAAATGATTGCTAAGGTAAAGCCCATTGCATTTGCCAGCGAATAAAGCACGGTTTCGGTAAAGTTCATATTTTTTTGAACTGTTAGCAATGCAATTCCCAGAACGGCGCAGTTCGTTGTAATCAGCGGCAGAAATATTCCCAAAGCCTGATAAAGCAGCGGAGAGGTCTTTTTGATAATAATTTCAACCATTTGAACCAATGCAGCAATGACTAAAATAAAGACGACCGTAGTCATGAACTCCAACTGATACGGAACAATTAAATTATGATAAATCAAATACGTAACAGCAGAAGCTAAGGTCATTACAAACATAACGGCAATGCCCATGCCAATGGCAGTTTCTTTCTTTTTTGACACACCGAGAAATGGGCATATTCCCAAAAACTGTGACAATATAATGTTGTTAACAAAAATTGCGGTAATAAATATTCCGATATAACTCATTATTTTGCCTCCCGTAATTTGTTGAATACGACAATCATAAAGGCCAATGCAATAAAGGCTCCCGGTGGCATGATAAACAGCAATATCGGATTTGCATCCAGCCCAAAAATCGGATATCCGAATATTGTGCCGGCACCCAATATTTCTCTGATTGCTCCAAGGATGGTTAATGACATAGTAAATCCTATTCCCATGCCGATAGCGTCACATATAGACTGAAACACATTGTTTTTTGAAGCAAAAGCCTCTGCTCTGCCTAAAATAATGCAGTTTACAACAATCAGTGGAATATAGATTCCCAAAGCGGCGTGCAGACTTGGCAGCCAAGCGGACATGCTTAAATCTATTACACTGACAAATGACGCAATTACAACAATGTAGCAAGGTATTCTGACACCATTGGGAATTAAATTTTTGATACTGGATATTGCGATGTTTGATAATATCAGAACAAACAATGTGGCCATGCCCATGCCTAAGCCATTTATGGCAGAGGTTGAGACACCTAAGGTCGGGCACATTCCCAGCAACATAACTAAAGTTGGATTTTCTTTGAAAATTCCGCGTGTTAGGTTTTCTTTAGTCGTCTTTTCCATTTTTTCCTCCGGTGCTTAATTTGTCATAAGCGTTATAGGCGCGGTTGATGGCATCTATGACGGCGCGAGAGCTTATTGTGGCCGCAGTAACGGCATCTATCTCGCCACCGTCTTTATTGGTTTTAAAGCTTTCTGACTTTGGTGATAATCCCTGAAATTGGTCTTTAAACTCGCTTTCTGCAACTTTGGTGCCTAACCCAGGAGTTTCTTTTGATGATAAAACTTCATAATTGATTATTCTTCCGTTTATCGTAAAACCGACGATTATTTCAAGGCGGCCGCCAAAGGCTTCGTCAGAATAAGTTTTTATGGCAAATCTTTTAATCTTTCCTTGTTTTTTTCCTGGGAAGAAGGTCAGCTTTGCTTGTCCGTCAGCAGTGGTGATTTCTCTGCGGTCTTCATATGGATTGTTATCAAAGTCGTTTCCGATAACGCTTTCTATGGCTTTGAGTTCTGCTTGGTTTTTAGACTGTTCTATCGGGGCCTTGGTTATGGTATAAACATAAGACAGCAATAGGGCCGACAAGCAGGATACAATAACCAAGCTGCCGGTTAGTCGAAACAGGCTTTCTGTTTTTTGTTTGATTTTTTTTGCCATGTTATTTTCTCCTTGTGCCAAAGACGCGCGGAATAAAGGTGCTGTCTATTAACGGAACAAAAGCGTTCATTATTAATATTGCAAAAGATACGCCTTCCGGATAAATGCCATAAAAACGAATCACGTAAGTCAAAATTCCACAGCCGATGGCGTAAACAATTCTGCCGTTTTTAGACATCGGGCTGGTGGTATAATCCGTTGCCATAAATACGGCGCCAAGCATGAGCCCGCCGGAAAGCAAGTGAATTAACGGTTCATGACGGATTTCTCCGGTCAGCAGCCAATGTATTGAACATAGTAACATAAATGTTCCGACATAATAAACCGGTATATGCCAGCTGATAATGCGGCGATATAACATATAAACAAAGCCAAGTAAGATGGCTAAGGCGGAAACCTCACCGATACAGCCGCCGACATTACCGATAAACATATTCAAATAGCTTGGAAGTTCCGGTATTTGTGCGAATTCATCTGCTTTTAAATGTTTGAGAATTCCAAGTGTTGTGGCGCCGGTTTCCATATCCGTATTCATAAAGTTAAAGGCTTGGGGCTTGGGCCAGGTTGTCATTTGCACAGGAAAAGAGATGAACAAGAAAACACGGCCGACTAATGCCGGATTGAAAATGTTCTTTCCAATTCCGCCGAATGCCATCTTGGCTATGACTATGGCAACAAAGCAACCGATGAGGGTTAAGCCTATCGGAAAGCCGGACGGAAGATTAAAAGCCAGTAATAATCCGGTTACAATGGCCGATAAGTCTCCGGTAGTCGGGTTTGATTTCAAAAAGTAATGGCAGATTATGTATTCAAACAACACGCAACCGGCCACTGAGGTTATCACAACTTGGAGAGCGCCCATTCCAAAGACTAAAAGGCCAACAATCAAAGCCGGCATTAAGGCGATAATCACATCAAGCATGATGCCTTTGGTGGTTGTTGGGGTATTTAGATGGGGTGCTGTTGATAATTTTAGCATTTTTCACCTTATTTCTTTTGTTTTCTGATTTCCATTTTTCCTAATTTGCAATAATCGAGCAAGGGAATGCGCGCCGGACAAATAAACGAGCAAGTGCCGCATTCTATGCAGTCCATAATATGAAGCTGTTTTAGCTCTTTATTATCGTGATTTCGGATTGCTATTGCAATGGCAAAAGGACGAAGTCCCATTGGGCAAGAATCTGCGCAGCGGGCGCAACGAATGCAAGCTGTTTCAGGCGGCTTGGTTGCGTCTTCATCATTCAGCAGTAAAATTCCGGAGGTTAGTTTGGTTACCGGCGCATCCATATTAACAGCAGAAACGCCCATCATGCCACCTCCGAAGATGACTTTTCCGATGTTTTCAGGATGTGTGGTCACCTGTTTAATCAAGAAAGAGGCAGGTGTTCCGATTCTGGCTCTGAAATTTTGCGGGTTTTCTGCTGCATTATCTCCCGTTACCGTGATAATTCGTTCAAAAAGCGGTTTATTTTTTTGAACGGCCTCATAAATAGCATGAACAGTGCCCACGTTTTGAACAATGCAATGAACATCAATCGGCAGTTTTCCCGAGGGGACTTCCCTCCCCGTTATGGCTTTTATGAGCTGTTTTTCTGCGCCTTGGGGATATTTGCTTTCGCACACGCGGACATTAACGCCGACGTATTTTCTGGTGATTTTTTTCATAATTTCAATGGCGTGGGGCTTGTTTTCATCAATTGCGATGATGGCGTTTTGAATGCCTAAGGCTTTGTTTAAGATTTTGGCTCCGATGACAATTTCTTCAGCTCTTTCAACCATTAATCTATCATCTGCGGTTAAAAAGGCCTCGCATTCAATGCCGTTTACTATCAGCGTATTGACCCTTTTGCCTTCCAGAATGGTGGCCTTTATCGGGGTTGGGTATCCGGCGCCGCCCATACCGACAATTCCTGATTCTCTGATTTTTTTTACAATTTCTTCGGCGCTGAACGTAATTTCTTTTTTGATTTCGGGGCTTTGGTCTATTGTCGGTTCGAACTCATCGCCTTCAACCTTGATTACTACCATGGTTGAAAGATAGGCGTCGGCATCGACAATATCATCAATTTTAATGACTTCTCCGGATACGGAAGAGTGAACATCTGCCGAGACAATGCCATCGGCATCGGCCAGCAAGGTTCCGACCTTAACTTTATCTCCTTTTTGTACTTTTATTTTTGACGGAGCACCGATATGTTGTTTTATCGGAATATATACGATTTCCGGCAGGCCGGCCTCTATGATGGGCTTATCAGAAGTGATTTTGTGTTTATCAAGATGAATTCCACCCATGGGAAAGGTTTTAAGCTCCATGTTTTTTCTCCTTTCTGCCGGTGTAAACAATTGCACCGGTCGGGCAATTGTCGGCCAGTTCTTGTCCATAAGTTTCAGCATCAACCGAGATTGGAATGTATGACAAGTTGTTTTCGACCTTGATTTCCGGATTAATCTTTGTGCATTTCATGCATCCGATACATGCGGCTGAGCAGTTTTTGCGGGCGATGGCTCCTTTTTGCTGATTGCGGCAAGCAACATAAACTCTTTTGCCGTCTTTGCCTTTGGGTCTGATTTCAAATAATTTTTTTGGGCAAATTTCAACGCAAGCGCCGCAAGAAACACATTTGTTTTCATCGACTACAGGAATGCCCAGCTCTTTGTCAATTTTCAAAGCGCCGAATTTGCACACACTGACGCAATCGCCCAAGCGGACACAGCCATAGGGGCATTCACTTTGTGAGGTGGATATTTGTGCTACCAGACGGCAACTCTTTAAGCCGGTGTATTCAAATTTTGACGGCGCATTTTGGCATGTGCCTTGGCAACGAAGAACAGCGACGGTTTCTTCTTTTTCTTCTTGATTATAGCCTAAAACCTCTGCGACCTTTTGCATAACTTTATTGCCGCCTACCGTGCAATATAACTGCTTAAAGCCTTCGGCATCAACTTTGCAGCAAGCTGTGGCAAAATCATGGCAGCCGGCTTTTCCGCAAGCGCCGCAATTTACCCCCGGAAGAAGCTTTTCAACCTCGGATATGCGGGTATCTTCTTTTACATAAAACTTTTTGGAGACAAAGTATAAGATAACACCCGCGGCCAGAGCTATGCCGCCTAACATGATTATGCTTGATGTAATTATATCCATCTTCTTTTCCTATAAAATAATTTTTATTAAGTTACCAATAATTCTGGTGGGTCGAAAGTATTTTTTTGTGATTACACCCAGTTTTTAGATTTTTTCGATTTCGAACCTTACTTTTTGTTCTATTTTTTTGCTGAATTTCCATAGTCCGAGGAAATAGATTAATACCGCCAAGATGCTGATAACGGCGGTTTTGTTTTCACTTAATTTTGCCATATTACCGCCTAATACTGCCAGCAGTAATATGACAAGCGGTAAGATATAACACCAGAATATGGCTTTCCAGCCGGTTTGGCCGGCGGTGCTGATCATGACTTCTTCACCAATTTTAAAAGAGTCATCAGAGTTAATCGTTGCCGTTATTAGCTGAATGTTTTCAGATAACAAACGGCAGCTGGCTTTGGCTAGGCAATGGTTGCACATTTCTCCGCGGTTGACGGCTACGGTGGCCCTGTCCTTTTCTATTTTTATGATTTTTCCTTTATGAACAATTTCAGTCATGCGGTTGTCCTTTTATATATTGATAAGCTTTAGGAGAAATATAACGCCTGATTTTGTTTTCTTCACCTTGTTTGAGCAAAATAATTGCCAGATTTTGGGTTTGGGCAAAGTTTTTTCCTTCATGCCAGCCCATGACCATTAATGCCGTGGCATAGGCGTCTGCCTCCATGCAGTTTGGAGAAATTACCGTTGCCGAGATTAATGGATTTTCAGCAGGATATCCGTTTTTGGGAGAAATGGTGTGGCCATATATTTTGCCTTTATTTTTATAAAAATTGCGATAATTACCGGAAGTTGCAACGGCATTGCCGTTAAGATTTAAAACTATTTCTTCGGTTGATACGGGAACATCAAGTGCGATGTTCCAATCCTCTCCGGTGTTGGTTTTGGTGCCTGATGTCTTGATTTCTCCGCCGATTTCGACAATAAAATTATTTATTCCTTCTTGGTGTAAAACCTGCGCCAATCTATCAACGCCGTAACCTTTGGCAATAGCGGACAAGTTGAGCGATAAATCTTGTTTTTGTTTTACGAGCTCTGTTCCGTCCGTCTTGATTTTTACATATTTAAGGCCGACTTTGGCCAAGGCTTGGCGGATTTCTTCCTTAGAGGGAATAGGCTTATTTCTTTCTTTGCCAAAGCCCCAGAGCTCTACCAAAGGTTCTACCGTCGGATCAAAGGCGCCTTGTGTTTGGTTATATATTTTTTGAGCTGAGCGGAGCACCGTTCCCATTTCAGGCGACAGAGAGATTTTATTTTGCGGCGGAAGAGCGTTTATTTTATTTATTTCAGAATCTTTAATAAACACAGACATTTGCTGGTTTATTTGGGCAAGTTCTTGCTCTATTTTTTGTTTTAGCTCCGGTTGATTGATATTTTTATCCGTTCTTATTTTTATATTATAAAAGGTTCCCATGGTTTGGCCATGAAGCCCCAGAAATTTTTCTGTTTTTCCCTGCTCTGCTACATAAAATAACAAGATTATTCCCAGTGCTATTGAAATGTATTTTAACGCTCTCATATCATTCTCAATTCGTTTTTTTGTTTTGATAACTTTGGAACAGGATTTTACTTTTAATCATTTTCGTTTTAGTATGTTTTTGTTGTTTTAATCGTAAAAGGCTTTGTGTTATGGATAAAAATATTAAAGACAAGATTCACAATAAACTTGATGCGGCTAAAATCAAGCCGGCTTTTGACTATGTGAATAAATCTACCAAAAAGCTGCGCGATCAAATGCGCAAAAGCATTGATAAGTGCGCGATGTCTCTTTATAAAAAAGGTGTGAGCGCCAATGTGACTTCCATTATCGGATTTGCTATCGGATTGCTGGCCATTAACTTCTTATCTTTGGAAATGTATTTTTGGGCGTTAGTCTGCATTTTGGTTAATCGTTTGTTTGATGCGGTTGATGGTGGAATTGCACGTCGCTCCAAAGTAACAGAGTTTGGTATTTTTCTTGACGCTGCTTTAGACTATATCTTTTATACCGGTATTATCTTTGGTTTTGCTATGGCTAATCCGGCAGAAAATGCCGTTGCCGCTTCTTTCTTGTTGTTTGGATTTGCGGCCTCTGCTTGTGCGATGCTGGCTTATGCCATTGTGGCTTATAAAGACCGTTCGCTTACTGACATGGTATTTGACCGTTCTCCGTTCTATCTTGGCGGATTTGCTCAAGGGGCAGAAACATTTGTGGCTATCGTATTGATGTGCCTTATCCCCGGTTGGTTTTTGCAACTGGCTATTTTGTTTGGTATCTTGTGCTTGATTAAAGCTGTCAGCATTATCATTACCGCTTATTATAATTTTGTGATAGCGGCGGCTAAAAAATAATGCTCAAAAGATGGATAAAGCTGATTGTTCTTTGCTTTACCGTCGTGTTTATGCACGGAGCGGCTCTTGCGGCTGTTGCCGTGCATAATTCTTTTCCGGTTAAAGTGGCGGTTTATACGAACACTCCGGCCATTAATTTCCAGCAAAATCTTAGTATCCTTATCGCTTTTGATATTGCTGATCCTTGGCATATTTTGTCTTCTGATGCAAATAATATCGGATTGCCGACCAAAATTGTTTGGAAGCTGCCGGAAGGATATAAAATATCTGATGAAAAATGGAGTCAAGAACAAGAGTTTCCTTCAGAATTTGGGCCACAATACGGTTTTTCGGGAACAGCTTTTTATCAAGCAGAAATTATTCCGGAAGGGAATCAGCGCTTAAAGGCTGATTTTTCAGTCGACATCTCTTGGCAGGCCTGCAGTGAAGAATGTCTGCAACAAGAAAGCAGTTTTGATTTTTCTCTACCGATTTCGGCAGAAAATGTTTTGCCCTCAGCAGAATGGGCAGGAATTCAAGCCTTTTCTAAGCCTTATTTTGAAAAAGTGCCTCAATCGCAGGCAATGACGTCTGAGGCCGATATTTCTTTTTGGGGCATTTTGTTAATGGCTTTTGTTGGTGGGCTTATTCTTAATCTTATGCCTTGTGTTTTGCCGATTTTATCATTAAAAATCGTTTCTTTGCTTCCGTCATCTACTGATTTTAAGAAGGCACGTCTTGACGCTTTGGCCTATTTTGCCGGTGTTATGGTCTCTTTTGTACTTATGGCTCTGATTTTGTTTGTGCTGAGAAAAAGCGGTGAAGCCATTGGATGGGGGTATCAACTGCAATCGCCTTGGTTTGTCGGATTTCTTTTGATTATTTTTCTGGTTTTGACATTCATGTTTTTAGATTTTGTCTCATTTGATTTTGTTTTTTCAAATAAGGCGAATCGATTATCTTCTCAAAAAGGTTGGAAAGGGTCTTTCTTTACCGGTATATTTTCGGTTTTGGTCGCCAGTTCTTGTTCGGCACCGTTTATGGGAGCGGCCATCGGTTATACCCTTATGCAGCCGTTATCAGTATGTTTGTTGGTCTTTATGGTTTTAGGCTTTGGCTATGCCCTGCCCTTTACACTGGCCGGATTTTTCCCCGCCTTTTTATCTCGGATTTTGCCGCGTCCGGGGAAATGGATGCTGACGTTCAAGAAAATATTGGCTATTCCCATGGCGCTGACCTGTTTATGGTTGGGCTGGGTTTTGTATGCTCAACTTTCGTTTTCTTCTTTGCATAACCAAGATTGGAAGGCTTATGACGAATCTGAAATAGCCTCTTTAGTTGCTGCCGGTGATAACGTATTGATTGATTTTTCGGCAAAGTGGTGTTTGACCTGTTTGGCAAATGAAAAAATGGTTTTGGATACTGATAAATTTGTCTCATATGCCAAGAAAAACGGGATAAAATTATATCGAGCCGATTGGACGCATAAAAATCCTGAGATTACGCAGGCTTTGGTTTCTTTCGGGCGAAACAGCGTTCCGCTCTATGTGTTTTATCAGCAAGGAAAACCAAACATTTTGCCGCAGCTCTTCACATTTAATCAGTTAATTGATTTATTAAAGCAAAAATAAAGGCCTTGGATATTTTCCAAAGCCTTTTTTAATGGTAGGCGCGTGGGGGTTCGAACCCCAGACCCACTGATTAAGAGTCAGTTGCTCTACCAACTGAGCTACGCACCCATGCTGTCAACCTGACAGACGAAATATAAACCGCGTTTTTTTATTTTGCAAGATAAATTTTTATTGTTTTTTATTTTTTTTAATATTCTATGTGGTCGGCCTTATTTTTCCAGATTTGCATAATCTCTTGGGCTTCCTTAATATCAAGGCGGTGAAGCTCTATCGGGTCATCTTCGTAAAAGACTCTGTCTCTAAACCCGATATTTTCGGCATCGTAACGGTCGGCAGCGTAATAAATTTCTTTAATATTAGCCCACTTGGCCGCATTTAGGCACATCGGGCAAGGTTCGCAAGAGGTATATAAAATACAATCACTTAAATCAAAGCTATTGATATTTTTGCAGGCATCCCTTATGGCGGTTACTTCACCATGTGCCGTCGGGTCATTATCTAAAACAACGCGATTGTGCCCCTTGCCGATTATTTCTCCTTTGGCGTTGACAATAATGCAGCCAAACGGAGAGCTGCCGTTTTCAACAGAGACTCGACTGAGCTCAACTGCTTTTCTTAAATTTTCTTCATGATTTATCATTTTTCCCTCATTAAAGATTCTTTTTTATTATGCTCTGTCTTTTTTAAATAAGAATTAAGTTATTGTCTATAAATTTATTTTAATTTGGAGGAAATATCATGATTATTGATACACATAAAGACGAAGTCTTGCTGTTGTCTTATTTTCAGCACTGTATTGATGAGGTGTCTAGCGACTCTTTTTTGGTCGGTTATGCGCAAGAGAAAAAAGTTCATTCTTTTCAGGTTGTTGGCGCCGGAAATTATATTATGAAGCACGAATCGATTTTTCATTCTCAAGATGAAGATTTTTTGCGCTGTGCCAAGCTTGCTTATTTATTCCACGATATCGGGCGTTTTGAAGAGATTGAACTGCGCTTTAAGAATCCGGACAAAAGGTATGATCATTCGCTCTTAAGCTATGAAATTCTTAAATCTTATCCGCAATATTCTCGTCCTGAGATTTTGCTTTCCGTAAAACATCATGGGCACATGATTGAAGCCCTTTATGATGATGAAGATTATCAAGCTCTTGCAGGTTCTCCATTGCAAGATAAAGTCAAAAAAATTGCATTTTTAGTTCGAGATGCCGATAAGATTGCAAACTTTTATCTTCTGCACAGAGCATTAGAAAAAAATGACAAGGCCATATTGCGGCTTTTCTTTTATGATTTGCCGCCCATGTTGCCGACAGAAAAAGCCCTCTCTCAATATCTTTCTTCTCAAATGGTAGATATTAACCGCACAAATGTTGCAGATACGCTTTTGAACTATTATTCTTGGATATATGATCTTAACTATAAATCTTCATTTGATTTTTGTTCAAGAAATGGTACATTTAAGGATATGAGGAAGCTTGCCTCCTTTTATATTTCTGATGATATTATTGCGCAGAAGGTTGAAAAACAGTTTTTATCTTCTATCTCTTCTCAATAAACTGAAAGGATTTTTTTATGAAAAAACGTAATCTTCTTATCGGCCTTGTCGTCGTGGCGGCTGCGGCTTATTACTTCACCCCTTCCCTGAGTTCTATTGTTTCAAAACTGGTGCATAAATATGGTTCCGAAGTTATCGGAACGGATGTTAATCTCGGCGGATTTGACCTAAGCTTGACCAAAGGTGAGGCTTCACTTAATAAATTTACTATTGCGAATCCCCAAAATTATAAAGAGCCATATTTGTTTGATTTAACTCAAGCGGCTGTTAAAATTGATTTGAAAAGCCTGACAACAGATACAATTATTATTGAAAGCATTGATATCAACAAACCTCAAATTACTTATGAAATGCTCTCATTAACACAAAATAACTTCCAAGAAATTCAAAATAATATTAATAATTATTTAGCTAAGTCTAAATCAGGCTCATCTGCTGATGAGGCTAAAAATACAAATGAGACAGAATCTGCAGAATCTTCGAAAAAAGTAGTTATTAAACGTTTGACCATCACAGAAGCAAACTTAGCCGTTGCGGCCGGAAAACAAAATATCTCTGTTACTTTGCCGACTATCGAACTTAAAAATATCGGTGAGGAAAAGGCTTCTTCCGGAACATCTATACCGCAAGCCATTGCAAGCGTTATGACCAAAATCTTGAAAGTGGCTTCTGACACCGTGGTTAAGCAAAACCTGAATAAATTCAAAGATGTGGCTCAGCAAAATCTTGAAGAAGTTGTCGGTGGCGTAAAAGACCGTGTTAAAAGTTTGGGAATCTTCGGAAATTAGTTTCCGCGGCTTTTCTAAAAAAAACTCCTTACCATTTGGCAAGGAGTTTTTTCTTATTGTAAATTAATGCTCTCTACATACTGGTCGCAGAGGTTGCCTTCATAGTGCCAATTATCAACTTTATCTTTATATAAAACAAAGGTCAACTTGCAAAAGGAAGGCGCATAATTGCCCATGTTATTATAGCCCGAGCCGGCTTTGATGTAGGTTAAATATCTTTCTTTGCCAAGCTCATATATTTGATCGGGCGGGCCAAGTCTGAAGACTAACTCACCCTCCTCCAAGCCAATATAGCTCCAATTATCGGTTCTGATATATTCCGTTCTGGTACAGGCGGCTGTCGTGATGATTGATAAGGCCGCAAACAGCTTTTTCCACTGCATTGATTTTTCCTCTTTTGACTTTAAGTTATGTTTTTATTTTATATTTTATTTCTTAATAAACCCTTATTTTTAATTAATTTAATTTTAAGTAATTCACTTTATGATTATGATATGTTTTTAATGAGAAGAAAGAGGGTATCATGAAAGTTTCTTTTTCAAAATTTGTGATTTTAACTTCTGCTTTGTCAGCATTTTTGGTGCCTTCGGTACTTTGGGCACAATCTTCTCAACCAGCTATAAGTCAATATTTTAACTTTGAACAATGTATGAATAAGGCCTCAACGATTAATGATGTGGCATCGGCTGACTGTATGCGTCAAGAAAATATGAGAATTGAGCAGCTCATTTATGCTGAGTATGAGAACATCGTGAATGACGAAAATTTTAAAGACTGGAACGAAAACGGAACCATGTATCGCGGAAAAATGCGCTCTCTGTATGAAACTTGGAAAGCCTATCGTGATAGTTTTTGTTCTCTTTATGCTTTTTCAATGGATGGTTATCTCGGCTCAGAAGAATATAATACACAGCGCTGCTTGTTGGATTTGACCAGAAAGCATTATGATTATATCAAAGTTATTCGTCAGAATAAAGTTTCTACCCCAGATTAAAGCTAAAGCTTGTTCCTTTGCCGACGGATGTATCTACCCTTATTTTGGTATTAATCAGGTCGGCAATTTTTTTGACGATTGCTAATCCCAGCCCTGCCCCATGGCGGCGATTGTCAGGATTTTGGCCGCTTTGATAAAATTCATCAAAAATATATGGAATATCTTCGCCATGAATACCGCAGCCGTTGTCGATTATGCTGATTAAGACCTTATTGCCGTTTCTTTTGCAGCCGAAAACTATTTTTGTTTTGGTATATTTTATGGCGTTGGTTAATAAATTTCGCAACATGCGTTCGACCAAAATCGGGTCGCTTTTAATCTTTAAGCTGCAAGGAATATACTGCAATTTTATGCCACGCAAACGGCATATAAAAGAAAACTCTTCGGCCAGTTTATCGGTTAGATGTCTGAGGCAAAATTCTTTTTCTTCATATTTGAATCCGCCGTAATCCAGTTTTGATAAGTCAAGATAATTAGTTAGCAAGTTTCGCATATTTACGGCCGAATATTCTATTTTTTTGGCAAGATCTTCTTGTTCCTCGGTTAAATTTGTTTCCAAAAGCATGGAAGTGAAGATGTGCAAGGCTTGTAGCGGCTGCCTTAAGTCATGCGCGGCTTGGGCCAGAAAATAAGATTTTGAATTGCTAATTCTTTCGCAATTTCTTAAATCTTTTATCATCTTACGATATTTTTCTTTTATTTTTTCCATGATATATTCCTGTTATTTATTGTGCTATCCAGAGCCCTACCCCTGTTGATTGTGATAGTTTGAAGTACCAATAATCATACAGAAAGGCGTTGTTTTTTACATAATCACTCACGGCGGTGGTTGGAAGGGTTGTGGTGGAAATTTTTTGCTTTAGCCAATAGTCATTTTCCCCTTTATAAAGTGTGAGGTTTATGACCAATCCGTCAAATGTGGTTAGCTCTATTTCTTTTTGTTCCGGATATTTGGCATCATCAAAATTTTGGGCTGACAGAACTTTTGTAAAGAGCAAAAGCTCAAGCGGTTTGGTGATTTTGTTTGCATTATACGGAAGATTATTTTGTGTTAAATAGACGTCATTTTTATTTTCTCGGGTAAAGGTTTCACTATTTATTCTTATGTTTTTTATCATATCGGGCTGCAAGTTTAGCAGTGGCTGTTGCAACCACAAGGCAATGTCGGTTGGGAAATTTATTTTATTTTCAATAACATAAGTTCCATTTAATCCTTTTATTTTGGCATAAGAAATATCGTTTCCAGCCTTTAATGTTGACAGAACAATCTCAGCCAATTCCGCTCCTGTTGCAGAATATAGTTTTATGGTCCTGCCGTTTTGTGAAAAATATTTTTTTTCTTCATCCGGGGTTAAATTTTCTGCACGAAGAATTTTGCTGGTTTTAATAAAATCTTCAAGAGCATTCATGTTTTGATAATTAGCATAGTAAGAATCGGCTTCACGCAGGAGCCAAAGGCCATCGGATTTATCAAGGGTTATGGTGTTTTTATCACTGATGATTTGTATTGTTGAAAGCCTATCAAGCTCTCCGGCCGCCATACCGAAAGTCGCTGATCCTTGAATTTTTTCGCTTTCGCCTTTGTCGTGAAACACATAGGCGGCACAAGCGAGTATTAAGCTCACAAAAAACAGAGAAAATGCCTGTTTTAATGTTTCTTTATTCATTATCGGTTCTCCCCGTAGTTACGGCGTTTTTTTAATCTTTTTCTAAAAATTATGGCAATAATCATTGCATAAAGCAGCATTGCTCCGGCGCTTATCCCCATAAATATATTTATTTTTCTTTTATAAGACTGATCCGCCAGATAATCTAACTGTCTTATGGCCTTTTCGGCTGTGGTTATTTCTTCTTGAAGGCGATTTATTTGCTGCATGTTGCCCATTGAATAATTTTGAAAGTTTATTTTTTCTGCTTTAGCAATGCAGTTTTTCAAATCTTGTTGTTTTTGTTCTTTTTCTTGCAGAAAGGCTGCTTCGGCTTCTTGCTTGAACTTTGTTCCGAGGCTGTCTTGCGGAAGTATGGGGCGTATGGATAAATCCACAAGCTCTTCTTTGCCGTTGATTTGGTTTAATATTCTTTCCAGTAAAAGGCCGTTTTCGCTCCATGGAACGAATCCATAGGTTGTATTTTTGTTTTTATAGCTATTGTCTGACCAGGTTGTATCATAAAGAAAGTCGATGTCTGCAATTATGAAAATTTTTCCTTTTTTCATGGCTTGCGGCAAAAATGACAGCATTTGATTTTCGTATTTCGTGCCTTTCATGATATTATCCTGAAAAGAGGAACGAAACTTTCCTTCAACTTCTGCAGCAAGGATATAATCCTTGTTTGTTTCGATGAAATTTGCGGCAGAAACTTCTTTATAAGTCTGCTTGGCAACAGAGCTGTCGATAAGACCGGTTCTTCCCGAAACGGTTATCAGCGGGGTGAAGGAAAATTCTTCGGCTTTGGTATTTTTGGCTTTGATGGCGGCAGGCGACCTTAGTGATATTGAATTTAAGCCTTTGGTTAAGTCGTCTTCTTGATTAAAGTTTTCTGCGCTCAAATTCATCCACGGCATATATGAAAACCTTTTGATGCCGGAGATGACTTCAATGGCTTTGTCTTTGCTGCCGATAGTGTCTTTTGAGCTATATTCAATTCCCCAATTGCTCAACAGTTTATTGATTGCTTTGTCGTTATTTTGTTTGTTGTTCTTTTCGTCAACGGCATCTATAAACACAATCAAATTTCCGCCGCGAAGCACAAACTGATCCAAGGCATATTGCCCGACGTTAGAAAGGCCGTCGTTAGGATTTACCAAAATAACCGTGTTAATGTTTACCCCGATTTGTACAGAATAATCAGATATCGGAACCAGCAGATATTTATTTTTTAACTGATTGAAAATATTTAGATTATTACTCAAATCAAGGCTGCCGTCCTTGTTGAGTTTGGTGTCTAAGTCAGGCGCTATGACGCCGATTTTTGCTAATTTAGGCGGTAGAGAGAGCTGTTTGATGGCAGAGGTTATGTCATATTCTAAATAGGGTCTGCGTAATTCTACAAAATTTGGAATCGCGATATATTGGCCTTGTTCGTTGGTTATTACGCCGCCGAGATACAGATTTATTTTTCCATCTTTGCTGACAAATGATTTTAGTCCGTATTGTTCGGCCTCTTGTTCCTGCTGGCTGAAAGGTGTGATTTCAATGATATCGGCGCTTATTTTGTTTTTACTTTCTTTTTCATACTGTTTTACCAATTCGGCAATATATTTGCCATATTCTGCCGTTTGCGGATAGTCTTTGGCTATTTGCGGAGAAATGTATATCTTTATGCTTTGGGCGGCATTTAATTCGGAAATTATTTTTTTGGTTGCCGGCGACAGGCTATATTTGTTATTGCCGCTAAGGTCAATATATTTGTTTTCGAAAAAAACAGACATGCTATAATTAAACAGGTAAAAACACCCGATTACCAGAACAAAAAATACAAATATGCTTAGCTTCTTTTTCATATTTTCCTCCGGGGTGATTTAAACTTTATTGCGATTGCTGATTATTGCCACAGTGGCCCAGAGCCCTGCTCCGGCCATACTTAAATAATATATGATTGAAGACAACTCTATTTTACCGTTTATCAGATTTTTATAATTTTCTCTAAAGCTTAAGCCTGAGAGTGTAGTGTTTTCACTTAATACATCCGGCGAAAACATGGTAATGCTCCAGATAATAAACAGACTGCCGAGATAAGCAATTACGGGTCTGCTGCTGATGGAAGAAACTAATTCGCCCAAAGCACAAAATGACAAAACTATTAATACGCAACTGACTAAGGCAGATATTATGGCGCTGAGGTTAATGTCATTATAGAGCCATAAGACCACAACCAGAGGAATTATCATGGAAAGCATTATTAGTGAAAAAGCTGCAGCGGCAAGATATTTTCCGATGACAATGTCTTTATATTTTATGGGTTGGGTTAAAATGAATTCTATTGTTCCCGAGCGGTATTCATCTGTCCATAGGTGCATGGTGATTCCGGGGATTAAAGCCGCCAAAATGTCCGGTTGATATTTGAAAAAAGATATCATACTTTGGTTGTCTATCTCAAAAAAATTACCAAACACAAAACAGCATAAGAGGCTTAACGCAATGTATAATCCCATGATAAAATAAGCTGATATGCTTCTGAAATATCCATAAAATTCTTTGGCAAAAATGGCTTTTATCTGTTTGTTCATTTGTTTGGCTTTCTTTATTTGTTGTGTTCGGTAATACGGCGAAAGGCACTGCTTAAATCTCTTTCCGGCATTTGATATTTAAGGCGCATCGGGGTTGTGTCGGCCACAAGTTTTCCTTCATTTATCATCACTATTCTATCGGCAATGGCTTCAACATCTTCCATAATATGTGTTGATATCAGCACCGCGCCTTGGGTGGAAAAATCTTTGATAAACTTTCTTAAACCATATTTTTGGTTTGGATCAAGGCCTTCTGAAGGCTCGTCCATGATTAAAATTTTCGGAGCATGAATGAGGGCGCCGGCGATGGCTACGCGGTGTCTATAGCCTTTGGAAAGTTCGCCAATCGGGCGGCTCATCACTGTTCTTAAATCCAATTTATTTATTAATTGTTCAAGCCGGTCGGAAAAAATTTGGTCTTTTATATCCCAGATATCAGAAGTGAATTTTAGAAATTCGTAAGGAGTCATTTCATTATATAACGGAGCGTTTTCCGGTATGTAGCCGATTTTTTGCAAAACTTTGACACGGTCGGCGGAGATTTCCTCTTCGTCATATTTTATTTTTCCGTCATCAGGGGACAGCAAGCCGGTCATTAATCTTATCAGAGTGGTTTTTCCGGCGCCGTTTGGGCCGAGTAAGGCTACAATTTCGCCGTAATTTATTTTGAAGTTGAGGTTTTGCAACGCCGCAACGGGCCCAAAGTTTTTGCTGATTTTTTCTATGCTAATCATTTTGTCCCCTAATTAATGAATCGCTTAATGCCTTCTTATTCTACCAATTTATTTTTAAATTTTAACAATTTTTTTATTTTCTTTAAAAGTTGGTGACAAAATCGTTATTTTGTTCTATCACTATATATGAATTTTTGTTTTTTAGGAGTGTTTTCAGGTGCCTGAATATTATTCAAAAGAAGAAGCAAAAGCCATTAAAACCGGTCTGTATGCCGCATTGGCCATTGCCGTTGTGGTTTTGTTGACGGTTTTTGGCCGGCAAGATGCCGCTGAGCTCGATAATGGCGAATCTTATGAAATCAATGCTCGATTTGGAAGAACTGACGGATTGTTGGTTGGTGATTTGGTGCGGATGGCCGGCGTTAATATCGGAAAAGTGGTTAATGCTCAGCTTGATAAAGACTTTAGAGCCATTCTTACCCTTGATATTAATGAAAATGTTAAAATTCCCGATGACAGCAGTGCCTCTATTGTCAGCTCAGGGATTATGGGCAAAAAATATATCGAAATCGAACCGGGCGGGTCTTTTGACTTTATTCTTCCCGGAGGCGAATTCTCCTATACACAAGATGCTATGGTTATTGAAGAGCTCATTGACCGAATCATCTCTATCGGTAAAGCTAATAAATCAGAAAATAAGTAATTTTGAAAGGTTTGTGTTATGAATAAAAGACCTATGGAAACTATTATGGGTGTCGTTGTTCTCTTTGTTGCGGCGTTCTTTCTCTACTTTGCTTATAAGGTTTCTGATTTGCAAGTGGTTAAAGGTTATGAGGTTACCGCTCGTTTTCTTAAAGTCGGCGGTTTGACCGTCGGGTCTGATGTGCGGATTAACGGCATTAAGGTCGGAACGGTTATTTCGCAAAAGCTTGATAACGAAAATTATGATGCCGAGATTATTATGAGTTTGGCCTCTGATATTAAATTGCCTAAAGACAGTACCGCTGCGATTGTCGGAGATGGCTTGGTTGGGGATAAATTTATTAAAATTGAACCGGGACACAGCACTGAATTTTTGCAAGACGGTGATGTTATCACTAATGTTAAAGACTTTAAGACAATAGAAGATATGGTTGGCGAAATTATCTTTATGGTGACCGACAATGGTAAAGAAAATAATTAATTTTTCTGCCGCGCTGGCGCTTTCTTTGAGTGCGGCGGCTCTTAGTGCTCAGGCAACCGAAGTTGAGACAAATACCGCTAAGCTTCAGGCAATGAACAAGTTGACCGGTCGTGTTTCGGTGATTGATGTTCCGGTTAACGGAGAAGCTCAATTCGGGAGTTTTTCTATTGTTGTTCGCGCCTGCAAGACAAGACCACCCGAGGAAGCTCCTGACAATTTTGCTTTTGTTGATGTTGTCGATAAAAAAGAAGACGGGACTGTTTCAAACATTTTTAAGGGGTGGATGATTTCTTCCAGTCCGGCGCTGAATGCGATAGAACATCCGATTTATGATGTTTGGTTGTTGCAATGCGTTGATACAGAGGTTGATAAGACAAAGCTTTTAACCCCCGAACAGCTCGCCGCTCGTGATGAGATTATTCCGGCTACAAATGCAAGCTCTGAATCTGCTAACAAAGAGGATGCCGTTTCTACAATCGGTGCACCTGTTGCGCAAAAGAGTGATGAACCGGAAAATATTTTACCGGCTGAAATTTCTGCGCCATTGCCGAACGTAGCTAATGCCGCCGCAGCTTCTCAACCGACTCCTCCGGCTCAGCCGATTGAGCTCCCTGCCGATAATGCAGAAATTCAGGTAAAATCTATCCAAGAAGATATGCCGCTGAAAATAGAAGAAAATGTCTATGAAACCGAAGGTGTTTACATTCCTGATGAAATACCGCAGGAGGGGCCGCAAAATCTTATTCCAGACGTAGAAACTCCGGTGCCGCTTCCTGATATCCAAGCCGAGCCGCAGAACATGCCGGTGGTTGTACCGGAAGTACAAGAGGCTCCTATTCCTCAAGATATTACTAATCAATTACAAAAAGCTATTGATTCTGAGGTTGTTGAGCCGGTTGAACCTATTGCAAATGTATCGGGCGAAGAATCATCTGACATTGTTCCTCAGCAGTTAATTTCTTTTGAGGGTAGCGAAGAGCCGTCTTTGCCTTCTTTTCTTCAACAATAAATAAAAATATACGGTAACGATGATGCAAAATAATAAAAATATTGATGTCAGCTTTGTTATGACGGTTTATAACAAAGAATATTATCTGCCCTCTGTTCTAAAGGCTTTGTTAAACCAAGATGGGCTTGAGAATCCGGAATTTATTTTTATTGATGATTTATCAACCGATCGTTCCGTAGATATCATAAAAAAATATACCAAAGATGTTCCTAATGTTATTTTGGTAGAAAATAAGGATAATCGCGGTATTAGCCCGAGAATTAATCAGGGAATCGCCCTCGCCCATGGTGAATATGTGCGGATGCTCGACTCTGATGATATTTTTCCGATTAATTCTACCAGAAAGATGTTGGATATTGCCAAAGAGCTTGATGCTGATATGGTCTATGGTTGTTTTTCTAAAACCGGAAAGCTTCCCGAAGAATTGACCAATGAAACAATCGGAGAATTTTCTTATTCTTATAATCAAGATGCCTTGCTCGGCGTTCTTAACGGGCGTTTTACTCGTATGGGGCAGCTTATCAAAACTTCGGTTTTAAAAAAAGCCAAAGGCGCTGATGAACGTGTGTTTATTCAAGACGAATCGATTCCGCTGCGTTGTGCCATTCATGCTCATGGTGTGGTTAAAATAGATGCCGATGTGGTTTTGGTTCCCAAAGAAATCGGAAATTTCTCAGGAAACAAACTCCAGCTTGATCATGATCGGTTTTTGGCCTATTGCGATGCCATCCTTGATAATCCTAATCTGCCGGAAACAGCCCTGCGTCTGATGTATCGCAAGGCGGTTTCGGCTTATTGGAAAATGAAGCGCAAAACTTCTCTTCTTCCTTATTTTTCTAAGGCTTTTGTGGTCTACTTAGCAAACAAAATTTCTCCGCAATATCCTAACAAAGCCTTTTTGGAAAAAATGAAAAGTGATTTCTTTGCCCTAAAAAATGTTAGACGTGTCACTAACCCCTTATATTCTCTTGGAAAATAAGTTTTCTTAGGCTATTTTTGCATTAAACTTTTTAATAAAAGCGCAAGGTCTGTTGCTGCATTTTAATCTTCGGAGTTCGGCTTGGCCAAAGTCTCGTCCCCAGTTGATATATTTTGTTTCCGGAAATGCTTGGGCAAAAAGTTTGCAATTTGTCGGGCCGGCGCCTTTGATGTTGCTCAAAGATTTTTCAAACAAAATCAGTAAGCTATTGTTATTTTGTTTTTCGCCGATTATAAAGCTGACCGGTTGATTCTGTACCGTGAGAATTTTTCCTATCAAATGCGATTTAAAAATTTTCCAGTTTTTTAAAATTCTATTTAATGCGATATATTCTTCTTCAGAAAATTCCGGATCATATTCTCCTAAGGTTTGGCGCTGCTCAAACTGGAAAAGCATTTGTATGTCTTTGATGTCGTCTTCTTCTATGTCTTTTTGTTCGTATTCATAAATTTTTTCAAAAAAATTAACATGCTGTCTTTTGACGTGAAATTTCTTCCCCGGCAGTTCAATCATATCTTGTTTTTTATAAATATATTCTTTAGTATCCGGATCTTCACGAAAAATAAAGTGCTCATTATCCTTTCGGAGCAGCCTTAAGGCAAAATCTTCGCTGACATTGCGTAATTCGGAATGCGGCGGCAGTTTTCTGGCAAAGAGGTTTATCCAATTTTTTTGCTTCCATATTCCTATTGGGATTTTGTAATAAATTTTTCCTTCAAAATAATATCTGACCCAACACATGTTGCCGGAAAAAGCCCATTCGTAATTATATAATTCTTTCCATGCCCACATGAAAAAAAATGAATCATCAGCGTTTTTGCTGGGGCATCTTTTTTTGATGTCTAAATACTGGTCCATTTTTTCAAGAGATATTGCCTCAAATTTTAGCATAAGCTTTACTCCATTATTATCTTTCTAATTTAGCAAAGCTTGATATAATCTGTTTAATTTATTTTTGGAGTGGTTGATTTAATTTTTTTGCAGCAGTTTTTCCAATCTTGCGCAATTTTTATTAGAGATTTTACAAGTGAAAGAGATAATATTTCCTTTAAGATTGCTGTTGATGACTTCGGAATTTTCATACAACCAAGCAATCTCCTTACCTTTTTCTGCGGCAATGTTAATTTCAAGAATCTTTTCTTCTCGGCTGAGCTTGTCGGAAATGGTTTGCAAAAATTTATCAAGCCCCTGCCCGCTTATTGCCGAACAGACAATCAAAGAAGAATTTCTTTCTGATTGTTCTTGGTAATAAGTTTGTTGTTCCGGCATTAATAAATCTGCCTTATTTAAAAGCTCAATATAATTTTCTTCTGTTTCAATATGCTTTAATCCTAAATGTTCCAAAACATTCAAAACATCTTTTTTTTGTGTTTGCGTTTCCGGATTGGCCACATCACGAACATGAACAACAATATCAGCGGCTAAAACTTCTTCCAAAGTGGCGCGAAAGGCCATTATCAATTCATGCGGCAAATCTGAAATAAATCCTACTGTATCGGAGAGAATAACCTCTTGTCCGGTAGGAAGCCGCATTTTTCTCATGGTGGTATCCAGTGTGGCAAAGAGCAGGTCTTTGGCAAAGACATCGGCTTGCGTGAGGCTGTTAAACAAAGTTGATTTTCCGGCGTTGGTATACCCCACCAAAGCCACTACCGGATAAGGAACTTTTTGTCTTGCGCTTCTTTGTAAAGCTCTGGTCTTTTTGACTTTTTCCAGCTCTTTTTTTATGCGGACAATTTTATCGTCAATAATTCTTCGGTCAAGCTCGATTTGGGTTTCTCCGGGGCCGCCTAAGAATCCGGCACCGCCGCGTTGGCGCTCTAAGTGGGTCCAGCTTCGGACAAGACGGCTGCGTTGATAAGTTAAATGAGCCAGCTCTACCTGCAATTTTCCTTCTTTGGTTTGGGCTCTTTCGCCAAAGATTTCAAGAATTAGCGCCGTGCGGTCAATGACCTTTGTTTTGAGTTTTTTTTCAAGATTTCTTTGTTGTATTGGGCTCAGACTTGCATCAACAATCAATAGTTCTATATTTTCTTGGCTGAATTTTTCTGCCAATTTATCAATATAGCCTTGTCCGAAATAAGCGCCTGACTTAATTTCTCTCAACTTTACGATTTCGGCACCGGCGATATCCAAGCTTATGGCTCGCGCCAGACCTATCGCCTCTTCTAATCTGGCTTCGGGAGAAAGCTTTTGTTCCGAAGTTGCGATATTCGGAAAGACAACATAGGCCCTTGCAGCCTTTTTCTCCTCTATCTGAAAATTACTCAAGACTTTATAAGCCTTGTGTTTATTTGACTTCAGGAAGTTCGATATTAACGGCTGTTCCCGGCATGATGGTTGATACGGCGTGTTTATATATCAACTGGGTGTGGCCGTCTCTTCTTAACAAAAGTGAGGTTTCATCAAACCAAGTGATTATTCCCTGCAGCTTTACGCCGTTTACCAAAAATACCGTGACGGCAATCTTGTTTTGGCATAAGTCTTTTAAAAAATCTTCCTGAACGTTTTGTGACATTTTTTTATTCCTTATTATATTTGTTCTTTTTAATTTAAGTACATTTCTTGTTATTAGTAAAGTTTTTTTTATGAAAATATTTTTTCAACTTTTTTTATGGCTTTTGATGCGCAATAGACAATCAATGTGTCACCTTCCAAAATCCTTTCATATATCTCGGGAAAGATAATTTCTTCATCTCTGATAATAGCGCAAATTTTGCTGTTTTCCGGCAAATCCAGCTCAACTATTTTTTTATCCGTTATCATTGAGGTTTCATCAATATTAATTTCCCACACCTCTCCATAGCCTTGCCCTAAGGAATAAGCCTTATTTATTTTGGCTTTGCGCAATTCTTTTAATATCTCTGATATGGTTACAGAGGCGCTATCAACGATTATGCTGTCATTCAGATTGCTTACAAGCGTATTATAAGAATTTGAATTTACTAATGATATGGTTGTATGCGCGCCGTTTTTCTTTGCTATTAATGAAGCCAGCAAGTTGTCTTTATCTCGTAAAGTTGTGGAGATTGTGACGTCAGCTTCATCAACATCGGCTTCTTCAAGCATCACATCACTCAGCATTTCTCCGCAAATAATTGAGCTATGCTCAAGTTTGCGTGCTAAATAGGATGCGCGGCGGCGGTCTTCTTCTATAATTTTGCAAGCGATAATATTATCATCCGCTTCAAGCATTTGTGCTAAATATAAAGAGATTTGGTTGCCGCCGAAAATCACAACTTTTTCGTTGCTCGGATGGTCGGTGCCAAAGCCATGAAGCGCCTCTTCAATATCTTCTTCCTGAACCAAAAAGAAGAGCTCGTCTCCGACTTCGAGGCAAAATTCTCCCGTCGGAATAAAGTTTTTGCCGTTTCTGACAACGCTTACCGCTGCTAATTTTGTTTCGGGAGCTGCCATTCCGATATGTTCGATACTGGTTTTTATCAAAGGTGAATTTTCATGGCATTTTACCGAAAGCATATAAATCTTTTTATCAGCAAGCGGCATGACTGATGAGGCCCCAGGAATTTTTATGATTCCATATATCGCCTCGGCAATCGCCATATCCGGAAAAATTGTTAGGTCTATGTTAATATGATTAGGGTTATATAAATCGCACCACAGAGGGTCAAGATAAGTTTCGGCATCTATGCGGGCAATTTTTTTTCGGATATGAAACAAATAGTCTGCAACCTGACAGGCAATCATATTTACCTCATCCGAGTTTGTAAGCGCTAATATCATATCCGCATTTTCGGCACCGGCTTTTTCCAGAATGTCAGGATGAGCGGCATTGCCCAAAATCGGTAAGACATCCCATTCTTTTGCAACTTCATCGAGTTGTTGCTGGTCGGTGTCAATAACGCTTATGTCATTATTGCCATAGGAAAGATAGCTGACGATGTTTTTGCCTATTCTTCCGGCGCCGCAGACAATTATTTTCATCTTTCTTCTTCTCCAAAGCTGTCAAAATATTCATCTATCGCAGCCATGGCCTGCTGATAGTCATTTATTTTGGTGTAAGTTTCACGAAATCTTTTGGCATCGCGCAAGTTTTTACAGTACCAGCAAACAAACTTTCGTGAGATGGCCAAACCCATTTCTGGTCCGTAATAGTTACTTAATTCTTCAATATGTTTCAGCATAAAGGCTTTTATTTCCGCAACCGGAATTTTTCTTGCTTCTTTTCCTGTTCTTAAATAATCATCAGTTTGGCTTATTAGCCACGGGTTGCCCAATCCGGCACGGCCAATCATAACGCCATCGACGCCGGTCTCTTTTATCATTCTTTCCGCATCATAAGGCGTATTTATATCTCCGTTGCCAATGACCGGTATTTTTACGGCTTCTTTCACCGCTCTGATGATATTCCAATCGGCTTCACCGGAATAAAAAGCGCTGCGGGTCCGGCCGTGTATGGTTATGTATGATGCTCCGCTTCCCTCACACATTTTGGCAAAATCAACGGCATTTACGCTTGATGCGTCCCAGCCTTTGCGAAACTTGACACTGACCTTTAACGGCGTGGCGCCAACAACTGCTTTGATGATTTTTTCTGCCAGTTTTACGTCTTTCATTAAAGCTGAGCCAGACTGATTATTCACAATCTTCTTGACCGGACAGCCCATGTTAATATCCAGTGAATGTGCACCTAACTCTTCCGCTAATTTTGCGGCCTCGGCAAAAAGATGTGGATCATTGCCCACCAGCTGGACCACAACCGGATAAGCCTCATCTCTGACATCAGCAATGCGATAGGTTTTGGGATTTTTTCTTTGAATGGCATTAATGGCGACCATTTCTGAAACCATAACACCTTTTCCAAGCGAAGATACTAATTTTCGCAAGGGCTTATCGGTTATTCCGGCCATTGGCGCCATAAAAACATTGCTGTCAAAATCCAATATCTGCATTAGGCCTCAAAATTATAATTACGGTTATATTCGTGCATAAAATCTATCAGAATATGCGGTTGACGATTTATGTCTTGAACATAATTATATGTGTTTACAGCATAATCAAGAGTGGAATATGAAAACTCTTTATTCATATTCATGATGTTTGCATTGAAGCCGGTATTTTCTTGCGGTTGAGCATAGCTGTGCGTTACTTTGTCATAAGCTTCGACTTTGTCTTCCGTTCCGAGGCGGTTTAATATTTCTGAAAAATTAAATCCTGATGTTTCTGCCGTTCCAAGATTTTTTTCTTTATCAGCCTTATTATACAAGCTTTGGCGATATTTTTCGGCGGCACTTTCTTGTAAGGGATTATCGGACACATATTCTTGTACCGTGAACGAGGCTTTAGGCTCCAGATAAGCTTGTCCGACAGCAATTTCTGCGGAAATCGTTGGATTTTTTGCTTCCGGTGCAACCGAAAAGCTCTCCTTTCCGCTTAAGCGTTCGGCGGAGGCGCCTATGCTTTGCAGAAGCTTGTCAATCTCGAGCTGATAGCCTTGTGTTGCAGAAATTCCCATTAGTTGATTCTATCCAATGCTTTTGCTAATACATAATAGAGTTTGCCAACATCAGCCCCTGAAATAACCGATAGCAATAGTCCTGATTTTTCGCTGTCTTTGGCTTTTCCTACCAGACTTTCAAAATCGGTCAAATAACGCGTGACTACATCTCTGAATTCTGCATTTTTTTCAAATTCAGTCTTGATGCCGACAATTTGGCTCCGGCTCATGGTTCGGGCAAGATGTCTGACAAATACCGAAGTATCACCGTTATAATACTTTTTCCAGAGTTCTTCTTCTACGCCGGGGTTGAATATTCGGTTAATATCAACTGCTGCCGATTCAAGTTTTTCCAGCACATAAGACGCATTCTTTAAGAAGCTATCTACTCTCATGCCTTCATAAAGCTTTTCCAAATCCTTCAATTTAAGCTCAGCTTTTGATGAGGTGTCGGTTAAAATTTGAAGCTGTTTTTTGAACAATGCATTAAAGCCGTTTGATTTTTGCAAAATCTCCTCGCCTTGGGTTGTAAATTCTTTAGACGCATTGCTCAAAGAGCCAACAACCTCGGTTACTTTATTAATCGAATCATCGCTTGCAGCAACCAAAACATTTGACTGTTTTAAGAAGATTTCTCCGGAAGAGCGGATGTCATTGGCAATTCTTTCTGCATTTGAAGAAATTTCGCCAATAGATGCTCTCAGCTTATTACCGGCATTTTCTAAACTACCGGCGCTTTGTTTGGTCATTTCATCTAGCTGGATGCCAAGTTTTTTCAAGCTGTCGCCAAGGCCTTTTACCTTGTCATAAGCCTGATTAGCTCTATCGGACAAGACCATTGAGGCATCATTTAATACGGTATTAAAGTAGGTTACCAGCTCTTTGGTGCCTTCTGACAAATTCAACATCTTATCATTTTGTTCCGATATCAGATTATTTATTTCAATGACGCCGGTGCTGGCTTCTGCTGTTACGGTATTAAAGCCGGCCAAATATTTTTCATAATCCTTCATGACCGTGCTGACTTTTTGATTTGAGGTTTCTACCGTCTTTGTCAAATCCTCAGAGCTTTGAGATAAGGACAAACCGACTTGTTCAATATTTTTAACCGATGCCTTGGTGGCTTTGGCAATATCTTCGCCGATTTTTATCATCTTATCGCCCAGAGAATCTATATTGTAGCCGGCCTTAGTGGTGATTTCGGTGATATTTTCGCCGCTGTTTTTAATCTGTTCGCCAATTTCGTTCAACTGTTGGGCGACATTGGTTGAGGCCTCGGACAAATATTTATATTGTTGAGCCAAAGAAGCCTCGCCCAGTCTGGTCTGGGTTGTTACAACATTTACAATATCTTTGAGGCTTTCACTTTGTTGGAATAAGCCATCTTTTATGCTGTCAGATTGTGCTTGTGTTTTCATCAAAGCTTCGTCCAAAGTCTTTATATGGCCTTCCATAATCATAGCGATATCTTTGCTGCCGGAAGCCATGCTCTCATTTGCCGATTCAAGGCGGCGGCAGTTATCCATGATACCGGCAGAAACATTGTCGGCGCCTTCTTTAACATGATCAAATATTTCAGCAAAGGTTGATATATTTTGGTTAAAATCATTGGTAACTTGCTGCATTTTATCTTGCATGCCGCTAATTATTTTAACAACGGCATCGTTTTGAGATTCAACCGCTTCATTAATTTTCATAAGTCTGTCGACCGATTGTTCAACACTGCTGTTAATGAAGTTTGACCGTTTTCCGGCATCTTCTTCCAAAATTGCTAATCTTGAGAAAACTCTATCAGCGCTTTGCTCAATAATAGAAATTTGCTTTTTCATCGCACTACCGATGTTGTTGGTATTCTCAGATATCTTATCACAAATATCAAAGAACTCGCCTTCTTGCTGCTTAAACAACAGATTAATTGTTTCAGCCTTTTCGTCAAAGGCTTTTATAACGTCTGTTACATAACCAATTGTTGTTTCGGCCATGTTGCTTAACATCGTGCTTTGCTTGCTGAACGAGTTAAGCAAATCTTTGTGTGTTTTTTCAGTAATTTCTGATGATTTGTTTATCATATCTGTTTGCAAAGACAACATGTGAGTCAAGTTGGTGGTTTTGTTTTCTATGCTCTCATTTAGGCTATCAATCTTTTGATAATGACTCTCAAGATTATCATTGACAACTTTCATCTTGTCGCAAGTGATGTCTACCAGGCTGCTCATTTCATCTGTTTGATCTTTGAATTCCTGCTTTAACTCATTTGTCTTGCCGATAATATTTTCAGATACGGCATAAGCGGCCTCCATTTGGTCTTTTAAGCCTTTTATAGAAGCTTTTGCGTCTTCTCCCATAACATTTGAAATGCGGCTTAACTCTTCTATTTCTCGTTTCAGCTCGCCTTTCATCTCCTCAATATGGCTGACTGAGGTGCTGATAATGCGCTGTTGCTGGGTTAAAGAGTTTTCGCTTATCTTGCTCTGTGTTACAACCAGAGATGATGTTTCGCCAATGCTTTCGGCGTTTTTCTTCATCATTTGCGAGACTTGCTCTAATGCCTTGGTTGCTATATCTGCCGTGTTTTGCAGTAAGGTGGACTTTTGTTGCAAGTCTTGAGCCGAAGTTTGTATTCTGCTTGCGGCCTCTTGTTCGGCCTCTTTGATTTGGGCTTGGTTTGCCTTTAGGTTTTCATTAACGCTGTTCAACTTCAAAATTGACTGATCTGCGCTTTCTGCAACGGCGGAGGCCTCTTTTTTGAGGCTTTCAATAACGATATCGGTATTCTTCTGAGCAATATCCGTTGTTTTTTCTAAGAGTTCGCCATGATCTTTAATATCTGACTGAACGGCTTGCATTATATTATTGATTTCTTCCGAAACACTATTTAATTCACGGACTTGGATGGCGATGCTTTCTTCTGCCATACCGGCTCTTGAAATAATTTTATCAATCTCAGCCTTAACAACGTCTCCTTGCTCAGCAAATTTTTGCCCCAAAGTGTCTGCGTTTTGGTTTAAGGTTTCGACATAGCCCTTCATCGTATTGTTTTGGCTCTGCATAACATCGGCCAGAGAATTGACACTATTATCAATGTTTTGTCTCATCTTGTCACATTCGCTGACGGCTTTTTCGGATATCAAAGCGATTTTTTGAGCCTGAGATTCCAAAATTTCTGAAGCTTTTTCAATGCTGTTATGCGATTTATCGGCCAGTTCTAAGATTGTTTCATTTGCTTTTATCATGCGGGCATTGCTCTCTTTGGTGGCTTTTTCGAGCAATTCTGCCGAATATTTTACTTCATTGATATTCGGCAAGACGTTTTTGACAAACATATCGGCTTCTTTGTTCATCTGCGCAAATATGCCTGAAACCTCTGCCCCGACATTTTTTAAGTTTCCACTATGGGACAAGGCTTTTTCATTCATCATTTCAAATGATGTGGTCAGCTGTTTTAAGGTATCAGATAATTGTCCGACCGTTTGTGATGAATATTTATCCAAAGTTGCAATTATCCCAGCAAAATCTTCTACCCTTGCGTTTAATTCGTCTTTTATTTTTTGGCTTTGCTCGGTTGCCATTTTGGTGGCGTTTTGCAATTCGACAACTTGTGAGCGGATGCCGTCAGCCATGGCCTTAGCCGTTTGAGCCGCGCCCTCTTCCGGATAAACCAGTTGATTCATATAGCTTCTGAGCAATCTGGCCTCGGTCTTGAAGCTTGTTCCGCGGTCAATATAAGCCACAACAACCCACAATATCGCCAAAGGCAGCGTTACGCCGGCTAAAAATCCGCCAAATTCATCCGGCATCATCAAAAACAGGTTGGACCAACCGAAAAACTGGCTGATATAAAACAGCACAATACCAAACCAGATAATACTTGTCCAAATCATGAGTTGGTACAAGTTATTGCTCAGCCAGGTTTGTTTGTTATCTAATTCCGGAGTAGTCGTAATTGTCGTGTTTTTATTTGCTTCATTAGTCGACATAAATATAAATCCCCTGTTCCCCAAATTAACATAAAATCTGGGAGCATTTTAATCTTATTTTTTTTGAATTTAAAGTGCTTTAAGCGTTTATAACAAACTTATTCACAGCCTTATTCTCGGCTTTGTTTTTCCATGACATATTTTAGGCGTCTTAAGGCCTGAATCTGCATTTGTTCTTGACTTAGTCCGGCAGGAACAACAACGCTGGCCTCAATTTGTGTTTCAGGCTCTATTGTCGTTACTTTTACAAAATTTCCTTGCCGGACATATTCAAACAAAATCTCAGGCATTTAGTCTTCTTTCAAAAACTTGTTGCTCTTAGGGAAGCCGAAAGGTGCTAATTTTCCAATCTGAGCACGATGTCCAAGCCAAGTCAGCAAGTCGGTTTCGGTCTTGGTGCCGCCTGCACGCGTATAAGTAAAACCTTCAGACTCTTTGAAAATTTGCAAATCCGACAATCCGCCGTCTTTGTATTTTTGCAAAGTTACGCCGCGGCCTCTGGCCATGGTCGGAATTTCTTCAATCTTAAAGACCAGCAACTTACGGTTATCGCCGATTATGGCAATCATATCGCCGGTTATCTTACGGCAGAAGCGTGCAACCTCACCTTCGGCAACATTCATTATCTTACGGCCGTTTTTGGTCTGAGCCAATATATGATTTTCATCAACGACAAAGCCTCGGCCGATATTTGATGCAATCACATAGCTAGCTCCGGGTTCAAAGACAAACATGGCGCAGACAGAATCCGATATGCCTAAATCTATCATCAAGCGCAAAGGTTGACCAAAGCCGCGGCCGCTCGGAATTTCATTCGCGGCAATCGTATAAAATTTTCCGGCTGTATCAAAAATTATAATTTTATCAGTCGTTTGGGCGTGAATTGCAACTTGCAAGGCATCATCGTCTTTAAACTTAAAGTCTTCATTCAAGTCAACATAGCCTTTTAAGCATCTAATCCAGCCTTTTTGTGATAAAATTACCGTAATCGGTTCTTTTTCAATAATTGCTTCGAGAGGAACTTCCACATCTTCAGAAACTTCGGCAAACTCTGTGCGACGGCGTCCCAAGGCCGTTTTCTTGCCAAACTTTTCTTTAATCTGCTTAATTTCTCCGGCAATTGCCTCCCAGCGTTTTGCCTCGCTGCCGATAAGTTCTTCAAGTTGCTCCTTTTCGGCGCTTAAGTCATTGTATTCCTCTCGAATTTCTTCTTCTTCCAGCTTGCGGAGCGAACGCAATTTCATATTCAATATGGCTTCTGCCTGATTTTCGGTCAAGTTAAAGCGGGCCATCATAACACCCTTGGCATCATCTTCTTCGCGAATTATTCTGATGATTTCATCCAAATTCAGATAGGCAATCAAATATCCCGACAGAATTTCCAATCGTGCATTTATCTTGTCCAAACGATATTTAACACGCCTTTGCAAAACAATATGTCTATGATCCAAAAATTCACGCAAAACTTGTTTGATATCCATAACATGCGGCACACCTTCGTGGTCTAACACATTCATATTCATACTAAAACGTGTTTCCAAATCTGTCTGACGGAACAAATGCTCCATAAGCAAATTAGCGTCAACCGTTCTGTTCTTTGGCTCAAGGACTATTCTGATGTCTTGCGCTGATTCATCTCGGACATCGGACAATAACGGAACTTTTTTATCAAACAAAAGCTCGGCTATTTTTTCAATCAATTTTGATTTTATAACCTGATAAGGGATTTCTTTAACAACGATTTGATATTGTCCGTGGCCCAAATCTTCTGTTTCCCACTTGGCTCTGATGCGGAAAAATCCTCTTCCCTGCTTATAGTTATTCAAAATCGTTTCAAACTTGTCGACAATGATGCCTCCGGTCGGAAAATCAGGGCCTTTGATGCGTCTGACAAGCGGCTCTATCTCACAATCGGGATTTTCAATCAAATAAAGCAATGCATCGCAGACTTCACTCAGATTATGCGGCGGAATATTGGTGGCCATACCGACGGCAATACCGGTTGACCCGTTGCAGAGCAAATTTGGCACCATTGACGGCATGACAACCGGCTCTTCTTCTTCTCCGTCATAAGTTTCTCTGAAATCAACGGCATTTTCGTTCAGGCCTTCCATTAAGGCCATGGCAAATTCGGTTAATCGGGCCTCAGTATAACGCATGGCCGCGGCACCGTCGCCATCAATATTGCCAAAGTTTCCTTGTCCATCAACCAGCGGATAACGTACTGAAAAATCTTGCGCTAATCTGACCATCGCACCATAAACGGCTGTGTCGCCATGCGGGTGATATTTACCGATGACATCACCGACTACTCTGGCGCATTTCTTAAATCCGGATTTGGGATCGAGGTGCAACTGTCTCATGGCAAACAGCAAACGGCGGTGAACCGGCTTTAATCCATCTCGAACATCAGGAAGCGAACGCGAAACTATGGTCGACATGGCATAAGACAAATAGCGGCTGCTTAATTCTTCCGCCAAGTGGACGCTTTTTATTTTTTCTTCTGTTTCAATAGGTTGTTCTGTCATCTTAATATTCGCTTCGTTAATTAAAGTTGCATAATATGCCGCAAATTAGCACGGTTTTCAGGAAATTTCAAGCCATGTGCTTGAAAAAAATTTTTATTTAGGAAAAACTCCGTAAGCTTTAGAACCTCACCAATTTCTTGCGGCTTGGGATTTTCTTTCTTTTCAACAATATAGCTCGGATAAAGAAATAATCTATCGGCATAAGGTGCTCCGGCTGCCGCGCTGACGGCTTTTCCGCTTTTTGGGGAAACATATTTTAAGTTTTCATGGCTTCCGGTTGCAGCGCATTCGCTCAAATCTAAGCCTATTCCGAGATAGTCTAAAAGAGAAAATTCGAAGTAAGAATAATATGTTCTCCAATTATCTTCAAGTATATTATTAAAAAAGTCTTCTATCTTATTGTAAAATAATCCTATATTATCTTTTTCCGGTAAGCAAGTGTTGCATAACTCACATAAAGCCCCTAAGGCCGAGAGCTTGGCCTCGTCATTCATAAAATTTACGGCCTCGGCTCTTTGCAAATCAACATGAAAGCTATATAAATTTTCTTCCAGCCTTGCATAAGCGTTTAAACTTATGCAATTACCAAGTTGATAAATCCCGTTTTTTTTCGCACTGAAGGCATTTTTTACATAGCCGCTTATTTTGCCATTTGAGCGGGTTAATACAGTTAATATTAACCCGCTTTCTCCATGGCGACGCGTCTTTATGATATATCCTTCATCAGAAAATTGCATTTGTTTAATAATCTAGCTTGGTTATTGTTTTGGTTATCTTATCATAAGCCTGTAACTCACTCAAAACACGTTTCATTTCGTGCAGAGGAATCATATTTGGGCCATCAGATAAAGCTTTATCGGGATTATCATGGGTTTCAATAAATACGGCGGCTACTCCGACTGCAACCGCGGCTCGTGCCAAAACCGGTGCATATTCTCTTTGACCGCCGGATGTGCCGCCTAAGCCTCCGGGTTGTTGTACCGAATGGGTGGCGTCAAAAATAATCGGGCAACCGGTGTCTTTTGCCATACGCGGCAAGCCTCTGAAATCCGTGACCAATGTATTATAGCCGAAGCTGGCTCCTCTTTCGGTTATGCAGACATTCATATTGCCGCTGTCTTCTGACTTTTTGACAATATTTTTCATATCCCATGGTGCCAAGAACTGGCCTTTTTTGATGTTTATGACTTTTCCGGTCTTGGCTGCAGCGACTACTAAATCTGTTTGTCGGCATAAAAAGGCCGGAATTTGAAGCATATCAACATGTGGCGCAACGATTGCACACTGCTCTTTTTCATGAACATCCGTGACTATCGGAACATTATTATAAAGTTTTTTGATTTCATCAAAAGTTCTCATGCCTTCTTCAAGGCCAACGCCTCTTGCCGTGTTTATCGAGCTGCGGTTGGCTTTATCAAATGACGCCTTGAAAATATAGTTTATTCCTAATTCTTTGGTTATTTCAATCAAGCTGCCGGCCATGTCTATCGCGTGTTGGCGGCTTTCTATTTGGCAGGGACCTGCGAGTAATGCTATCGGAAGTTTGTTTCCTATTTCAAAATTACCTATTTTTATATTGCGCGCTTCCATTTTTTATTCCTTTTCTATTACTGTTATTGGCTATTTATATCATATTTTGGCGCTTTCTCAACAAAAATAAAATTTATAATCACAAAATTAATCATTAAAAAAACAGAGGTCCTTAATCAGGCCTCTGTTTTTTTGTTCTCATTTTTATTTTTCGGCAAGAAGTTTAAGCTTGGGCAAATGGATAGCCACCAATTTATCTATGGTGGTTTGAGCTTCCCATTGGCTATTTGTTTGGTGGAAACGATAATCTCTTAAAAAATGCTTCCACTCCGCAGTGGCTAATTTGTGCTGTTTTCTTTTTCGAAAAATTTCCATGCTGCGGTCAATGTAATATACAGCCAAATCTTGGTCATAAATTTGCACCTCATCTTCCGGTATCGTGTATATATCTGTTTCCTTAGAAATATTTTCTTGGGCATAAATTACGCGATGTTGCGGAACAAACAATAAATTCTTTCCGCCATTCAAATCCTCTAAATCTTCATCATCAACAATATTGATGACTTTGGTTCCGAGCTGTTCGAGCATTTGTTTGGCGGCCAGACTGTCTTTTCTTTTTCCGGCTTCGTGATGTTGTACAATTATAATCCCTGCTTCCTCGCCGTAGAGGCTCTTTATTTCATAAGCGGCATAAGCGGCATATATTCCTGAAACTAAAGCATCTCCATAGACAATCAAGTATTTATACTTTTTGATTGTCCAGCGATGTAATATTTGATTGGAGAAGGCTTCGTCTCTTAGGCTTTGAATTTCGTCTTGGGTAAACGTTGGTTGCTTGTACATATCTTTCAGGATATCTGTTACGGAAGATGTGGCGATGCAACATACATTGTCAAACTCAACTGATTTTATTTTTTCTTGATACAAAATCGGTGAACAAATCAAAGTCCCTATTTGCTGTGGAAAAGCCTTTTGCATCATGGAGAGCGTTTTCTTTACTTGTTCTAGCTCTTCAGCAGGCAGCTGAGGATTATCCAGATTTATGCCATCCAAAATGTGTGGTTTAATTCGCACCTTTTGCAAAATTGCTCCAATTTGTCGGCTCGGCTCATCTTTGCCACTGACAAACCAATCCGCATCAAGTGCTTTACAGTGAGGAAATTCGTAGCATTCCTTTTTGATGGGAAAAAGATTCTTAATCTCTTTCAACATCTCTGCAAATGTTTTCTGTTTCATAATGATAAATTGTATAATAGTTAAACATAGTGATATATTAAGCTATTTGTCTATACCTCTTTATTTTATCTTTGGCAAGCTTTTTTTAATTTATTCTGAATCTAAACCATGAAAACAGGACATTTCCGTCATTTTTTATGCCCGGGACATAGGCTGCCTGTAAGGCAAATCTTCCATATTCAATGCCGGCTATCGGCAACGGAAGAGGTACCGGAATATAGCTGTATTCGTGGCGTTGGGTGACACCGACTGTGAATCCCACCCCTACTCTGAAATCTCGATTGCAATTTACAAACCAGTTTTTTTGATAAGCATAGCCGAACATTGTTTCCAGATATGAGTTGGAGTCCTTAAAGGCTATGGCATATAAGCCGTGCCAATCTCCGTCTTTATCATAACGATATTTGCCTATTCCCAATCCCCAGGCTTCTTCATTATATTTTTCAATATGTTCATCATCATAGGCTAATCTGTTATGCCAAGCATAAAACGGCACATATAAGTCATAAGTATCTGACTGCCATGTTTCGGATACATTATATTTTGCTTTGTTCCAGAGATTTGACCGGCCTTGCTCCGTGAACGGATTTAGTGTATCTTCTTCAGAAACTTCTTCTGCTTGAGCTTTTAGAGAAAAGCCTAACATCATTACCATCAAAACAACAGCAAATTTTGCTTTTTTCATTTTTACCTTCTTTTTTATACCTTATTTTTGTTCTTTTATTTATCAGATATTTTTTTCTTTAGCAACTGCTTAAATAAGAAAAATGCCTACATCTTTCGATATAGGCATTTTGTTCTTTTCTTTCAAGCTATTATATCAATCTGCTGTTGTTAATTGATGCTTTTATGAAAGATACAAATAACGGATGCGGTGCCAGAGGTCTGGACTTTAATTCCGGATGGAATTGGACGCCGATAAACCATGGATGATCCTTTATTTCTACAATTTCAGGAAGTTTACCGTCCGGCGAGCGTCCGGTAATGCTCATGCCGCTTTTGTTTAATACGCTTTCGTACTTCATATTAACTTCATAACGGTGGCGATGTCTTTCTGAAATTTTATCACTGCCATATATTTGGGCAACTTTTGAGCCTTTTTCCAGAACGCATTCATAAGCACCCAATCTCATGGTGCCGCCCAAATCTCCGTCTTTGTGGCGGATTTGTTTGGCGCCGTCTTTGTCCCATTCGGTCATTAAGCCGACAACGGCTTCACAATCCGGCGAAAATTCTGTTGTTCCGGCATTTTTTATACCGGCGACATCTCTCATGGTTTCAATTACGGCCATTTGCATTCCGAAGCAGATGCCAAAGAACGGAACTTTATGCTCTCGGGCATATTTGATGGCTTTTATTTTTCCTTCCGTTCCGCGTTGACCAAATCCTCCGGGGACTAAGATGCCGCTGACATCGCTTAGCTCGTCTTCGGCATTTTCGCTTTCGAGTTTTTCAGAATCAATCCATTTGATTTTTACTTTATAATTATTAGCAATACCGCCATGGACGAGCGCTTCGTTCAAAGACTTATAAGCTTCAAGCAACTGTGTATATTTTCCGACGACGCCGATTGTGACAGTCCCTTCCGGATTTTTCAAAACATTTACGATATGTTCCCATTTGCTTAAATCTGCTGCCGGCGCATTATTCAAGCCAAAATAACGGCATACAGCATTGTCCATTCCTTCTTTTGAATAATTTATCGGAACTTCATAGATACTGCTTGCGTCTAAAGCGGCAATGACATTTTCTTCTTTTACATTACAGAATAAGGCAATTTTTCTTTTTTCGTTTTCGGGAATTTGTATCGGGCTGCGACACAAAATCATATCCGGCTGAATACCATATTCTTGCAACTGTTTAACCGAGTGCTGAGTCGGCTTGGTTTTTAACTCTCCGGCAGCTCCGATATAGGGCAACAGCGTAACATGGATAAACATGATTCTTTCTCGCCCCAACTCATAAGCGAGCTGTCTTATGGCTTCCAAGTAAGGTTGTCCTTCAATATCACCGACCGTTCCGCCGATTTCACACAGAACAAAATCTTCGTCAGTTATATCTGATAAGATAAAGTCTTTGATTTCATTTGTGACATGAGGAACAACTTGAATGGTTGCACCTAAGTAATCGCCATGACGCTCTTTATCTATTACTCTTTGATAAATGATTCCGGTGGTGACACTATCTGCTCTTTTGGCCGGCACACCCGAAAAACGCTCGTAGTGGCCTAAGTCTAAGTCTGCTTCCGTGCCATCATCGGTTACATAAACCTCACCATGCTGGTATGGGCTCATGGTGCCGGGGTCAACATTCAAATACGGATCCAGTTTGCGCAATCTTACCTTAAAACCTCTGGACTGTAAAACCGTTGCCAGAGATGCCGAAGCCAAGCCTTTTCCCAAAGATGAAACCACACCGCCGGTAATGAAAATAAACTTGGCTTTATGAGATAAAATATTTTTGATTTTGTCGTTGATAGTCATATCTTATTCCTGTTTTTTAAAGTGACAAAGGCACCTTATTTTTTCGGTGCCTTTGTTATGTTTGTTTGATTTTTCATCTTTTTCTATTTTTCTGCCGTCGGAACGTTAGGAACTTCAGGTTCTGTCTCGGCCGCAGCCGGCGGCGTATCAATAATTGAATTTGCCTTGCGTTCAACATTTTTATAATACAAAGACAGCGAAATGCTGGTGATGAAAAATATTGTTGCCAAAATGGCCGTCGTTTTGGTTAAGAAGTTGCTGGTTCCTCTTGCGCTTAAGAAGTTGCTGGCGCCAGAGCCGCCGCCTAAGCCATCTAATGCACCGCCGCCTGAGCGCTGCATTAAGATGAAGCAAACCAAAAAGATTGCCGTCAGCAAGTGCAATACGAGTAATACTGTTTCCATCTTTAATTTTCCTTATTTTAGCAAGCGCCAGAATTTTTGGCGATGTTAATAAAATCTTCTACTTTTAAGCTGGCGCCGCCGATTAATGCGCCGTCAACGTCTTCCAGCCCCAAAAGTTCTTTCGCATTATTGGGTTTGACCGAGCCGCCGTACAAAATTCTCATGCGGTTAGCATTGCCTTTGCCCAGCTTCTTAGCCAGCGTTTTACGAATTGCGGCATGAACTTCTTCAACGTCTTTGGTGGTCGGAACTTTGCCGGTGCCGATTGCCCAGACCGGTTCATATGCAATAACGGTATTTTGCCAGGTGGCACTTTCGGGAACAGAATCTAAAATTTGACGTGTGCAGACGTCAAGAGCTTTTCCGGCATCTCTTTCGGCCAAAGTTTCACCGACGCAGATAATGGCTTTAAGGCCTTGACCATAAGCAGCTTGAGCCTTAACATTAACCAACTCACTGCTTTCGCCATGATCGGCTCTTCTTTCAGAGTGCCCGAGAATGACATACTGGCATCCGCAATCTTTTAACATTACCGGACTAATGTCACCGGTATGAGCGCCCTTCTCTGCGATGTGGCAATCTTGTGCGCCAAGAGCAACTTTTGAGCCTCTTAAAGCCTTTTTAACCGTGGTTAACAAAGTAAACGGCGGGCAGACCAAAAATTCGCATTGAGGTTTACCCATCTTTTTTACTTCTTCGGCAACACCTTTTGCAAGGGCTGCACCATCCGCCAATAAGCCGTTCATCTTCCAATTTCCGGCAATAAGCATTTTTCTAGCCATGTGTTTTTTCCTTCTTCTTTTATCTATGATTGTGTGTTCTATCACATCTTTTTTTTATTTTCCAGTAAAAAAATCGTTTGTTCTACTATATTTGTTGTGAACGCTTCTTTATTTTGTGTTGAAGATTGTTGCTTTTTATATTAGAGTCTTTCCAGTTTATTTTATTGTATAGGATTTTAATGCCATGATGAGCAAAATTAGAAAAATGCAAGACAGTTGGGTTGCTAAAAGTATTTTTATCCTTACTGCGCTTAGCTTTATGTCGTTATTCGGAATTTCGGGTTATATTTACAGCGCCGGTCAGAATCGGACCGTTATTAAAGTCAACGATATTGAAATATCGCAAGGTGAAGTGTCTTTTATGTATGAAAAAGAGCTGGCCAATGCACGCAAGATGTTTGGCGATAACCTCGAAATTAATGACTCCATCAAAAATACTTTGCTTCTTGGAATTGTTCAACGTGAAGTTGCTGATGCCATTTTACAAACAACGGCTCAGGAAAATAATATTGTTATCGGAGATGATCTTATCCGTAAGATTATTTATTCACAAAACGAATTTATGAATGCTCAAGGTCAATTTGACCGCAACCGCTTTAACTTGATGTTAGCCGCCACCGGTTGGAGCGAACAAGAATATATCCAAGCTTTGCGCTCTGATGTTTTGCGTCAAATGTTGGTGCAGAATCCGGTCAGAAGAATTGAGGTTCCGGCTTTTTTGACCGATTGGCTCGGAAAAATCGAAAATCAAAAACGCGTTTTCTCTTATGTTAAAATCATTCCGCAGAAGCTCACGATTACACGCAATATTTCTGATGATGAAGTCGAGCAATATTACAGCGACTTTGCCGAGAACTTTATGGCTCCCGAAAGACGCGATATTTCTTACTTTACGCTTTCGTCAGAAGATATTGCCGAGGCTTATAATCCTTCCCAAGAAGAAATAAACACCTATTATCAGCAAAATATCTCTCTGTTTGAAACTCCGGAAAAGCGTGATGTTTTGCAGATGGTATTTGATTCTGAAGAAACGGCTCAGAAAGCCAGCAGCGAGTTGGATTCTGGTGCGGATTTCTTTGCCGTTGCGAAATCTTTGGCTCAGCAAACTTCTCAAGATACCAAGCTGGGGGCGGTTTCTAAAGATATGTTGCTGGCTGATGTGGCTGATGATGTGTTCTCTGCCCCGCTTAATAAAGTTATCGGTCCGATTAAATCAGAATTCGGATGGCATATTTTTAAGGTAACTTCCGTTACGCTGGCCGAAAAAATGAATCGCAAAGACGCTGACAAAAAAGCAGCCGAGGCTATCCGCAAAGAAAAGGCTTATGATACGGCTTATGAATTTGCAAATTTTATCGAAGACAAAATCGGCGCAGGTCAGAGCTTTGATCAGATTGCTAAAAATCTCGGAGTTAAAATTATATCCGTAAAAGGACTGGCTGAAGACGGTTCTTATAATGGTTCTTCTTCAAAACTTTCTACAGATTTGGTTGACACGGCATTTTCTTATAATGTCGGAGAAGTCAGCCAAGTTATTGAAACAGACACCGGTTATGCCGTTTTGACCGTTAATAACATTGTTGAATCTCATCTTTTGCCGCTTGAGGAAATTCGCCCTCAACTTGTTAAAATCTGGGAAAATAACGAGCGCGACGCTCTTGCTCAAGAGATGATTAACGATATTACCTCTAATCTTGAAAACGGTGAAAAAATTTCTGATGTTGCCGCTCGTCTTGGACTAAAACTCTATGCTTCAAAGCCAATCAAGAAGTCAGAGAGCTTTGAAATGATGCCGTCTTCTCAGATTGCAGAGTTGTTCCAAGAAGAGCCTGGTACCCCTCATCTTTTTGATAACGGCGAAGCTAAGATTATTGCCGTTACCTCTGAGGTGGTCAAAGATACTCACAAACTTACTCAGCAAGAAAAGGCCGATATCCGCAATAAAGTTCGCAATGAACTGGTTGCCGAAGCTGCTGAAACCTTAACCCAGAGTTATGCTCAGGACTATGATGTTCGGGTTAAGTATAAGCTCCTCGGCTTGGCTGACTAGTTAAGTTGATATCGCTCTAATCCGCTTTTGAGATTTTCAAAGGCGGATTTTTTTTATAACTTTCAAAAAAACAGCCCGAGAAAATCGGGCTGTTTTAGTTTTAGCTTATTGCTTTTATGCGCTGCGTTCTTTGGCTGTTTTTTCTTCTGAACTTTCTTCTCTTTTGCCGCGAACGAGCTTGGGTTCGGCGCCATCATTGATGACTTTTTCATCAACAACAATCTCGACAACGTCTTTCATATCAGGAATTTCATACATAAGTTCCAGCAGATTGTCTTCCATAATGGCTCTTAAGCCACGTGCACCGGTTTTGCGCTCAATCGCTTTTTTGGCAATAGCGGTCAATGCGTCATCAGTAATGGTCAACTTGACGTTTTCCATTTCAAACATTGCCTTATACTGCTTAACCAAAGCATTTTTGGGTTCAGTCAAAACACGGACAAGGGCTTTTTCATCCAAATCATTCAATGTGGCAATAATCGGCAAACGTCCGATGAATTCCGGTATCAAGCCATATTTGAGCAAATCTTCCGGCTGAACATCTTTCAAAATTTCGCCAACGCCTCTATCTTCCGGCGCCTCTACCTTTGCGCCGAATCCGATTGAGGTTTCGCTTCCGCGGTTTGCTACAATTTTTTCTAACCCCGAAAATGCACCACCGCAGATAAACAGAATATTAGTTGTATCAACATGCAAAAATTCTTGCTGGGGATGCTTTCTGCCCCCTTGTGGCGGAACATTGGCAACCGTTCCTTCAATGATTTTCAGCAAAGCCTGTTGAACGCCCTCGCCCGACACGTCACGCGTGATTGACGGGCCGTCGGTCTTGCGGGTAATTTTATCAATTTCATCAATATAGACGATGCCTCTTTGAGCTTTTTCAATATCATAATTTGCGTTTTGTACTAATTTCAAAATGATATTTTCAACATCTTCACCAACGTAACCGGCTTCGGTTAAAGTTGTGGCATCCGAGATAGCAAACGGCACATCCAATATTTTAGCCAAAGTCTGTGCCAACAAGGTTTTTCCGCTTCCGGTTGAGCCAATCAAAATGACATTTGACTTTTGGATATCAATGTCTTTATTAACCTTCTTGCTGTTTAATCTTTTATAGTGGTTATAAACAGCAACAGACAAAACCTTTTTGGCATATTCCTGACCGATGACGTATTGATCCAAAAACTCTTTTATTTTTGACGGCGTTGGTAGTTTATCCAATGAAGTTCCGCCCTCACCTTCTTCCATTTCACTGAGTTCATCGGCAACAATATTAATGCAGACTTCAATGCATTCGTCACAGATATAAACACCACGGCCGGCAACGAGCTTTTTAACCTCGTCTTGGCTTTTTCCGCAGAATGAGCAGCGCAAAGGTTCGTTGCTATCTTTTTTATCACTCATTGTCTATTCCTTATTTTTGAATTATTTCTTCACGACTGGTTACAATCTGGTCAATAAGCCCAAATTTTAAGGCCTCTTCCGGAGACATGAAATTATCTCTATCCATGGCTTTTTCAATTACGCTCAACTTTTGGCCCGTATGTTTTACATATAAGTTATTCAAAGCTTTTTTCATCTTTAAAATTTCATTTGCCTGAATTTCAATATCAGAGGCTTTACCCTGAGCGCCGCCACTGGGCTGATGAATCATAATACGCGAATTTGGCAAGGCATTGCGTTTGCCTTTTTCTCCGGCAGTTAGCAGCAAAGAACCCATTGAGCAGGCCTGACCGATGCACAATGTGTTTACATCGCAGCGGATATATTGCATTGTATCATACATTGCCAATCCGGCCGTAACAACGCCGCCGGGAGAGTTAATATACATATAGACATCTTTTTTAGGATTTTCTGATTCCAAGAACAAAAGCTGTGCGCAGACCAAAGAAGACACTTCATCATTGACTTCTCCGGTCAAAAAAATGATTCTTTCTTTTAGCAGGCGAGAATAAATGTCAAAAGAACGTTCTCCGCGTGAGGTTTGTTCAATAACCATCGGCACTAACGTATTGTCATATACTTCCAGAGCGCTTCTGTATCCCATGTTTTTTGTCCTTAATAAATTTAATTTTCGGTTTATTCTAACAGCAGTTATTCAATAAAGAGTTAACAATTTATCAAATTATTAAAAATTTGCAAGTCTTTGTGCGATTAAATTTAGGGTTTCTGCAACCGGCTTGGTAAAGTCCAAAGTCAGGCCGTTTTGCAAGGTGCAACTTTTGCTGTTTTCATCAAAATGGCAGTATGGAGTTGAAAATCCGTTTCCGTAAATTCCGCTGTCATCAATTTGGACATCTATCTTATTGTCTTTGCAATATTTTCCCTTAATAGTATTCCATAATTCTGCATCTACAAAAAATTTTTCGCCCTCTTTTTTGACTTTGCCCAATTTATCATAATAATCATATATGGCAAAAATCTCGCTATATGGAATCTGCCATTTTTCTAATAAAGTTTTTACTTTTTCATAAGGGCCGCCGGTTATGATAAAGATCTCCCACCCGATGGATATTGCAGCTGAGCAAAACTCCTTAAAATAATGCGGATTTGTATCAATCACGCCATGAAAATCCAGTCCAATTCTAATTTTTGACATTGTCTTGGCTTCCAAATAATGAAGAAAACAAGTCTTTCAAAGACCCTGGGCTTAATGCCGACAGCGGGTTTATACTGACTTTTACATCGTCAGGTTTTCCTTTGATAGAATAATTGGCTGCAAATACGGTTCCGTCTTTGCCGGCTAACAAATTGCCGACCAGAGGAATGCTACCTAAAAAGCTGTTAATGCTATAAGCCGGCGCGATAACGCCTTTGCCGCTGACTTCTTCTTTGCCCCAGTTATACTCGCCGGTCATGGTGATGCCCAAAACATTACCAAATGCGCGCGCGTCTGTGACGCTCAATACCTTATTTTTATATTCAAAAGGCGCATCCAAATGAGAAAAAGCTATTCCCTCACCTGATAACATTCCGACGATACCGGTCAAAGAGGCCATGCTCAAAACTTTTGCCAAAACCGGCGTGTTATGCAGATTAAAGTCTCTGATTGAGGCATGACCGATAAACTTTTTATCAGCGCCTTTTTTGGCTTCAATCTTTAAGTTTCCGCCGCTGATATCATCGTATATTCTCAATACCTTAAAAGTGCTGCCGGCGTTATTACTTGTGATTGACAGGTAATATTCATTATTGGGTTTGGGAACATAGTCAGCTTTTAGTTTGACTTCCTTACTATTTCCATAATTTCCTATCATATGAAGCTCGTGCAGACCGATGCCTTTTCTGACTTTTGCGGTGCCGGCAAAGCTGCTGATAGATACAAATTTGTTGGTCCACAAGCGATTAACCGCAATATTTATATCTGTATCCGTGATATTCTCAAGCTCTAATTCTTCTTGTTCTTCCTGTTTTTTCTCGTCTTGAACGGCTTTTTTCTTGCTGTCGGCTTCGCGGCGCTCAAAAAACTCGGCCAAATCATAGCTGTTTCCGGATACATTGACTTTTATCAACGGTTTTTTGTTTTCTTCGGCCCATTCTATTTTTGCACGTGCATTTGTTTTGGGACCTTTTATGGTATCAATATCAATTATTTTTATACTTCCGGATTTATCAAGTTCAATTTTTCCGCTCAAATTAAAGTCCGGCTTTGACAACGAAAATGACGGTATTCCGCTGAGTTTATTACCGTTAACCTCAATTTCGGCCATAATATTTCCGTCTGAGCCAGATAATTTTCTAAAGCCCAAAAACGAGTAATCAATAGCGGCATTTTTTATATCGGCATTCATATCTATTTTTGTTTTTTTATCATCTGATATGCTGATTTGGGCAGCAACATCGGCATAGCCTTCAATATAAGGCGGATTTATATATTCAATTTTATCCAGGCCTAATTTTTTCTTGACTTTATCATCTAGCTTAAAGCTGATGTCATATTTTGTTTTTTCAGCCTTTTGTTTGAAGTTTTCATTCCACTCAAAGGTCAACGGAATGCCATCTATTTCTGCGGCACCGCTTAGCAAAAGCTCGTTATTATTTACACTTAATTCCAGCGCCTGAGACGTTAAATTTTTTCCGTCAATAACGTCTTTCATCGTGACATTGGTCAAAGTGGCTTTGACATCGGCTTTGACCTCATCTGAGGCTAAATCTTCTTTTAATTCTAAATCAAGTTTGACGGTGGTTGAGGCCTCACCGCTCAATCTGTCTGCCGGAATTTTCATGTCTTTTACAAAATTTAGCGGCGGATTATCAATTAGCCTCAAAGCATCAGTTACGGAAGATTCGGTTTTTAGCTCAATATCGGCATAATTATTATATTTATCCAAATCATACAGTCGGACATAACCACCGGTTAAAATTACGCCGTCTGATTTTCCCTTATCAATATTAATCTTGATACTGCTTGAATCAAACAAAGCCTCGCCATAGACATTGGTTATGAGCGGCATGGTGTTAATGTATCTTACCGATAAATCCTCGGCATAGACTTTTCCCTTCAAGTCTTTGAAAACAACTGTTTTTTTCTTTTTGTCGTATCCAAAATCAAAACGAAACTCGCCGTCTTTGGCGTTGCCGACAAATAAGCTGTCTTCACACCATTTCCATGCGCTTTCGCCAATATATCTCGGCCAATACTTTGGTAAGTCATCAAACTTTAGGTTCTTAATATTGGCGGTTATGGCGGCTTTGATGTCTTTTAGAGAATCTTCCAAAATATAATTTTTTAATCCGCTGACCTCAAAGCCAAGGGTCATCTTTTGTCCGCCTAAGTCAAATTCTGCTCCAGATACTTTCAATTGGTTTAATCCGCCTTCTATGGTTCCGTCCAAGGTAAAAGACGAAATATCATATTTAAACGCCTCGTCTGAGGTAAACATGATATTTCCCTGTCCACCTTCTAGCTGTATTTTTATGCTTTTTACGGCTGTATCAAGCAGATCAATTATCTTTTGGCGCTCATTCATTATTCCTTTTAAGGCGATATTGGTTTCAATAGAACCGCTTAAAGGCAAATTTATTTGATAAAGCTCTTTTCTTTGTTTTTCTTCAACAAAGCTGTTGACTATATCTGCCGGAATGATGTCTGAAAAATAACTTTTGAGGTTCAAATCCTTTTTGTCATTATCAAATGCGGCTTCTATCCCGACGGAAGACGTGTTACCATTCATCGTAAACAAGGCATTTGCATCGGTATAAATATGGCTGCTTCCACGCTCAAAATTATAGTTTACGTCGTTTAGCGTCCACTTACGGCCTAAGTCAACTTCATGAAATTCAAAGCTTGCATTTTTTATGGCGATTTCATTGATATAATTTTCTACAAAATATTTATCTCCCGAATTATATCTTTCTAAAAAATCTTCCAATAAGTTGAAATAATATTCGATTTTCTTTTTATTAGCCTCATTGGTTTTTCCGGCCTCTATTCCATAACTGGTAAAGGCATAGATATTCGGCGAATCGACCTCAATGGCACTCGGGGCAATAATACCACGAAGCAAGGCTCTTAAACTAAAGGATACGGAAGTGCGCGGCGCATTAATCACAAAGCTGTCATCGGCCTTTTTATAAACTATATTATTGGCAATAATTTTTATCGGCTGAATGGAGCGGACCAACTCTATGTTTACGGAATCCAGTGATACCTGATAATCTTCACTGCCGTTTAAGGCCTGTATAATATAAGGTTTCAAAAAAGGTACGGCTATCGGGCCTTTATATAAATGCCAGACAAAGAACAAAAATAAGCTGAGAAAGATTACGCCAAAGTAATCTAACAGCTTATATTTTTTATATTTTTTAACCGTTTCTTTTGCCATTTATTTGTTCTTTAACCACTCTATAAGCTCGTTATAATTCTTTAGGTCATACAAATCGTTATGCCCACCTTCTTCATAGATAATTATATCTTTGGGATCCTGTGCCTCGGCATATAATCTTTTGGCCAAGATTATCGGCACAACCTTATCTCTTTCTCCGCCCATAATCAAAATCGGACTTTTTATTTCTTTTATTGAAGCAACATTGTCATATTTATCTTTAATAATCGTCTCCAACGGCAGCGGAACAAAGACAACCTCTTTAACCACATTCAAAAGGCTGTCAAACGGAACTTCCAGTACGACTGCTGCAAATTTTCCGTCTTTTTGGAGTTTTTCTGCCGTATTAACCGCCATATGAGAGCCAAGCGACATGCCGTAAATAATGATTTGGTTATTTTTCCAGCCTTGCTGATACAGATATTCTACCGCGGCTATGGCGTCTTGCTCCAACCCTGCTTGGGTTATTTTGCCTTTTACACCGCCAAAGCCTCTATATTCTCCGGCAAATATGCTGTATCCGGCATCAAGCAAAGGCACCAGCTTTTTATAAAATTTTTCGACATTATAAGAATTTCCATGCATAAAGGCGATGACCTTTTTGCTGCCTTTTTGCGGAACATACCAACCACTCAACTCTGTTCCGTCGGCCGCGCGGAATTTGACTTCTTTTATGTTATATCCATATTTTTCAATCGCTCTTGCGCTGTCTGAGGCCTGTTTATCCGGATTATAAAAGAAATACTGCGGATAGAAATATACCGTTGCACAAAAAGCGATGTATAGTCCTATCACAATCCCAATAAACATAACCATTTTTTTCATACCTAGCCTACCTTTGCTGCCAAAGCTGCGGATAAAAACATATCAATATCGCCGTCAAGCACAGCTTTGCAATCAGATGTTTCAACTTCTGTTCGTAAATCTTTTACCATTTTATAAGGTTGAAGTACATAAGAGCGGATTTGATATCCCCAACCGATATCGCCTTGGGCGTCTCTCATGTCTTGTTCCTTTTGTTCGCGCTTTTTTAATTCCATTTCATACAAGCGCGATTTCAGCATTTTCCATGCGCTTTCGCGGTTTTGGAACTGTGAACGCTGGGTTTGGCATTGGACAACGATTCCGGTCGGAATATGGGTTATGCGCACCGCCGAATCGGTTTTATTAATATGTTGACCGCCGGCTCCGGATGCTCGATAGGTATCAACACGGCAATCTGCCTCGTTAATATTTATCTCGATATCATCATCAACAACCGGATAAACCCCGATTGAGGCAAAGCTTGTGTGTCTTCTGCCGGCGCTGTCAAACGGAGAAATACGCACCAGACGGTGAACGCCGCTTTCTGACTTGAGCCAGCCATAAGCATTATGCCCGCTTATCTTTATGGTGGCTGACTTCAAACCGGCAACCTCGCCTTCCGTTTCTTCTATATACTCAATCTTATAGGCGTGTTGTTCGGCCCAACGTGTATACATTCTTAAGAGCATTTCGGCCCAGTCTTGTGCCTCGGTTCCGCCACTGCCGGCATGAACTTCTAAATAAGCATCATTGGCATCGACTTCTCCGCATAAAAGCGCTTCAAGTTCTTGGCGTTTGGCGTCTTTTTTCAAGCTTTCTAATTGTGCCATGACATCGGCTTGAAGAGCCTCGTCACCATCTTCTTCGGCCAAGACGGCCATCTCACTCATCTCGTCAAGGCTTTGGCACAGATGTTCGTAATTTTGAAGTTTTTCTTCCAAAGCTGTTTTTTCGCTCATCAGCTTTTTGGCTCGCGCGGCATCTTCCCAAAGCTTTGTATCTTCGGATAAAGCGGTAAGCTCATCTAATCTTATTTTTGAGTTGTCGTAGTCAAACCGACCTCCGTAATAATTCGGTCGAGTGTTTTATTTCATCAATCAGTTCTTGTGTTTCGGCTTTCATCTGTTTATTTTTCCTTATTATTAATATTGGGTTCCAAGCTGAAAATCATCATTGCTTTGTTCATTATAAACCGCATTGCTTGACTGGTTTCCGCCTTCGGCATTATCATCACCGATAACGCGCTGGCGATTATTGAAATCAAAATCAGGTTTCAGAGCTTCGGTTATGACTGATTTGTCTTGTGGAACAGCCGGCTTTCCGGTTTTGTAATTGATTCTGACAAGTCTGATTCCATTCGGAATACGGAACGGAACATCCGGTTTGCCTTTTAAGGCTTGTTCCATAAAGTCATAGAATATCGGAAGAGCAGCAGTTGAACCGGTTTCGCGGCGGCCTAATGTTCGCGGTTCATCAAAACCAACATAAGTTCCGACAACCAAATCCGGCGAAAAGCCCATAAACCAAGCGTCGTTGCTATCATTTGAGGTTCCGGTTTTGCCGGCCAGATGTTTTTTTAACCAACGTAATCTGGCAGCGGTTCCCCTCGTGGCAACGCCTTCGAGCATGCTCACCATTTGATAAGCCGACAGCGGGTCAATGACCTGTTCTCTGGCATCTGTAAGCTGCGGAACATTTTGATTTTCCCACTTTTGGGCTTTGCAATCAGTGCAAACACGGGTATCTTGTTTATAAATTGTTTTGCCGTTACGGTCTTGAATTTGCTCTATAAAATAGGGCTTAATCTTTTTACCGCCGTTGACCATCATGGCATAAGCCGTTGATAAGTCAATCAGCCTTGTATCGCCTGCACCTAAAGACATGGAAAGAAGTTCCGGCAAGTGGTCATTCACGCCCAGCTTTTTGGCATATTCGCAAACTTCTTTCATGCCCAAATCCTGAGCTAATCTTACGGTCATCAGATTGCGTGACTTTTCCAAGCCCTGACGCATGGTGGTTAAACCGTCAAACTTTTTAGAATAATTTACCGGTTTCCATTTCGGCAAGCCGGCGCCTTGATCCAACACAAACGGCGCATCCAAAATCAAATCGGTCGGAGAATAACCGTTTTCCAATGCCGCCAAATAAACAATCGGCTTAAATGAAGAACCGGTTTGACGTCTTGCTTGGGTGGCGCGGTTAAACTGTGATTTATCAAAATCATACCCCCCAACAATGGCCAAAACCTTACCGGTATGTGGGTCAAGCGCAATTAATCCGCCCTCGACATCGGGAACTTGACGAAGCTCATAGCTATCTTCGCTTACCTTCTTGTTTTTTATGACTTTATCAGTGGCTTTTTCAACCAAGATGACATCACCTTGCTTTAAAACCGTTTTAACCGATTTCGGCGCATCACTTATTCCTTGATTTTTAAGATTTTTTCTAGCCCAGCCAATCAAGGCTAACGGAATCTCTCCTCTTCCGCCGTCGCGAATTTTTATCTCGGCTCTGTCAGCATAAACCTCTGTTACCAAAGCTATTTGCCAATTTTCCTTAGCCCCTTTAGGCTTTTGAATTTTCTTAAAATCTTCGGCATAATCGCTGTTGATGTCAAGCTCTGCTATCGGGCCTCTGTAGCCATGGCGAATATCATAATTTTCGATTTCTTTACGAAAAGACTCGGTGGCGATTTTTTGCAGTTTTGGGTCCAAAGTGGTTCGAACAATCAAGCCACCTTCGTACAAAGCGTCTTCGCCAAACATTTCTTTAACCTCGCGGCGAACTTCTTCACTGAAATAATCAGCGTCTTGCACAAATTCTGCGCCACGGTCTACGGTTTTGAGCGGTTTTCCCTGCGCGATTATCATTTCGTCTTCGGTAATATAGCCGTCTTCGTGCATGCGGCCCAAAACCCAGTTTCGGCGTGCAACGGCCGCGTCATATTTGGTCTTGGGATTATAATTATTTGGGCCTTTGGGTAAAGCGGCTAAATAGGCAACTTCTTCCAACTCCAAATCATTTAATGATTTTCCAAAATAATTTAGAGCTGCGGCGGCCACACCATAAGAGCGGTTGCCTAAATAAATTTCGTTCAAATACAACTCTAAGATATGTTGTTTGCTAAAAGCTTGTTCCATTCTGGTTGCCAAAACCGCTTCTTTTAGCTTTCTGGTTATTGACAATTCTGAGCTCAGCAAAAAGTTTTTTGCAACTTGTTGCGTAATGGTTGATGCGCCCGAAGGTCTTCTGCCCGACCCAAGATTTTTTAAATTACTGACAATGGCGCGCGCTATGCCGAAAAAGTCAATACCGGCATGATTATAAAAATTTTTATCCTCTGCCGCAATAAAAGCCTGTTTTACTTTTTCGGGAATCATACTTTCCGGCACAAATAATCTTTTTTGCGCCGCATATTCCATCAGCAGTTGTCCGTTACCGGCATACAGACGCGTGGTGACCGGCGGTTCATAATTTTCAAGCTGATGAAAATCAGGCAAATCCTGTGTTATTTTCCAAAACACAGTGATGGCGACTATCACTCCGATAACCGCAAAAAAGAACATTGTACTGATTAATGATGACAGAGTCTTAAACATTTAGAGTTCCATAAGTTAATATATTCTATTCCTATTCGGCTCTAAGATATTACATTTCTGCAAAAATGCAAAAGAAAATTACACTTTGTCAAACATTCTCTTCTTACAGCTTATGCTTTTATGCCTTTGAGTCTTTTTTGAGCCTTATTCCAACCGATTAGCGGCAATAAGACTTTAAGCTCCGGACCGTCTTCCATGCCGGTTAAGGCTAATCTGACCGGATGATAAAGTTCTTTACCATTTTTTCCGCTGGCTTCTTTTAAGGCCTTAATCCAAGAGCCAAAGGTCTCTTCGTTCCATGGTTCCGGCGGCAAAAGCTCTGCCCCTTTATTAGTCAGCTCCGAATCCTCAATTTTAGGAGATAATTCATCCTGACAAATTGACTTCCAGAGTTTGACATCGTCAGCGATTTTTATATTTCCTTTGATGGCATTCCAGAAGCTTTCACTTATATCATAGCGCGATTTTACTTCCGCATAAGGCAGATTGTGAACTAATCTGGTGTTAAAATGCTTTAACTCAGCTTCATCAAATTTTGGTTGAGAACGCCCAATCTTTGAAAAATCAAGACTTTGTGCCAATTCATCAAGGCTATAATAAGGCTCAATGGCTTCTGAGGTGCCCAGTTTTGCCAAAAACGAGCAGATTGCCATTGCCTCAACACCCTCGGCGCGCAATTCTCTTACACCCAAGCTGCCCAAACGTTTGGATAATTTTCCTTCTTTTCCGGTCAGTAATGGTAAATGGGCAAAGCTTGGAACTTTTCCGCCGATAGCCTCAAACATTTGAATCTGCGCGGCGGTATTGGTTACATGGTCTTCACCACGAACAATATGGGTAATTCCGAAGTCAACATCATCAATTACCGACGGCAAGTGGTATAAGAAGCTGCCATCTTCTCTGATAATAACCGGATCACTCAGATTTTTTTCACTATACCGACACTCTCCGCGGACTAAGTCGTTCCAGAAGATTTCGCCATCTTCCAATTTAAAACGATAGTGCGGGCGGCGGCCTTGTTTTTCATATTCTGCTTTTTGTGCTTGTGTCAACTTTAATCCAGAGCGATCATAAATCGGCGGTAAACCTTTGTTTAAAAGTCTTTTTCTCATAAACTCAAGCTCTTCCGGCGTTTCATAGCATGCATAGACGCGGCCGTTTTCCATTAATTTTTGCGTAACTTCTTTATATCTTTCGGTTCGGGCCGATTGTCTGGCTTCTTCGCTCCAGTCAAGCTTTAGCCAAACCAAAGCCTCTCTGATGGCGTCTTCATATTCTTTTTTAGAGCGCAAGATATCCGTATCATCAATTCTCAGCATAAATTTGCCACCAAGCTTTTTTGCCAACAGCCAGTTAAACAATGCCGTTCTGGTGTTTCCGATATGCATAAATCCGGTCGGACTCGGAGCAAATCTTACTTTTATCTGTTCATTACTCATGTTAAAGCCTTTATTATTTATTTTCAATCTGTCGCGATAATAGCTTTACTCTCTCATAATTTCAAGGTTTTTATTACATATAATTACCAGCATCTTGATATAATTCTAATTTTTGGTCATTTTTAGTTTCCATCGATTGAACCAAGACCTCAAAATCTTCTAAAAACCAAGTGATTTCTTCGTCATCTTCTATCATCATTTGATAAAATTTATTGCGATAAGCAATGCTCAAGCTGCTTTCTGCGATTTTTATATCCGTTAACAACAGTGTAGTCCCCTCGCGCCTGATATTAAACTCTACGAGAATATCTTGAAGAGCATCTTCCTGAGATATGTTTTGCTGATGAATTTGGGCATAAACGCTTATGCGGCCATTTTCATCACGAACATTTGTGATATTAAAGCTAATGCTATTTCCAAAATCCAGCGGAAAAGTTTTATATAATGCCAAGGCATAGCGATGAAACAAAGACTGAAATGTTTGTTGCTCAGAAGCTGTCATTTTTCGCCAATACTTTCCCATAACAAAGCGGGCAATATAATCCGAATCGACATATTGACCATACAAATCATCCAGCATTTTATATTTCTTAGGCAAGTCATTTTCTTTTAATGCGGCCAAAAGCTCATTGCCTCTGGACTGGGCCCAATTTTTTATCTCTTGCTCCTGAGGCGACATTGCAGATACCGAAAAACACCATAAAATTGAAAAACAATATATGATAAGTTGTAAAAAAGTCTTACTTTTCATAAAAAATACCTTATTATGTTTCTTAGCTTGTTCAATTATAGTCATGAATTGGTTAAAAAAAATGAAATTTAAGCATTTATTCGCTCTCTATTCTCTGTTTTTTGTTGCCGCGCAGTCTAGTGCATATGCGGCCGATGCCGGTTTGCGTTTTATCAACAGTCGCGGAGAAATTCGCTGTGGAACAGATTTATCGGCTCCGGCTTATGCCGCAAAAACCGAAGACGGGAAATGGAAAGGATTTGATGCTGATATTTGCCGCGCAATGTCTTATGCCGTTTTTGGGCGCGGCGACAGGTTCTCTATGGTTGATGTTAAAGCTGATGATGTTTCTAAAGCGCTTAAGTCCGGAAAAATTGACTTTATGCTCGGCGGATTAGCCAATTCTGCCAAAGCAGACTCGACCTCAAGTTATTCTCCGGCTGTTTTGCTTTATTATGATCAGCAGGCGTTTCTTGCTCGCAATGCTCAAAAAACAAAATCTATGGAAGACTTCAAAAATGCTACCGTCTGTGTTGTTACTGATTCTCCGGAACTCAATAATCTTGAAGAATATAACAATAAATACGGTCTTAACCTCAAACCTCTCACCTTTTCTTCAAAAAATGCCGCGCTCCAGTCCTTCTTGCTCAATCGGTGTCGGCTGCTTACCGGAAACAGAATTTTTCTTTCCGGCGTAAAAGAAACTCATTTTGGCGACTATGATGATGAAGAAAGCGGCATAAAACTTCTTCCAGAGCCGATTGCTCTCGTCCCTGTTTATTTATATGCTTCTAATGAAAATCTTAAACTGCAAATGGTGGCTCGCTGGGTGGTTAATGCCTTGCAGCTTTCTGATGTTTATGGCGTTAATTATCACAATGCCGCGGTAAAAGTCGGCCTTAGAAACACATCTCAAAGAAACCTTTTTGGTGAAGATCCTAAGCTCTGGCTTTCCTTCGGGCTTACACCGGACTGGGTTAAAAAAGCTCTTGCCGATGTTGGAAACTATAGCGAAATTTATGACAGAAGTTTTGGCCGGTTCAGCCCCTTAAAGCTTGAGCGGGCGGAAAATAATTATCTTAAAGACGGTGGCTTAATTAATCCGGCGCCATTTCTGTAACAGGCTTATTTCTCAATAAACTTCAGCGCAGCGGCAAGCCCGTCTTCGGTTATGCGGTGCTGTCCGCCTTTGACAACATAAGTTTTTACCGGAACATTCAGGGCTTTAAGCTTGTCTTTGGTAAAGTTCATTGCCTCAAAGCGAACAAGATTATCCGCATCGCCGTGAATCAGCAAGGTTTTAGGATGACTCTTGATGTGTTTTTCAATATATTTGCTAGCCGCCAAAATTCCCGAAAAGCTGATACATCCGCCGATTTTTTCTTCCATCATTAAAGATGTATACAAAGCCAACATTGCGCCTTGAGAAAAGCCGCAAATATACAAATCTTTTGCCTCAAGCTGGTATTCGTTCAGCAAATTTTCTATATAGGGCAATAAGTATGCATTTGCCTCTGCAAACCCCGGACGCATTTTGTTGTATAATGCCGAACATTCTGCCATTGTCGGAACGGTTTTGCGGTCATCATTCGGGTCAAAACGATGCATTGAATACCACTGGCGCTTTCTTTCATGAAGCTCACAAACCAGCGGTGCTTGAGGAATATGTAAGGCGCAGTCTTTGAGTTTTGAGGTAAAGCTTCCGATAACTCTTTCCAGCCCTGTATCGCTGTCGATATAGCCGTGTAAAAAGACGATAAGCTTTTTCGGAACTCCTTGAATATGCGCTATTTCTTCCGTTATTTCGAGCATTTTTACCCCTTTCACGCGTGCGATATTACAAAAAAAATGTTAATTATTTCTAAATTAATTTTCTTTTTACTATTGCTATTTAAGATTGATATATTATTTTTTATATGCTATTAATTTATAAAAAACTACTTATCTTTGAAAAACCATTTTTATCACAACCATAATAATTTTTGGAATAAAATCATGCAATATGAACAAATTTGGGATGCCATTGATAAACTTGCAAAACAAAACGGACTTTCGTTATCCGGTCTGGCTAAAAAATCAGGTCTTGACCCCACAACTTTTAATAAAAGTAAGCGCTTGCGTGATGATGGCAAAAAAAGATGGCCTTCTTTGGAAAGCTTGAACAAAATTCTTTCAACTTGTCATATGGATTTTGCTGATTTTTACTTTTTGGCAGAAAACAAGCCCATTCGACAGCCAAGCACTCTGCCCTATGTTTATCTTTCGGCACTGGAGCAGCCTGATTGCAATGCTTTTGATACTTCAGTTTGGGGAAAGATTGATTCTCCATCTTTTTCTGAAAACACCTATGTGGTTAATCTTGACTCACGCAGTTATGAGCCGCTGTATAATTTCGGAACAACTTTGGTCTTGGAAAAGCGCTCAGAAATTCGGCAAAAAGACAGAATTTTGATTTTGTTAAAATCAGGCGAAGTCATGATTAAAGAATTTTTGTACCGGACAGATAATGTTATTACCGTTTGTTCCTTGACCAAACATTCTAACATTTCTGAAATCAATATCAGTGATATTAAGTTACTAAACCGCATTATTTGGGCTAGTCAATAATTTGTTTTTACGAAAAAAGCAGCCTCATTCTGAAGCTGCTTTTTTTTATTACTTTGGCAGATATTATTCTGCGGAATCAACCTCCGGTTCATTGACTTCTTCAACGGCAGCGTCATCAATATCGGCAACGCTTTCGCCCAAAGGTTCGGTTCCGGTCTCGTCCTCAAGCTCTTCATCATCACCCTCATCGGCCTCAAGCTTGGTGACAGAGACAACCTTCTCGTTATCAACCATGCGGAACAAGATGACACCTTGGGTTTTTCTTCCGGCAATGCGGATACCGTCAACGGCCATTCTTATCAGTTTGCCGCCGTCGGTTACCATCATTATCTGTTGGTTGTCTTCAATCGGGAAAGAGCTTGCAACTTCTTTGTTGCGGGCAGACATTTCCATATTGGCGATACCTTGTCCGCCGCGGCCGGTAATGCGGTATTCGTAAGAAGAGGTTCTCTTGCCATAACCGGTGGTGGTTACAGTTAAGATAAACTGTTCTTTTTCCTTCATTTCCGCATATTTTTCAGCGGTCAAGTCTTTGAGTTCAATACCGGTGTCTTCCAGCTTGATTTCGCTGTCATCACCACGTTCAGACTGCAAGCGCTTGATTGCAGAAGAGATTCTTGAATATTCGTCTCTTTCTTCCATTGTTGCTTCAACATGATCTAAAATTGACATTGAAATAACACTATCGCCTTCGCTCAGCTTAATGCCGCGAACACCGGTTGAATTTCTGCCGACAAACATTCTGACCTCAGGTACGGGGAATCTTATGCATTTTCCGCTCTTGGTAGCAAGCATAACGTCTTCATCTTCCGTACAAATACGAACATTTACCAGTTTGTCGCCTTCATCAAGTTTCATCGCAATCTTACCATTGGACTGAACATTTACAAAGTCCATCAGAGAATTGCGGCGGACATTACCTTGAGCCGTGGCAAACATAATTGACATATTCTCGCAATCAGCCTCATTCTCAGGCAGCTTCATAATTGTCGTAATGTTTTCACCATCACTCAACGGCAGTAAATTAATGAACGGTTTTCCTTTTGAGGTTGGCGAGCCAAGCGGCAGTTTATAAACCTTCATTTTATAAACTTGTCCTTTTGAAGAGAAGAACAAAACCGGCGTGTGGGTTGAGGCCACAAACAATCTGGTTACAAAATCTTCTTCCTTCGTGGTCATGCCGGATTTTCCTTTGCCGCCGCGCCGCTGTGCCTTATAAGCATTAAGCGGAACACGCTTGATATAGCCGGCTTCGGTTACGGTTACGACCATTTCTTCACGCTGAATCAAGGCCTCAATATCGGTATCGTATTCGATATCTTCAATCTTGGTGCGGCGCGGGGTAGCATATTCGTCCTTAATGGCGACAAATTCATCACGGATGATGCTAAAGAGTTTTTCGCGTGAGGCCAAAATTTCAAGGCATCTCTTAATTTCTTCGCCTAAGTCTCTCAATTCGCCATGAATTTTGTCTCTTTCCAAGCCGGTCAAGCGTTGAAGCTTCAAGTCCAAAATGGCTCTGGCCTGATCTTCTGACAGATGATAATAGCCGTTTTCAACTTTTCTATCCGGTTCATCAATCAGTTGAACAAGGGCTTCAACTTCTCCGGCAGGCCATGCTCTTGAAATCAAAGAATCTTTGGCATCTTGCGGCGTGGGCGCAGAACGTATCAACTCAATTACCGGATCAAGGTTTTCAACCGCGATTGCCAAACCGACCAAGACATGTGCTCTGTCGCGGGCTTTGTTTAGTTCAAATATCGTCCGACGGCGAACAACCTCCTCACGGAAATTAACAAAGGCCGAGATAATGTCCTTTAAGTTCATCATCATCGGGCGGCCGGCGTTAATGGCCAGCATATTCATACCAAAGCTGGTTTGCAGCGGTGTGAATTTATAAAGCTGGTTCAAAATAACATTTGCCTGAAAATCACGCTTTATTTCAATAACAACGCGGACACCTTGGCGGTCTGATTCATCTCTGATTTCAGAAATGCCTTCGATTTTTTTGTCTTTGACCAACTCGGCAATGCGGGCAATCATTGCGGCTTTATTGACCTGATAAGGAATTTCGTGGACAATAATTGCTTCTTTATCCTTATGCAGCTCCTCAATCGTGCATTTTGCACGCATCATGACCGAGCCGCGGCCGGTGTAATAAGCTGACTTGGCGCCGCCCTGCCCCAAAATTAAACCTCCGGTCGGGAAGTCCGGCCCTGGGACAATGTTAATCAGGTCATCAATCGTGATATCCGGATTATCAATATAAGCGCAGCAAGCATCCAAAACCTCACCCAAGTTATGCGGCGGGATATTAGTTGCCATACCGACAGCAATACCATTGGCGCCGTTTACCAAAAGGTTTGGATAACGGGCCGGCAAAACTGACGGTTCTTGCAAGGTTTCATCATAGTTTGGAATAAAATCAACCGTGTCTTTATCAATATCTTCAATCATGGCATGAGCGACTTTTTCCAAGCGAGCCTCGGTATAACGCATGGCCGCGGCGCTGTCACCGTCCATCGAGCCGAAGTTTCCTTGTCCGTCGACCAAAGGTAATCTCATTGAAAACGGTTGTGCCATACGCACCATGGAATCATAAATCGCGGCATCGCCGTGTGGGTGATATTTACCCATAACATCGCCCACGATACGGGCAGATTTACGATAAGGTTTGTTGTAATCATAACCGGCTTCATACATTCCGTAGATAATGCGGCGGTGAACCGGCTTTAATCCGTCTCGAACATCCGGCAAGGCACGCGCGACAATAACGCTCATGGCATAATCCAAGTATGAACGGCGCATTTCTTCCGAAATTTCGACCGGCATAATTCCTTCCGCATTGCTTGGTGCGGACAGGTTTTCTGTTTCTTCTGTCATGGTTTTCCTTTTCTTTTACTTTAATTCTGACGCTAATATAGCAAAAAGCACTTTGCTTAACCAGCACTTTTACCGACTTATGAACAGCAGTTTGCTCTCTGTGGGCAAAAAAAGTGCCTTATTTTTGATTTTTAAAATTTTACTCATGACAAAAGTTAATAAAGAATCTCTCTATGCGCCTTAAAACGCGATTTAGAGCCTGTTACAGGTAACAAAAAAGGGAAGTTTTATACTTCCCTTTTTTGTTGTTGCTTTTAGAACGGAATATCGTCATCCAAGTCAGCGGCCGGAGCTGCTGAACCTGATGCATCCCAGCCGGCTCCCGAAGGAGAACCTGAAAAGACATCATTACCACCGGCAGGAACACCGTCGCCTTTGCTATCCAACAAGGTTAAATTGCCGTTGAAGTTTTGCAAAACAACTTCGGTCGTATATCTTTCGCCGCCGTTGGTGTCTTCCCATTTGCGGGTTTGCAACTGTCCTTCGATATATACCTTAGAACCTTTTCTTAAATATTTTTCGGCAATGTCAGCCAGCTGCGGATTGAAAATCACAACACGATGCCATTCCGTGCGGTCTTTTCTTTCTCCCGAAGCTTTATCTCTCCAGCTATCCGTGGTTGCAACGCTCAAGTTCACAACCTTGGTGCCGCTTTGGGTATTGCTGACGCGCGGATCTGCGCCCAAATTACCGACTAAAATTACTTTATTTATGCTTCCAGCCATTTCTTTTCTCTTTATTAAAGTTATTCCTGTGTTTTAATATACCCGCTTTATTTTAAGATTAAAGCAAAATCTTTATCTGTGGGAAAATTTTTTTATTTTTTTAGTAAACTTGGGCATATTGGCCGCTCATGCGGATGTAAATTCCGTAGCTTGGCAGATTTTCAGGTGTGCCATTCTTCACGGTTGTTTCGCCCCATAAGGTTTTTACCGGTCCGTTGGCCATGGCTGCGGCTAACCTGTCATAGTCAAATGAGTCCCCCTTTTCGACCAGTCCTTCCCAAAACTTGACCGCTGAAAAACCATAAACGCCCAAACCTTCCGGCTCAACGCCTTTTAATCTTAACTGCACCAAAGTTTCGGCAAAATTTGGATTATCGCTTAATGACGGCAAGCCGACGTAAAATATCTTCTCGGCCATTTTGCCCATTATCTCATTATAGTCCTTTTGTGCCTTATATTTATTGGCAAAAATAATAAAATGTTCGTTTTCATCTTTTAACTGGCTGGCGACTTCGGCTGTTTGTTTCGGGGTACCTAATATATAAGCAATATTGTTTTTGTCTTCCAAAACCTTTTCCACCAAATCATCAATATCATCAAAAGAGCTGTAACTATATGCCTTTAGCCGCTCTAAGGCATTGTGTTTTTTAAATTCTTGCTGAACGGCGGCGGCAATGTCAACAATCTCGCGGTTTTCGCTGTCATAGATGATGGCTACGTTTCTGCCGGAAAAGCTCTTGTCATAAAAGTTATAAAAATCCGTACTTTGGCGGCGGTTATCTCCGCTTAGCTTGGCTAATCCGGGGTGATTTTCCGCCTCGTCTTCTTCCGGAATAGATGTCGGAATTATCTGAAATATCTTGGCATCGGCGTAGGTCTTAGCAACTTCTCCAAACTTGTTGCCGCAATAAGGGCCAATGACTAAAGAAATTTTATCTTTTTCACCGCTGTTAGATGCTATCATTTTGGCGGTGGCAACCGACAGACGGTCATCACAGGCATCATTAATCGTTATCAGATTTATTCTTTGGCCTTTTAATCCTCCTGCTTCATTTATCAAATCAACAGCTGTTTTCACACCGCTGATAAGCTCTGTTCCGAAAGCTTGCTGGTCACCGGTTTGCGGCGCAACAACAGCAATATTCACATCGGCCTGCGCCGTTGTTATGTGAAAAAATGCCGCCAGAATTCCTACATATGTCTTAATTTGCTTAAACAAAGGAGGTCCTTATTTTGTTTAGTCCAACATTTTCTTTGTACCATATCTTTCAAAAAATTGCAAGGCGATATTAAAAAGGCCTGCGCTTTACTTTTTTGTTGCATTTTTGTTCTGCCGTGTTTATAGTCTCCTCAGGAGTTAAATATGGCTAGTGATTTTATTGAAATTAAAGGCGCGCGCGAGCATAACCTTAAAAATATTGACATTGATATCCCCAAAAACAAACTGACCGTTATTACCGGTCTTTCGGGGTCGGGAAAATCGTCCTTGGCTTTTGACACGATTTATGCCGAAGGTCAGCGTCGCTATGTGGAAAGCTTGTCGGCTTATGCACGCCAGTTTTTGGAGCTCATGAAAAAGCCTGATGTCGACTCGATTGAAGGGCTTTCGCCGGCCATATCCATTGAACAAAAAACAACTTCGCACAACCCTCGTTCAACGGTTGGTACAGTGACAGAGATTTATGACTATATGCGTTTGTTGTGGGCTCGTGCTGGAACACCTTATTCTCCGGTGACCGGCCTGCCTATTGAATCACAAACCGTGTCGCAAATGGTTGACCGTATTCTTGACATGGCGCAAGGGACAAAGCTGTTGCTGCTTGCACCAATTGCCCGCGGCAAAAAAGGTGAATTCAAAAAAGAGCTTGAATCTTTGCAAAAACAAGGATTTCAGCGTTTTAAAATCGACGGACAAGTTTATGATGTGGACAATCTCCCTACCCTTGCCAAAACATTCAAACATGATATTGAAGTCGTCGTTGACCGAATTGTGGTTAAACCTAATATTCAGGAACGCTTGGCCCAATCTATTGAAACTGCGTTAAAGCTCAGCGACGGCCTGCTTTATGCCGAAAATTTTGAGACAAATGAACGCACGGTTTTTTCTTCAAAATTTGCTTGCCCAGTTTCCGGCTTTACGATTGAGGAAATCGAGCCTAGACTTTTCTCATTTAACAATCCGTTCGGTGCTTGTCCGCATTGTGACGGAATCGGCGCCAGCCTTTATATGGACCCGAATCTAATTATCCCTAACGAAAATCTTTCGCTGTCACAAGGAGCGATTGCGCCGTGGAATACCGGAAAGTCGGCATTTTATACACAAACGGTTAATTCTTTGGCTGACTTTTTGCATATTTCGACCTCGACACCGTGGAAAGACCTGCCGAAAGAAGCGCAAGATGTTATTCTTTACGGCTCGGGAAACGTCTGCGTGCCGATGTATTTTTCACGCTTTATGACCGATAAGCCGTTTGAAGGGGTTATCCCGAACATGGAGCGCCGCTTTTTGGAAACTGATTCCGCTTGGATACGCGAAGAATTTTCAAAATATCAATCTGCCGCGCCGTGTGAATTTTGCCATGGAAAGCGCTTAAAGCCTGAGGCCTTAGCCGTCAAAGTCAATGGGCTTGATATTATGGAAGCCTCGGATATGTCGATTAAAAAAGCGCTCGAATGGTTCTCCGGCGTTGAGGCGACGCTCACACCCAAAAAGGCGGAAATTGCTCATAAAATCATTAAAGAGATTATCAATCGTCTCAGCTTTTTGAACAACGTCGGGCTGGATTATCTGACATTGTCTCGCCAATCAGGCACTCTTTCGGGCGGAGAATCTCAACGTATTCGCCTTGCCTCGCAAATCGGTTCCGGCTTGACCGGCGTTATGTATGTTTTGGACGAGCCTTCTATCGGGCTTCATCAACGCGATAACGACCGCTTGCTTGAAACGCTTACCCGTTTGCGCGATATCGGAAATACAGTCATTGTTGTTGAACATGATGAAGACGCTATTCGTGCCGCTGATTATCTGGTCGATATGGGCCCCGGCGCCGGTGATAACGGCGGTTATGTGATGGCCAAAGGAACAGTTGATGAGGTTTTGAAAAATCCTAACAGCTTGACTGCGCAATATCTCAACGGGGTGAAAGAAATTTCCGTTCCCAAAACACGGCGTAAAGGCAATGGTAAATTTATCGAACTTAAAGGGGCAAGAACCAACAATCTTAAAAATGTGGATTTGAAAATTCCACTCGGAACATTTACTTGCGTTACCGGTGTTTCCGGCGGCGGAAAATCCTCGCTTATTCTTGAAACTTTATTCAAGGCGCTTGACAAAGAGCTTAACGGAAGCCGCACGCCGGCTGGGAAATATTCATCAATCTCGGGCGTTGAGCATATTGATAAAATTATTGACATCGACCAATCGCCAATCGGGCGCACGCCGCGGTCAAATCCGGCAACTTATACCGGATTATTCACCAATATTCGTGACTGGTTTGCCGGACTGCCGGAAGCTAAAGCTCGTGGTTATACCGCCGGACGATTTTCATTCAATGTGGCCGGCGGACGGTGCGAAGCTTGTAAAGGCGACGGCGTTACCAAAATCGAGATGCACTTTTTGCCTGATGTTTATGTGGAATGCGATGCCTGCCACGGCAAGCGCTTTAATCGTGAAACGCTGGAGGTCAAATATCGGGACAAATCCATCTCTGATGTTCTCGACATGACAGTTGATGAGGCTTATAAGTTCTTTGAAGCCATTCCGTCCATTAAAAACCGTCTGGCTTTGTTGCAACAAGTCGGACTTGGCTATATTCATCTCGGGCAGCAGGCGACCACCCTTTCCGGCGGTGAAGCGCAGAGAATTAAGCTCTCAAAAGAACTCTCCAAACGCGCAACCGGACGGACGCTTTATATTCTTGATGAACCGACCACAGGGTTGCATTTTGAAGATATCAACCGCCTGCTCTCGGTTTTACATAAACTGGTGGAGCAAGGCAATACGGTTGTGGTAATTGAGCATAACCTCGACGTGATTAAAACCGCAGACTATATTGTCGACATCGGCCCCGAAGGCGGTGATGGCGGCGGACGTATTATTGCTCAAGGCACGCCCGAAAAGGTCGCCAAAGCCGAAAACAGCTACACCGCCAAATATCTCAAAATGAAATTGAAGTGAGTTTTATTATTACTCTTGGCAGACGTAACTTGTGCATTTATTTATTGCTGCACACCAGTAGTAATCTTTTTCACACTCACAGGTTGTATAAAGTCCGTTGCATGTTTTGTAATTATAGCCCGGCCCTATTTCATGTTCCCCCGTGCATGTATTTTTTGCTGCACAAACACAACTACCACTTGAATTATCCCACTCATATGGACTTTCGCAAGTACAGATTCTGTATTTGCCGCCGCAGGTATCATTTTTATTAAAAACTTTTTCATAAGATCCAGTGCAAGTATACTTATAGGTGCTTTTGCATTCACAAATTGTTCCATTCCAATCTGCTGTATTATCACAAATACATTCTTTATAAAATCCATTACATGTTTGCCCTGTTCCACCTGAATACCCAGAACCAGTGCAAGTTTGCGTGTAGCCCATTAGGGAACAAAGCTCCGTCATATCCTGTGAGCCGCCACTTGGACAGTACCAAGCTTCGCCAAACGGGCATTTGAGGCCGCCATCGCAAGCAGTGCTGCTGGTATAACCGAGCGAGTTACAAGTCGGTGTCGGAACACAGGTTTGGGCTTGAGTTATGCCGCAACTTAAGACAAGGGCTGTCGTGGTGTAGTAGAATATTCTTTTCATTTTTGTTCTCCTCATTTTAATAAGCCGGGCAAAAGCCGCAATAATAAGTATAATTGTTTTGGCAGGTGGTCATATACCACAAACCCGAACATTCTTCATATTCGCAATTCATGCCTTGTGGGCAAGTCGTGTATTTTCCTAAATTCGGGCAAGGTTTGCAGTTGTCATATTTAATCACGTCACCGGACTGACAGGTTTCTGCGTCTGCTTCTCCGCCCATTGAGCCGCAATCTTGAAAGCCGTCGCAAGGATTGGGTTTGACTTTGTATTTCTTGATGCCATCACAGTCGAGGCAGACTTCGCCGTCTTGGACATAACCTTCTGGGATTGTGGTATAATCATATCCGGCGCCGCATGGGGTGCAATCACAAGAGGCATATTTGCCGCCGCAAGCTTCGCCAACGCCATAATAAGGCGCTTCGCAAGTGATATAACCCGACGGACAAGCTTT
>CALXTE010000007.1 GCA_944391345.1 uncultured Alphaproteobacteria bacterium
TGACCGAGCAAGAGGCTAAGGCCTCGCCGCGAGAGCCGAACTCACTGAGTTCGAGCCTTATCGTTCGCATAAAAAAAAGGACAGCAACAAGCTATCCTTAACATCTGGGGCGAACGATGAGGCTCGAACTCACGACAACCGGTACCACAAACCGGGGCTCTACCAACTGAGCTACGTTCGCCATTGGCAACAGAACTTATTTACAAATAAAAGAAAAAAAAGTCAAGCATAAAAAATGTGAAATCGTGAAAATTTATCATTCTGATATTAACACTTTATTTTCTTTTTAAGATTTACAATAGCACAAATCATAAAAAATGGGGAATAAAAAAAACTTATGACAAACGCATGGAAGACAATTTATAAGCAAATAGGCCTCGCACTGATAGGTGCGATATTTTTTGTTACCCCTGTCAAAGCTGATGTTTCATCAATTATGATAAACGCAGAAACCGGAGAAGTTTTGTCGGCACAGGGCGCAGACAAATTAAGATATCCGGCCTCATTAACCAAACTAATGACCTTATACATTGCCTTTGACGCGCTTGATAGAGGAATTATAAAAATGGATGACGAGCTTCCTGTCTCCAGAAAAGCGGCCAACCGCTCTCCTTCCCGTCTGGGCTTAAAACCGGGCAGCAAGATTACGGTCCGCAAAGTCATTGAAGCCTTGATTGTAAAATCAGCCAACGACTGCGCGACGGTTTTAGCTGAGGGGCTTGGATATTCGGAAGAAAATTTTGCCAAAACCATGACACTGGTTGCCAAAGAGCTTGGCATGAAGAATACAACCTTTAAGAATGCCTCCGGTCTTCCCAATCGCCAGCAAAAGACCACGGCGCGAGATATGGCCATGCTGGCAGCCGCCATGTATCACCACTTTCCGCACTACTACGAACTGTTTTCACTAAGAAAATTTTCTTATCAAGGCAAAACTTATTATACTCATAACCATATTTTGAAAAATTTTGAAGGAGCTGACGGCATGAAAACCGGCTTTACCAATGCCGCCGGCTATAACATTGTCACTTCGGCCCAAAGAGACGGACAAAGAGTCATTGCCGTCACCATGGGACACCGCACCCTTAAAGCCAGAGATAAAAAAGTTGCCCAGATGATGGATCAAGGCCTGACCAAGCTCGCATTAAATAGCAAGATGAAAGACGCCAATCTCTATGCAGAAATCGTAAAAGAAGAAGACAAGCCGAACGACATCGAAAAACAGCTTGCTGACAATCGTGTTTTAACAACAGAAAACACGGATGAAGAAGAAAATGCCAATCCGCAAATTGAACAAGGCAGTACCGATACTGAACAATCCATCGCCGCCATAGAAAAAGAAATTGAAGCAACATCGAGCTGGGACATTCAGGTCGGAGCCTTTTCAAACTATGCCAAAGCGCGCCAATATGCACAAAAAATTCAAAACAAACAGTTCAAAAACTGCAAAGATTGTGAGATAAAAGTTGAAGCCGCCGAAAGCGCTTCCGCCATTGTCTACAGAGCCAAAATTGTTGGATTCGAAAAAAATGATGCTGATAAAGCATGTAAGCGTTTGAAAAACGCGAGCATATCTTGTATAGTTGTTAAGAACGATTCGGAAACAACTGTAACTATGGCATCAAGGTAATGACTCTAAAAACCCCCGCCCACAAAGGGCATGTAATCGTCGTCAGCAACGAAAAAGGCGGCACCGGAAAATCAACAATCTCCATGCATCTGGCAATCACACTTCTGCAAGAAGGCTACAGCGTTGCCACGGTTGATTTGGACGGACGTCAAGGAACGCTCAGCAAATATATTGAAAACCGCAAAAAATTTTGCCGCGCCAAAAACATTGACCTGCCGACCCCGGCCACCTTTACTTATGCGCCGCAGGAAGATTTGAGCCTGATTGAAGCCAGCAAAGAAAACATCAATAACCGGATAGAAGAATTAAGCCGCGAATATGATGCTGTCATTATAGATACCCCCGGCACCAAAAATTATCTGTTTGAAGAAGCACACAAACACGCCGACACGCTGATAACCCCGATGAGCGACAGCTTAATCGACTTAAACGTTATGGCCGACATTGACTTTGCCTCTTCAACCATTGGCAAACCCGGCCCTTATGCCAACTTCATCTGGGAAGTAAAAAAGAAAATGGCCGCCGAAAACCGCGGTTATCTCAACTGGATTGTTGTGGGCAACAAGACCTCAACTTATAATTCTAAAAACAAAAATCTTGTTTTTGAATATCTTGAAAAGCTCGGAAAACTCTTTGGCTTCCGCTTCACCCCCGGATTAAAAGACCGCATTATTTATAAAGAGCTCTTTTTAATGGGCTTAACGGTTCTGGATATGCAGCACCCCAAATTGCAGATGAAAATGACTTTATCACATTTGGCAGCCAAAAGAGAAGTCAAATCCATTGCCGAATTTATCTGTCCGGAAGAATAGTTTTATAAAGGAAAAAGAATGAAAGAATTAAGCTTTTTGATGTTTATGGTCGGCTTGTTTTTCGGCCTGACCGTTTTGTGCCGTCGTGTAACCAACCCCAATCATCCGGACAGAGCTGCTTTTTTCATTCCCTCACGCATGATGTTTAACTTGCTCTGGGGCAGCATTTTTTATATCGGCTACGGCATTCTGATGTTTCCGGACTTTTGGCTCCGCCTCGGGCTCAGCTTGTTGGTAGCGATTTTGCTTGTCTATACATTGATAATGAACGACTTAAAGAAAAAATTATTATCTCCGGATGCAAATATTTCACAAAGAGCTAAAAAAATTTTTGATCGCGCTATCGAAAAACAAAAATTGCTTGATAAAAATACCAAAAATTATTCTCGCCGCAAAGCTGCAAAAATATTAGGCCTTGCCGCTTACGATTTGGAAACACCGGAGCTGATTAACAAAAGATTGGCTGCACTTGAAAACGCCAAAAAACAAGGACAAATCAGCAACGACTACCTGAATGAAATCATAAAGCACATCAAGCAAGCGCTGCAAAATTAAGTAACAGTCAATAAAACAAACTTTTATCTTGTTTTTCGACAGCAAACTGCTAACTTATAAAAATAAATAGCGAGAAAGATAAAAGGAGTCCCAAGATGATAAACATTGTCAAAACCCAGCCTTATTCTGATCAAAAAATGGGCACGGGCGGCTTGCGCAAAAAGACCAAAGTCATGATGCAGCCCAACTATTTTGAAAACTTTATCCAAAGTGTGTTTAACGCGATCGGCGGGGTAAAAGGCAAGACCTATGTTGTCGGCGGTGACGGCAGATTTTTCAACGCTGAAGCGATTCAAAAATTTATAAAAATGGCCGCGGCCAATGGCGTAAAAAAATTAATCATCGGGCAAAACGGCTTTATGTCAACGCCTGCCGGTTCCAATGTTATGTTGAAAAATCACACCGACGGCGGTTTCATCTTTTCGGCTTCGCATAACCCCGGAGGTGAAAACGGCGACTTTGGCGTAAAATATGCCAACGAAACAGCCGGACAAGTTCCCACCTCTGTTACGGATAGAATATTTGAAGAATCAAAAAAAATCAGCGAATATAAAATCTGCGATTCTAAAGACATTGATTTAAGAAATTTAGGATTTCAAAAACTTGAAGACATGGACATTGAAGTCATAGACCCTGTTGCCGATTATGTTGAAATGATGCAAAAGATTTTTGACTTTGATGCTCTGAAACAACTATTCAAAAGCGGCTTCACGATTCGCTTTGACGCCATGAATGCCGTTACCGGTCCTTATGCGATTCGTATTTTTGAAGAAATTTTAGGCGCAGCCAAAGGCTCGGTTATCCGCGCCACCCCACTACCGGATTTCGGTGGACTTCACCCTGACCCAAACCTAATTTATGCCAAAGATTTGGTTGACTTTATGTATTCGGACCAAGCCACTGATTTTGCAGGAGCCAATGACGGCGACGGCGACCGCAATATGATATTGGGACGCAAGTTTTTTGTAACTCCGAGCGATAGTCTGGCGATTTTAACCGATAATTGCAAACTCATTCCTGCTTACAAAAACGGAATATACGGCGTTGCAAAATCTGCCGCCACCTCAACGGCTGTCTGCCGTGTTGCCGAAAAGAACAACATTCCTTATTATGTTGTTCCGACCGGTTGGAAATATTTTGTAAATCTGATGGATTCTAACAGAATCACACTTTGCGGCGAAGAAAGCTTCGGAACCGGCTCTTCCCATATTCGAGAAAAAGACGGTATCTGGGCGATTCTGTTCTGGTTAAGTATCATTGCCAAAACCGGCAAAACCGTTGAAGAAATCACGAGAGAAAACTGGCAAAAATACGGCCGCAGCTATTATATGCGTTTTGACTACGAAGGGCTTGACACCGCAGTTGCCGATAAGTTAATGGCCGACCTGGAAGCCAAACTTCCGTCTCTTAAAGGCCAAAAATTCGGCAGTTATGAAGTCAAAGAAGCCGCACCTTTTGTATACCATGATCCGGTAGACGGCTCCGTCACCAAAAACGGTTTGGTAATTGATTTCACCAATCAGGCAAAAATCACTTACCGCTTATCCGGCACCGGCTCCAGCGGCGCCACCCTGCGCGTTTATCTGGAACAACCGGAATATCACAACTTTGACCAAGACACATTTGAAACCTTGCAACCGCTTCTGAAAATTGCTTCAGACGTTGCCGAGATTCAAAAAAGAACAGGTAAGACCAAAGCGGATGTTAATACCTAAAATATTATATGGCATTTTACTTGGGCTGTTTATTTCCGTACCGGCAAGTCAAGCACTTGCCGGACTATATGGTTTTACCGAAGGCACACCGCTCACGCCTGACGAAAAAATCTTAGACATGCCCTTTCCTCCGGCAAACATTCCGAACTATCGCAGCTTAATGCGTGATAATATCGAAATGCTGATTGGCTATGCTCAGGCCCGAAAGCCAGATTTTCAAATCATCCTTCACGAAGGCGCCGACATCTTGTATAAAGGCTTGTGGGAATATAACCTCAGCGGCTATAAAAATGCCCGCGGTGAAGGCGAAGACAAATCCGACCCCAGTTTTTTAAGCGGCAAAGACGTCAAATTACCTAAAGAATATCAATTAGGCAGCCATCTGGACAACCCGTTTTTCAAAAAAATAAATGCCATAATTTTTAACGACTTATATTGCTCTCCGCGAAAATTAGATAAAGACTTGCTAAAAACAAACATTCGCCTCGGCGCAATCAGCCACTGCCCCTCAGTAGAGGCTTATGACCAAGCCGTCATGCTTTCGGTTAAAGAAAACCTGTTATTTTATGGATTTTTAAACTTTTCAACAGCCTTTGGATATATTGCCAATCAGCCGATAATCAACGAAAATGCCCGCAACATTTTCAGCGTAAAAGACGCGTCAAACATCACCTTTTTACTGGATAACAGCCGCTATAAAACCAGAGGCGAGCTCATCCGCGACGTACGCCAATCAAATTATGATATTGTTGTGATTGACCCGATTTTTCATGACGGCAGCATTTTCACTCAAGAAGAAGTTGATTCGATGAAGTTCAAAAAAAGCGGCCCCAAACGCTTAATCATAGCGCAACAAAACATTACCGAGGCTTTTACCAAAGACTATTATTGGCAAGAAGATTGGAACAAACATTTACCCTCATGGATAAAGCGAGCCTCATTAAGCAGCAAAGATGCCTTTATAACCGAATATTGGCAAGAAGAATGGAAAAAAATCATATCCCAATATTTCCGCGGCATTGTGTTAAGTCGTTATGACGGAGTTTTCTTAACCGGCATAAACAATCATCAGTATTTTGAATCATTAACCCCGCTGGAGTAAAAGCATGAACGAAGTAGAAATATTAGACATCTCACGCGAGGCGGTATTTACCTTGCTTAAAGTCGTAACACCGGTTCTTCTGGTTGCTTTATTTGTGGGCTTAATTATCGGTATTTTTCAGGCTTTGACTCAAATCCAAGAAATGACTCTGGCTTTTGTGCCAAAAATAATCTGCGTATTTTTAACCATCATTCTCCTGTTTCCGTTTATGGTAAACCAGATGAGAATGCTATCCGAAACCCTGTTTGATAAAATAGCCAGCGGCGGTTAGAAAAAAATGCAGCAGCTTTTACACATAGAGATATATAAATACCTGCTGATATTTCTGCGCATCGGCTCGGCCATTATGCTCATGCCGGGCTTTATGACGACCTATATCAACATGAGGTATCGCCTAAGCATTGCTCTGGGAATAAGCATTGTGCTCTATCCGTTTTTAGCAGATATTTTACCGCCTCCGCCGACAGATTACCTTGACCATATCAAAATGTATATGCTTGAAATCACTTATGGTGTTTTCTTTGGATTAATGATGCAGGTCACGTTCACGGCATTAAGTCTGGCAGGCAATTTTGCCGGCACGGCAATCGGCTTTTCAAATGCCCAACTCTTTGACCCCAGCACACAGGCTCAGTCTATCGTGCTTGAAAGTTTTTTTAGCATAACCGCATTAACGGTAATCTTTGTCACAGACTTGCACCACACAATGTTATCAGCCGTAATTTCAAGTTATGAACTGTTTCCGGCCGGCTCATCTCTTCCCGACGGCGATATGGCCAACTACATGGGACAAGCCTTGGGCGAAAGTTTTGCCACGGGTTTTCGCTTAGCTTCACCATTTATTGCTTTCACCATAATATTTTACGCCGGCATGGGATTGGTTTCACGATTAATGCCGCAACTAAACATTTTCTTTTTGTCTTTGCCCTTGCAGTTATATTTAGGCATAGGCTTGTTGTTCATCACCCTTCCTGCCATCATATTCTGGTTTGCGGAATATTATGAGCGAAGCCTTATGGCCTTTCAAAATTAGGAGCGTTTCATGGTAGCCGAAGACGAAGATGAAGCCTCCAAGACGGAAGAACCGTCGGAACGAAAAATCAGCAAAGCCAAAGAAGAAGGCGACATTGCCATCTCCCAAGATGCCAAAAGCTTTATCATGCTGACCGGCATGCTTTTTGTAGTATGGCTGATCGTCCCGCTCATGGGCAAAATGTTTTATGATTACTTTGGCAAGTTCATCTTAGCACCGGAAACCATCCCGACCGATTCTCGCCATTTAAGACTGCTTTTTTTCAACTGTTTTGTAGATTTAATAAAAATATTGGGGATTCCTTTAGCAATTTTTATGGTTCTGGGCATAGCCGCCAGCCTGATGCAAACCGGCTTTATTTATGCACCAAAAAAATTAATGCCTGATTGGAACAGATTAAACATTTTTGCCGCTTTAACCAAGTTCATTAATATGAAAAAAATTGTCGAAAGCTTAAAAGGCATCATTAAAATAACCGTCATCAGCTGGATTGCCATCATTGTCTTAACGCCTTATCTAAGCAAAAGTGAACTCATGCCGGACATGCAGACTCAAACGATTCTCAAGTTAATTCATCATATTGTCGTTTTGCTGATATTCACAATCGTTATTGCGGTATTGGTCATTGCGGTTGCCGACTATGCTTACCAAAAATACACTCACTTGAAAAAACTGCGCATGACCAAACAAGAGGTAAAAGAAGAATACAAACAAACCGAAGGAGATCCTTTGGTCAAATCGCGCATCAGACAAATACGCAATGAAAGGGCACGCCGCCGCATGATGGACAATGTTCCCAAAGCCGATGTTGTCATCGTCAACCCGACGCATTACGCCGTTGCCCTTGAATACAAGATGGAAAAGATGGATGCCCCGATTGTCGTGGCCAAAGGTCTTGACAACATTGCCTTAAAGATTCGCGAAATCGCGGAAGAACACGAAATTCCGATTGTCGAAAATCCGCCATTGGCAAGAGCCTTATTCGCTTCGGTCGAATTAGATCATGCCATACCGGAAGAACATTTTAAAGCCGTAGCCGAGGTAATAGGATATGTTATGCAGCTTAAAAACCAAACGCCCCGATAAATATCTGGAAAAGCGTCTGCTTTTTCTGTCATATGCACTGGTCGGACTGATAACCACCGTGATAATGTTTATGCTTTATCCGCAGTATTCGGTATACCTGCTGCTGTTAACATTATTCATCAGCTCCTTTTGCCTGTGGTCAACCATAAAAACGCTGCAAGCCGGAGAAGAAGCCATTAGCTATGGCGGCTTTGCCAATGAGCTCCTAAAAGAAGAACATCAAGGCGAACGAATTGACAATTCCTCCGGTGAAGCCGTTTTAGAAAACGATTACGCCCGCGACTTTTTTAAGGGAGAAACCGTCTTAAGCACCCTGCGCCGCCGCATGAGTGAAAACCGCCAAAACAAAACCGCTTGCGAGCTACTTGAAAGAGCGCTTGAAAACTTAAGCAAAGAAAAAGTAAACATCGCCTTATATCGTGAAGATAAAAACCCCCGAGGCTATGTTCCCGAAGAATGGTATGAAATCAGCCTGCGCCCGATGTATCTGAAAAAGACAGATATTTTCACCGGCGCATATTCTATCAAAAAAATAAAAAAAGACACCTACTTTTATTGGACCATAAAAGACATTACCGCTCAAAAAAATATGGAACAAATATTCCAAAGCGAAAGCCATAGCCTGCATGATTTTCTGGACTACTTACCGGCCGGCCTCTATATCTGCAACAAAGATTATAAAATAGAATACGCCAACCACGCACTGGCAAAACTCTTAAAAAACAGCCGTGAAGAATTGATAGGAAAAAACTTAACCGATTATTTGGCCACCAACTCTCCTCTGCCGCCGGCACACACGGCTTCATGGCAGGGCAACTTATATTTTATGAGTGGCACTGATGTAAAAGAATGTTATGCCGCGCAAGAAAACTTCCGCGAAAACTCCGAAATAAAGACCCGCGGCGTGATTATCAACGGGCTCATCAGCAGCCAAGAATTAAGCGAACAACACAAAGAAGATGTCGACCGCATCAGCTGGCTGTTTGACTTTGCGCCCATCAGTATCATTCATTGCAATAAAGAAAGCACAATAATCGAGCTCAACGACGCCTCCTCAAAATTTTTGGGTCAAGAAAGTTCGAAACTCAACGGCAAAAATATTGTCGAAATCATAAAAGACGAAGAAAAAGAAAGCCTCAAAGAAGAGCTGCGCAAACTGCAAACCAAAGAGAAAACATCATCTTGTATTGATGTCCATTTAAATATAACCAAAGACGAAAAAATCGCCACTTTCTACATCTCTCCGATTCATGATTTGCACGAAGGACCCGAGGCAGATTTATGCGGCTACAGCATCTACTTTTTAGATGCCACCTCCAGAAAAAATCTTGAGCTTCAATATGCTCAGGCGCAAAAAATGCAAGCTCTGGGACAAATGGCCGGCGGTGTTGCCCATGACTTTAACAACCTTTTAACCGCGATGATAGGATTTTGCGACTTGCTCATGCAGCGCCACGGCGTCGGCGATCCCTCGTTCAGCGATATTATCCAAATTAAAAATAATGCCAACCGCGCCGCGGGATTAGTCCGACAACTTCTGGCCTTCTCGCGCAAACAACCCTTAAAGCCAAAGCTGATTGATGTAACCGAAAACTTTGTTGAACTAAACCACATGCTCAAACGTGTTATCGGCGAACAAGTCACCTTAAAATTCTATCATGGAAGTGACTTAGGCTATATAAGAGTCGATCCGGTACAGTTTTCTCAAGTGATAATCAATCTGGCCGTTAATGCCAAAGACGCAATGAACAACCGCGGCACTTTGACCATCTCTACCCACACGGAAACCCTGCTGGAGCCCTACCAATTCGGAGCTGACACGATTGCTCCAGGAGATTTTGTCGTGATTGAAGTAAAAGACACGGGCTGCGGCATTCCGATTGAAAATCTGAGCCGAATTTTTGAACCTTTCTTCTCCACCAAACAAAATGTTGTCGGCTCCGGCACCGGACTTGGACTGGCAATGGTTTATGGCATTGTCCGCCAAACTGAAGGCTTTATAAAAGTACAAAGCATTATTGGCAAAGGCACAACTTTTTCAATCTATCTACCGCGTTTTGAAAGCAATGAAGAAGAAGCAAAGCCCGAACAGAACGAAACCAAAGAAATCATAAAAGCCAGCAACGGCGCCCCGATTCTAACGGTTCAAGAAAAGATAGTCCCCGCTCAGGGAACCAACGCCAAACTGATTTTTGGCCTCAATGTTTCAGCAATTGACCGCAATCACGAAAACAATCTTTCCGAAAACGAAAATATCAGAATATTATTTGTAGAAGATGAGGACTCCGTTCGCACCTTTGCCGTCCGCGCATTAAAGAAAAAAGGCTATGATGTCATTGGCTGTAACTCGGCAGAAAACGCGCTGGATGCCATCAAAGATGATAAAGATTTTCAAATGATGATAACCGATATGGTCATGCCCGGAATGAACGGTGCCGAACTGGCCAAAACCGTAAAGCAACAGATTCCTGACATAAAAATAATTTTGGCCTCCGGCTATTCAGAAGAAATTGCCCGCAGAGAACTTGCCGGCTCGGATGAATTCGCCTTTATCGCCAAACCATTCAGCTTAGGAGACTTGACTAAAAAGGTTTTTGATGTCTTAAATAGTAACAAATAACCAACCAAGCAGGACACCAAAATCAATGACCACATCGCAGCTTCCGCTAGAATTTTATCACCGCCCCTACATGAGCAAAGATGACTTCATGCCGGCGGCCTGCAATTTTGAAGCTTATCGCCTTATAGATTCGTGGCCGGTATGGACTTATTTCGCGGCCTGCATTTATGGCCCCGAAGGCTGCGGCAAAACCCATCTGGCAAATATTTTTTCAGAAAAAGTCTCGGTTATTGAACACTATCCTTACAAAATTCCTTATATAAAGGCAAAAGACTTAACCCTAGAGATGCCGCGCCAATTACTATCCAAGCATTATTGCCTGATTGTTGAAGACCTGCAAGATTATACAAATCAAGAGGTACTGTTTAATCTTTACAACATCTATCGAGATGAAGGCGGCTGCATTTTGTTCACCAGCACAATAGCACCGGCCAGAATAAACTTCAGCCTGCCGGACTTGCGCTCCAGAATGAACATCATCCCCAGCATCGAAATCAAAGAACCTGATGACGATTTGCTTTCTGCCCTGCTGGTAAAATTATTTATGGACCGACAAATAACAATTACGCCGGATTTAATAAAATATATTCTGGCCAACATGCAGCGCTCTTTTGCCTATGCCCGCAAATTAGTTGAAGAAACAGACCGTGTCTCTTTGGCCAACAAACGCGCCGTCAGCCTTCCGATAATCAAAGAAGCCATGTCCAACCTCGAAGACAAGCGACAAGGCGAACTCTTTTAAAAAAAAGAATTTTTTTTGCGATTAATAAAAAAAATTAACTTGATTTTTAATATTTTTGATATATACATACGACCGTGAATGTATATAAAAGAAAGGTAAAACATGGCACGTCGTACCAAAGAAGAAGCAGAGCAAACGCGTAAAGCCATAGCTCTTGCGGCTCTGGAGGTTTTTTGCGAAAAAGGCTATTCAAAAACCACATTTGATGAAATAGCCAAGAGAATAAACCTCACAAAGGGAGCCGTTTACTGGCACTTTCGGAACAAAGCTGACATACTAACCGCAATCATCAGAAAAGCATTCGAAATAACAAGAAAAGAAATAGAGCAAAGAATACCGACAGAAGTCGATTCGGTTCGCGTCATTCAGCAATATTTGAAAGAAGAAATTGCCTTAATAAAAAAAAGTAAAATTTTTCACCAATTTTTATTTTTTGTGATATATCAAATGGAGTGGTCCGAAGCAATTCTCAATAAAGTCAGCTCCGAAATAAAGGATATAGAAAATTTTAACGGGGACTTCATTAAAGAAGCTTTGATAAATGCCAAAAAGAATGGAGAAATAAGCTCAAATATAGATATAGAAGAAACCCGCATCATAATCACCTGCTTGTGGCAAGGCATAATTAAACAAGCCATTGACCCAAAAGCAGACAGCAAACAAATAGAAAGACTAATTGACACTAGTTTTGATATCTTAATCAAAGGCATGCAAGAAGAGAGGTAAGACAATGAAAGTAGGAAAAGTAAGTAATAGAAGAATATTAAAACAAACGGCAGTCTTGCTACTATGTGTTGGTGCCGGTTGGTACCTCAAAGGTAAGATGACCCCGTCAATGAGCGGCATGGCCGGCATGAACCGTGAAGCTTTTGTTTTAATACAAGGCTTGGAAGAAGCCGACATCAGCGCCAAACAAAGCTATATCGGACATGTTGAGGCCATTAAAAGCGTGAACGTCATTCCGCAAGTCAGCGGCTATGTTGAAAAAGTTTTGTTCCAAGAAGGTAGCTTCGTTGAAGAAGGCGACATTCTGTTCATAATTGAACAAAAGAAATATCAAGCAACCGTAGAACTCCGAAAAGCAGAGCTTGAAAGCGCAAAAGCAAACTTAGTCCGAGCAGAAAGAGATTACAAACGTCAATCACAACTTTCTAAACAAAACTACGCCTCAAAAGCAACCTTTGATACCGCAGAAAGCAATTACTTACAAGCAAAAGCTGCCGTTGCACAGGCTGAAGCAAACTTAGATCTGGCCGAAATTGACTTAGGCTACACCGTCATTAAGGCCCCGATTAGTGGCTATATCGGAAAAGCACTGGTTACAGAAGGAAACTACGTCAGCTCCTCAGCTCAAAACTTGGCTCGTATTGTTCAAACCAATCCGATTCGAGTTGCTTTCTCAGTATCAGATAAAGAATATCTGACCAGTAAAATTCTCAGACAACAAAACGGCGAAGGCAGCATCCGCAGTGAAATTATCTTGCCTAATGGCCAAACGATTGAAAATCATTTCAAGTCGCGCTTTACGGATAATGAAATTAATACAGATACGGCAACGATTGCAGTTTATGCCGAATACAAAAACGACGAAGGATTACTAATCCCCGGAAACTATGTTGACGTCAAAATCGGTCCCAAAGAAACTCAAAGAAGCTTGCTGGTTCCGCAATCAGCTGTGGCCCAAGACGAACACGGCAACTATGTTATGATCGTTAAAGATGGCATAGCCGAAGAACGCCGCGTCACTTTGGGAGAAACCATCGGCACCAAACAAGTGGTCAGAAGCGGCTTGAACAAAGATGATAAAGTCATTATTCAAGGTCTGCAAAAAGCCAGCAACGGTGCTAAAGTTAATGCACAACTGATTGTTGAAGAGAAACTTCCGACAATCAATGCCGATGATGACGAACCGACCAAAGTTGAAGAAAGTCATCCGGTAGCAACCGCTATTCAAGCCCAAGAAGTTGATGTTGACTCTCCGGTCATCAACAACACGGTTGGCTTTGAACAAGAAACAGAAGAAGAACAAACGCAAGCAGAGGAATAAGCATAAATGTTTTCAAGAATATTCATCGAGCGCCCTCGCTTGGCAATGGTCATTTCCATTGTCTTGACTCTGGCGGGTGTTATCTCAGTTTTTTCACTTCCAATATCTTTGTATCCGGAAATCACCCCACCGATGGTAACCGTATCGGCCAACTACCCCGGAGCCAGCGCAGATGTGCTTGCAAAAACGGTTGGTATTCCTATTGAACAAGAAATTAACGGTGTTGAAGACATGTTGTATATGGATTCATCATCACAAAATGATGGGTCTTATTCCTTGTCTGTTTCCTTTGAAGTTGGAACAGATCCGGACATGGCACAAGTTAAGGTGCAAAACCGTGTTCAACAAGCCACACCGAAACTCCCGAGTGAGGTTCAAAGACAAGGTATCAGCGTAACCCGCCGTTCGTCTGATATTTTGGGCTTTTTGAGCGCCCGCTCACCTAAAGGAACTCATGATACCAAGTTCATCAGTAACTATGTTGAAAATAACATCAAAAACAACTTAGCCCGTATTAACGGTGTCGGTGAAGTTAGCGTACACGCCTCTCCTCTGAGTATGCGTGTTTGGTTAAATGCCAACAAGCTCAGTGCCTTAAACTTGCCGGTTGCAAATGTTATTGCCGCTATCGAAGGACAAAACTATCAACCATCTTTGGGTAGCATCGGCGCCATGCCTGGTGACGGCGACCAACAAATGGTCTATACCTTGCAAACGCAAGGGCGTATTAATGAAGCCGAAGAATTCGGAAACATCATTGTCCGCACGGCCGAAGACGGCGGTTTGGTCAAACTTAAAGACGTTGCAAAAGTAGAAATCGGCACAGAAAGTTACAGCGTTGAGTCAACCCTGGATGGGGGTCCGGCAGTTTCAATTTCCTTAAACCTGTCATCAGGTGCCAACGCTTTGGAAACCATGGAGGCCGTAAAACAAGAACTAAAAAGAATGGAACAGCTTTATCCGGAAGACTTCCAAGTCGATATCACCTATGATGCAACTTTATATATTGTTTCATCAATTGAGGAAGTTGTCTTCACCCTGGTATTGACCTTTGCATTGGTTATCGGCGTCTGCTACATATTTTTACAAGACTGGCGCGCAACCTTGGTTCCGTCATTAACCATTCCGGTATCGTTGTTCGCAACTTTTGCCGTCATGATGGCCTTAGGCTACAGCATTAACTTACTGACTCTGTTCGGTTTGGTTTTAGCGATTGGTCTGGTCGTTGATGATGCGATTGTGGTTGTTGAACGTGTTCTTTACTTAATGGAAACCGAAAACTTAACCCCGAAAGAAGCCACGATTAAAGCCATGGAACAAGTATCCAGCGCGGTTGTTGCGACGACATTGGTGTTGCTGGCTATTTTCGTTCCGGTCGGTTTTATGGGCGGCATTACCGGTAAGATTTATCAACAATTTGCGGTCACGATTTCAACTTCTGTTGCTTTCTCGGCCTTAAATGCGTTGACTTTGTCTCCGGCTTTGTGCGCAACCCTGCTTCGCCCGATTCAAGAGGTAAAATCAGGCCCGTTGCATTGGTTCAATCTGATCTTGAACAAAGCACGCAACCGCTACATCGGAATTATTGCCATTATTGCCCGAAAAGTCAGCGTTATTGCCTTGATTTTAGGCTTGCTGATTTTAGGAAACTTTGCTTTCTTAAAAACCAGCAACACATCTTTCATTCCTGATGAAGACCAAGGTGTTATTTTAATAAACTTACAGCTTCCTGAAGGTGCATCTTTTGAAAGAACAAGAGAGCTGATAAAGAAGCTCTATCCGACCATAAAAGCCGAACCCGGCGTCAGCAATGTTATGTCAATTATCGGCTTCAGCTTGATTGGCGGTAGCGGTGAAAACGTTGCGTTCTCCGTTGTAACACTTGATCCCTGGAATGAAAGAAAAAGTGACGAACTTTATTCCACCAATATTTTGAACCGTATTAAGGCAAAAATTGCGAACACACCGGAAGCCGAAATCAATATGTTTGAATTTCCGGCAATTCCAGGTTTAGGTACAAGCGGTGGTATGGACTATCGTCTGCAGTCTTTAGATAGCTCTGATGCTAATGAATTATACAGCACGATGCAAGGCTTCTTAGGCCGCTTAAATTCATCACCGGCGATTAACTATGCTTATTCGACCTACACATCGCAAACACCGCATATTAATATCGAAATTGAAAAAGAAAAAGCTGAAAGTATGGGCATTTCCATCGGAGATATTTATACCATTCTGCAAAACTATCTCGGTTCGACCTATGTCAACGACGTAAACTTCGGTACACAGGTTAATAAGGTTATAATCCAGTCTGATTGGCCTTATCGTAAAGACGTAGATTCGATAAAGAACTTATACGTTCAGAACAAAAACGGTGACATGGTTCCTTTGGGCACCGTCATAAAACTGGATAAAGTTTTGGCACCGCGAACCATTGAACGTTATAACCAATATCCGGCAGCAACGATTACGGCAGTTCAAAGTCAAGACATGAGCTCCGGACAGGCCATGGCTGAGGTTGAGGAATTGTCAAAACTCTTGCCAAAAGGCTATAGCTATCAGTGGTCCGGTATGAGCTACCAAGAAAAAGGAACGGAAGGTCAAATCGGCTCTTTGATTATCTTGGCCATAACCTTCGGCTATTTGTTCTTGGTTGCACAGTATGAAAGCTGGGCGATGCCTTTACCGGTTTTAACCTCAATCACTGTGGCCATGCTCGGCGCCTTTGCCGGCCTGTTCATCACCGGCTTGCCTTTGAGTATTTACGCCCAATTAGGTTTAATCTTGTTGGTCGGCTTGGCAAGTAAGAACGCTATTTTGATTGTTGAGTTCTCTAAAGAAGAACGCGAAAGAGGCTCCTCAATCGTCAAAGCGGCCACGACCGGTACCAAAGAACGTTTCCGTGCGGTTTTGATGACAGCCTTCACCTTCATTCTTGGTGTATGGCCAATGATTGTCGCCACAGGTGCCGGTGCATCAAGCCGTATTGCAATCGGTGTTCCTGTATTCTACGGCATGTTGCTGGGAACGGCCGGCGGCTTGCTCATCATTCCGCTGCTCTACGTATTGTTTGAAACAATCCGTGAAAAAGTAAGCGGAAAGAAATAAAAAGCACAAACAATAAAAATACCTCACAGAACGTGAGGTATTTTTTTATATAAAATAAAGAAATTTGTGCTATAATAAAATAAAAAAGGAAAAAAGATGAACGACGCAATTCTAAGAAAAGAATATCAAGACCAAAAACAAAAAGTGCAGTATTGCACAATTGGAAAAGAAACACTTATCATTCCAATAAATTATAAAGACAACATCGACCGCTTTACCGATGACCTTTTTGGTTATGAAGAAGAAGCTGAAAAATATAGAAAACATAATCAACATTGCTCTCCGGAAGAAAGACTTGATCCACAAATGTTATCATCAGGAGATGTATCATTTCTTCCTCCTTTTGATCTCGTAAAATCCAATTGCTCACAGCAAGAAATCATCAAAAAATCCAATCAAAGAGCTCTAAGAAAATATCGCGCCGCCATCAAGAAGATAAACCGACACAACGAAAAAGAATATCCAAACACCCCGATACCGGTAAAAATGGATAAAGAAACTTTAGCAGAAGTAGATAAAAAGCATCAACGCTACTGCGCCGATAAGCTGCTGCAAAAATTCGGACAAGCTGCAAAGTTCAGTGCCAAACAAATTGCCCAAATGAGCGCCGGCGCTGCCGGAATTTTACCAGTTATCGCCTATCATTTTATGGATAAAAAATTTCACTTTGCCAAGTCAAAAACCAAAGAAACAATGGATAAAAAAATTGTGCCTTATATATGCAAAGGTGCCTTAAAAAGCTTCATTCCGCTGGCAATGTATAGCGGGGCTAAAATCGGCTTAGAAAAATCCAAGAACAGCCCCAACAACAATCAAGCCCAAAACAATATAACCATTGTGCAAACGCCTCAAAAAACAACTGAGGCAGAAAACGCGCAACTCAATAAAAAATATAAAATAGACGACCTTAAAAGCTTTCACCAGCTTTATAACGATGCTCTCAATTTCATGACACTGTCAATGTTTCCGACCGAAGTTCTGGTCAATGAGGCTTATACCGACAACGGCAAAACAATTAACACCATCGGGCTTGGTAGCTTCTGGTTTCCCAAAAACGGCAACCCACAAAGCAGCGAATGGATTTTAACCTCAGATTATGTAAAAAAGAACAAAATCAAACTCTCCGGACCACAAGCCATAGAACTCACCGACGGCTGGTATCGTCACCGCGAAAACGGCAGAGTCTATAAAGACATGTACAAAAGGCTAAAAGGCTGTGAACTAAAGGCGCATGAATTTGCCGCCATTGCAACCGTTATGTATAATAATGAAGTCAACGGCAAAGAGCTCTGCGACTTTGTAAAGAAAAACTATAAGAACCCGACCAAATGTGCCGCGAAGATTATGGAATTAAAACCGCAAAACGCTCGCTTTAATGATGGCATTCTCAAGCGCCACGCTCATGAAGCGCTCATCTATCTCAACTGTAATGATTATGCCGAAAAAATTCCTTATTTTATGGTCAAAAAAGGAACAAATTCCAAAGGAAAAACTTATTACGTAACTTCCGTAACACAGTTGTCGCCCCAAGACTGCCGCCCCATGCAACAAGCCCTTGAAAACGGCAACACCAAAGAAGCCGAATTATTAGCACAAAAGATTGAAAACTATCGTTGCAAAGACGGAAAAACCGTTTATAAAATCGCTGACCAAAATAACATAAGCCATCTTTATAGTTATATCGGACAAGATGTAAGCTTTTATGAAATGTCACGGATGAACCTTGCCGAAAACAGCTATCAACAAGCTTTGGATTATTATAAAAATAAAGACTACGAGCAAGCCCTGTCCTGCTTTAAGAACATGAGAGAAAATGGTTTTGACGGCGCTGACATTCACAACGACATGGCCATTACTTACTACAATTTAGGCGAATATGAAAACTGCATCAAAGAATGTCAAGAGGTTTTAAAAACCGGAGAAAAAGAGCTTTATCCCGCCGCCAATTATAATGCCGGCAAAGCCTATGAAAAACTCGGCAATCCGGCAAAGGCTTTAAAAAATTATCAACTTGCCCAACAAAGAGATCCAGACGAAAAAGCCTACCAAAGCGCCGTTCTGCGCTTGTCAAAATTTGCGCATCTGGCTTCAAATAACGCCAAATCAAGAGGTTAAGCAAAAACATCTTGACAATCTTCCCCTGCATGATACAAACACACGGTAAACTATATTATTAATTTAACACAATATCATTATGGAAAAAAAAGATGTTATATCAGCCATAGAACAGCTGATGAAAGAAAACAAACTAACTCGAGAAGAACTTATTGCTTATTGGAACACGCCTCAAGAAACGCTTGAAGAAATTCATGAATACCCGTTTGAGGTTATGTATGATGACGGAACACGCTCTTGGTCTCCTCAAAAAGACAAAAAAATTTGGGGTGTAATCTTTTGTGGCAATGTTATCAGCTTAAAAAACGCCAAAGAAAAATTGCCGTGGAAAAAAGCCTTGGAATATTGCCGACAGATTAAGATTGGAAATATGACAACCTCTGCCGGTTCTATATCTTTTTGGGAAACATTGCAAATGCAAGAACAGAAAAAAATAAAAGAGCTCAATCAGTTTATTTTGAAACTCGGCGGAGACAAACTCTCAGGCTCTTTCTGGACAAACGAAAAGCATGATAAATCTTGGAGCTATTTTGTTTTTTGGGAACAGCAGAAAAAAGGCATAGCCGCATATTTCAAGAACATAAGGATATCGGTTCGCCCGATTTTATCCTTAGTATAAAATCTATAATTGTGAAAAAGAATCTCAAATCTGCTAATAAACTTCCACTAGCTAACGCAAGTGGTATTACCTGTTCCGAACTACGTTCGCCCTGCCCAAAGGCTTCGCAAGCCTATCGGCTGGGCAGGTATGTCTACATCTACCTGCTTACGCAGGTAGTGTTACGTTCGAATCATAAAAAAAAGAGATTACCTAAAATCTCTTTTTTCTGAATAGAGCAGCCTACATAGAAGTAGTTGAGCATTTTTCCTATCCGCGAAATCTGTATTAGTCGGCCGCTGCTATATAAAAAAGCTCGGAGAATAAGTCGAGTAGTAGGCGTCAAGGGCAAAAGTACCGGAGCGTACACAAACAGTACGTGAGGAAACTTTTGTCCCGCAGACAACGCTCTAATCGACCATTATACGAGCTTTTTGTAAAATGCCTCTAGATGTGCTGTTATACACAGTTTTATTAAAACTGGGGAGAACGAGACGAATAATAAGATTTAAGGAAGGAAAAAGCGCAGCGTACAAAATAGTACGTGAGCATTTTTCCTATCCGCAAAATCTGTATTAGTCGGCCGTTATACACAGTTTTACTTTTATTTGGCAATCATAGCCGTAAACTCCGCCTCCGACACCACCTTGCCATCAACAAGGGATTGACCACGGAAAACATAAACTCGACCATGTTCTTTGATTTTTTCAACATGCATTCTGAGTTGATCACCGGGTTTTACCGGCTTACGGAATTTTACACCGTCAATTGACATAAAGAAAACGCCTTTTTTGTTTTCTTTATAGTTTTCAAAACTTGAAATAACCAAGGCGCCGGCCGTTTGGGCCATTGCTTCAATTTGCAAAACACCGGGCATTACCGGATTTCCGGGGAAATGTCCTTGGAAAAACTCTTCATTCATGGTAACATTTTTAAGACCGACACCTTTTTCACCGGGGATTTCAACCTCAAGGCGGTCAACCAACAAAAACGGATAACGATGTGGAAGCATATCCATAATTTCTTCAACACTATAAACAATATTTTCAGCCATTTTCTTTCCTTTACTATATCAAAAAAATCAAAACTATTTTTTGCCCACTTTTTGCAGATAAGCAACTTGGCGCATAAAATCTTTAAACTTGACGGCAGGAGACCCCATCATAATTTCTCCGGGGGCAATATCGCGCATAATCCCTGACTGTGCCGCTATTTGAGCACCACTACCGATATTCAGGTGATCGGCAAAACCGGTCTGACCGCCACAAACTACATAATCACCAAAAGTACAGCTTCCGGCAACACCTGTCTGAGAAACCACAATACAACAATTTCCCAAACGATCATTGTGAGCAATTTGAACCAAATTATCAATCTTGGTACCATCACCGATAACCGTATCATCAAGCGCACCACGGTCGATACAGGTATTAGCCCCGACCTCAACATTATTCCCGATAATCACACGCCCGACTTGCGGAATTCTCTTATGCTGACCTTCCACCATCATAAAACCAAAACCATCTTGTCCAATGCATGCGCCGCAATAAATATAACAATTATCACCGATAATCGAATAAGAAATTGAGGCATTAGCGCCGATTCTGGTATTATTACCGATTTGGCAATGATGACCGATAACAACATTAGGCTCAATACAACAATTTTCTCCGATGTGAACACCTTCACCGATAACCACACCGTCAGACACGATTGTGCCTTGTCCGATAATCGCTGTCGGATGAATTTTAGCGGTTGAGGCAATATTTGAAAATTGCTGTTGCTCGGCATAAAATTCCTGATTTAATTTTAAGAAAGCCAGCTTTGGATTCGCCGCCACCAAAACCGCAACATTCTGTGGCACAAAGGGAGCAAGCTCTTCTGTGGTAACACAAGCCGAAGCCTTTATTTCAGCTGCTTTTTCTTTGGCTTTTTTATCATAGAAAAAACAGATTTCAGCCTCCTGAGCCTTTTCCATCGGTGCAATATTTTCAATCATCATCTGAGCATGCGTGGGTTGCTTAAGCTCTGCCCCGCAGATTTCGGCAATCTTTGCCAAAGCAAAAGGCCCACTGTTTATATAAAAGCGAGTATCAACCATAACTTTCTCCTACAGTCTTGCACCAAAGTTCAAGCGGAAAATCTCTGTTTCATCATAACTCTTCTTAACAACCGGAATAGCAAAGTCAATATCGATATTACCCATCGGCGACTGCCAGGTCAAGCCGACACCGGTAGCCACACGCGGTGAAGAAGAATAGTAAACATCTTCGGTATTAATACCGTCCGGCTTACCAATCATACCGACATCAACAAAGGTACGGCCGCGAATTCCGAGTTCATCCAATCCCATCGGGAACGAAAGCTCGGTTCCGCCATAGAACATCCAGTTTCCGCCCAAAGCATCATCTGTCTTTTTATCTCTTGCGCCAACACCGCCGTATTCAAAACCGCGCATATTATAACCACCCAAGAAATAACGGTTCATCAAACGAACATCTTTTCCGTTATAACCGGTAATATACCCGCCGTTAGCAAAGAACTTTAAGGTGTAATAATCGGCAAAAGTATAATATTTATAAGCCTTAGCATCAAATTTCAAGAACTTTTCGTCACCACCGGCACCGGCAATATCATTACCAAATGACAGATAGTAACCTTCTTTCGGATTGATGGCGCTGTCACGTTTGTCATAAACCGTGGTCTGTCCAAAGATAGAACCGGTATATTCCCCTTCTTCGTCTTTAATGTATTGAGAAGCATCAGAGTCAACATTGCTGATTTTATCCTGCCGCAAAGTATAGCGAACATACTGAGACAAATCATCGGTATAATTCCACCCCAGACGCAAACGTCCGCCGGTTGATTCGGTATCATAAGAGCCTTCATCTTGATAATCTTCTTCCGTGCGGAACAAATCAATACCGGCACTTAAAGGACGGCCCATAAAATAAGGCTCGGTAAAGCTGAGGTTATAATCTTGCGCACGTTGAGAAACACCAAGATCAAGAGCAACTTGCTGTCCCTTACCCAAGAAGTTATTTTCAGTAATACCGGTTCTGATTAACGCACCGTTAACGGTAGAATAACCAACTCCGACATTAAAATATCCGGTAGATTTTTCTTCAACATTAACATCAACATCAGCGCTATTACCGTTTGCTTTCGGTACAGTCTTAATATCAACTTTGCTGAAATAATCCAGATTTTCAACATTACGACGAGAAGCCCTGATTTTAGCCGCATTAAAAGCATCACCTTCGGCAATACGGAACTCACGACGAATAACCTCGTCTTCGGTGCGTGTATTACCGGTAATATTAATACGGTCAACAAACACGCGCTCGCCTTCTTTTACTCTAAAGGTCAGATTAATTTTTGACTGAGCGGCATCACGCGAAAGCTCCGGAACCACATCAACAAAAGCAAAACCATGCTTGCCGAGCGCATCGGTAATGGCATAAACAGATTTTTCAACCTTGTCGGCATTATACCAATCACCCTGCTCAACCAAAACCTCATCTTGCAAATAAGAACCGTCAACATCTCTGAGTTCAGAAACAACGGCAATATCGCCGATTTCATAGCGCGGCCCTTCATCAACAACATAAGTCAAAACAAAAGACTTTTTATCCGGACTAAGCTCTGCAATAGCTGATACAACGCGAAAATCAGCATAACCGTTTTTCAGATAAAAACGACGCAATAACTCTTTATCATAGTTCACCCGATCGGCATCATAATTTTCCGCACTTGAAAAAATACGATACCAACGGCTTTCTTTACTCATAATCTCGCTCTGAAGCTCACTTCCGGTATAATGGGTATTGCCGATAAAATTAACCTTGTCAATCGTTGCCAAGGGGCCTTCATCAATTTCATAAACAAGGTCAACACTGTTGTTTTCGCGCTTAATAATCTTTGGTTCAACCACAACGGCATAACGCCCCGTGCGTTTATAAACTTCAAGAATACGTTGAACATCATCTTGGGCCTTGGCTTTGCTGAAAGTCGAGCGTGGCGCCAGCTGAACTTCAGAAGCCAACATATCGCTGTCCACATTATCATTACCGTCAAAATAGCGCTCGTTGATAATCGGGCTCTCAACCACCGAGATAACCAACTCGCCGCTTGGTGTAACATTAAAAGCCACATCATCAAACAAACCGGTAGCATAAAGCTGTTTCAAAGCATCATTAAGCTTTTCTTCCGAAACACTCTGCCCCGACTGAATGTTCAAATAAGACATTACCGTTTCGTTCTCAACGCGATCCAGCCCCGAAACGGAAATATCCCGAACATAAACATCGGCAGCCGCGACTTGCGACGCCAACAGCAAACTGAACAATGAAGCCCCTAAATATAATTTTTTCATATTTCAGTATCCTTTTAATTCAAAATTACAACACATTAAGCGAACCAACGATTAATAAGTCTGGCAACATCATTCCATGTTGCATAAATCATCAATGCCATAATCAAAACAAAGCCGGAGCGAAACAGCGCTTCCTTAAAAGATGCACTGAGCTCTCTTCTGGCCACCATTTCCAAAAAGCAAATAACAATATGCCCACCATCCAGCAACGGAATTGGAAACAGGTTAATAAGTCCGAGGTTAATAGACAGCAAAGCCATAAAGACCACAAAGTCGATCCACCCGCTTTGCTTAGAAATATCACCGGACAACTCGGCTATGCGAATAATACCGCCCACATCTTCACCGCCGCGTTTTCCGGTCAACATCTGACCAACGCCGCGCAGGGTTGCAACCGTAATATCCCAAGTTTCAACCGACGCATCACGAACAGCTTCCGCCAAAGACAGCGGCTCCTGGTCAAGCTCCACCACATTAACCGACTTAATCCCCAGCATCGGACGCACATTTTCAGAATTTTCCCCTTCGGCAGCATCAAGTTTTTCCAGCGTAAAATTCAAGGTTTTAACCGCATCACCGCGTTGAACCACAACCTCAACCTTGCCATCAACAGCCAAATCAACTTCATAGCGAATGTCATTAAAGTCATTTATCTTTTTGCCATTAATTTCAAGGATTCTATCATTCTTAAGAATACCGGCTTTTTCTGCGGCTCCGCCGGAAATAACTTCACCGACAACCGGCGGAAAAGTCATTTTTCCAAAGCTCCAAAAGATAGCGGCAAACACCAAAATAGCAAACAAATAGTTAGCAGCCGGCCCCGCCAGCGCAATCAAAATTCGCCGAGACGGCGGCATCAGCTGAAAGACATGCTTTTTTTCCTCTGCCGGCAAACTATTCAGCTTTTCCGATTCGGAAACGGAAGATGCGTCTTCATCACCAAAAAATTTGCAATATCCACCCAAAGGAACAGCACAAACTTTCCATCTTGTTCCCTTCTTATCATTACGGCCCCACAGCTCTTTACCAAAGCCTAATGAAAACTCATCAACTTTCACGCCCATGGCTCTTGCCACAAGAAAATGCCCCAGCTCGTGCACAAAAACCAATACGCCGAGAAGAACAATAAACGGCACAACATAGTAAAGAATATTGCTGATAATTTCCATAATCTGACTATCCTACCACAACAAAGAAAACAATAAAACCGACAATGGCGAAAGGCGCCGCAAAAATAAGCCCGTCAACACGGTCAAAGATTCCCCCATGTCCGGGAATTAAATTGCTGGAATCTTTCAGATTCAGATGGCGTTTAATTTTTGATTCAATAAGGTCACCACATTGCGCAATCACAGCCAACACAGCAGCAAAAGCGGCAAAATAAAGAGCATAGCTCATGCCCAACAGAGCAAAATATCCATAAGAAACCAAAGCCGAAACACAAACACCGCCAATCAAGCCGGACCAAGTCTTGTTCGGACTGATTGAAGGAGCCAATTTCGGACCTTTAACCGTAGTACCAATAACAAATGCCCCGACATCAACGCCCCAAACGACTAAAAAGAACCAAATTAACAACAAACTATTGGTCAAAGCATAGAACCAAACCAAAGCCCCGATTCCCAAAGAAATATACGGAACTCCCAAAATCAACAAAGCCCGATGCTCTTCACCTCTTGATTTAACCGCCACCACAATTGCAGCAACGGCCATCACGGCTAAAGTCAAGAAAATAAACTCTGCCGGCATCATACAAACCACCACGACCGAAGCGGTATAAGCCGCGGCATAAAGCGCATTTTTCTTATTTGGCACCATTGTGGCCCATTCCCAAGAAAGCAGCGTTCCGCACAAAATTGCAAACAAGTTGACAAACGGCGCCCCGAGAAAGAGCAAAAACAGTGTTATCGGCGCCAAAATAATTGACGACACCGCACGTTTTATCAAAGAGCTTTTCTTAGACTTTTCCATATCTTCTCTCCCGAGAATTAAAATTCTCTATAATTTCATCAAGTTCTTTTGCGGTAAAATCAGGCCACAGAGTCGGACTAAAAAACAATTCGGCATAAGCCGCCTGCCACAACAAAAAATTGCTGATGCGCTGTTCACCGCTGGTTCTGATGAGCAAATCCGGATCAGGCATATCTTGCGTATAGAGCATATCAGAAAACAATTTAATATCAACATCACTTTCCGACATATCACCTTTTTTTACCAAAGCGGCAATTTTTTTTGCCACATTGACAATCTCATGACGACCGCCATAACTGATAGCCAGACACAAAACCATTCCGGTATTTTGCGCGGTATCATTCTCAAGCTTAGCAATCTGAGCCACAATATCCTTATCAAGCATATTGCGTTCACCGATAACACGGATTCGAATATTATTTTTCTGCAGCTCGGAAAAATCAGATTTCAAATACTGGCGCAACAACCCCATAAGAGTATCGACCTCATCTTTTGGCCGATTCCAATTCTCTGTCGAAAAAGCATAAAGCGTCAAATATTTAATACCGCGCTTGTGTGCCTCCTGAGCAATTTCTTTAACGACTTCGGCCCCTTTTTTATGTCCGGCGGCACGAGGAAGATTACGCTTCTGCGCCCAACGACCATTACCGTCCATAATAATGGCAATATGTTCTAAACTATTTTTCTTCTCAGACATTAATCAATAATAAAAAATTTTTTTAAGTTACGACAAAAGCAGCAACACCTTAAAGGCCTGCCGCCCCAAATTTCAAAGAACTACACTTGTAAAATATCTTTTTCTTTCTGCGCCAAAAGCTCTTCAATCTTCTTAACGGCTTCATCCGTAAGCTTTTGAATTTCAGCTTCAAAACGCTTTTCATCATCTTCGGAAATAGCATTATCTTTCTTAAGTTTTTTAATTTCATCAAGGGCTTCACGACGCAGATTCCGAACGGCCACTTTGTTATTCTCGGCATATTTACCGGCCACTTTTGTAAGCTCTTTGCGGCGCTCTTCGCTAAGTGGCGGAATAGGAATACGAATAAGTTGACCGTCTGATGCCGGATTAAGCCCCAAGTCCGATTCCATAATAGCTTTTTCCACCGCCTTAGCCAAACCTCTGTCCCAAACTGAAATTGACAAAGTTCTGGCATCCGGCACACTGATTGTCCCAACCTGAGAAAGCGGCGTCATGCTGCCATAAGCTTCGACCATAATTCCATCCAATAGGTTGACATGAGCCCTGCCGGCGCGCAACCCGCCGAAATCAGACTTCAAAGAGTCGATTGTTTTATCCATTTTTGTTTTTGTTTCAGACTTAATTTGATTAAAATCAGACATGAGGTTAACACCCTATAAAAAAAGTTTACGTTGATTACAATAATATTTATTTTAGCGCCTTTGGCAAGAAGTTTTTAAACCACGCGGAAAAAAGCCTATTTAATGATTGTGAAATTTCCCTTTCCGGCCAACACTTTTTGCAAAGCATTTTTTTCATGCTGAGAGAAGACAATAATCGGGAGTTTATTTTCACGAGCCATGGCAATAGCGGTCAAATCCATCACCCCGAGCCGCTTTTCAATAACCTCATTATAAGAAATTTCATCAAACTTTTTGGCTTTAGGATTTTTCAACGGATCGGAATCATACACCCCGTCAACCTGCGTTGATTTAAGCAATGCATCACAGTCCATCTCCGATGCTCTGAGCACCGCACCGGTATCGGTCGTAAAAAACGGATTACCGGTACCACCGGCAAAAATCACGATTCGCTTTTTCTCCAGATGACGCTTTGCGCGGCGATAACGATAGCTTTCGCACACTTGCGGAATTTCCAATCCCGAAAGCACTCTGACATCAAGCCCCATATCTTCCATAACATTTTGCAAATAAACGGCATTCATAACCGTTGCCATCATGCCGATATAATCGCCGACCGTGCGCTTAATTCCCTTAGAAGCTTCTTTCACGCCGCGAAAGATATTTCCGCCGCCCACCACAATACAAACCTCAACACCGGCCTCATAAACTTCTTTAATCTGCGCCGCCACTTTTTTGACCGCCTCTACCGAAATCCCATAGGCCCCATCACCCATAAGCCCTTCGCCAGAAACCTTAATCAGCACGCGCTTATAAATTGATTTCATAAACCTTCTCCCTGCATTCCGCCCCAAAACTTTTGCTAATAATATAAAATAAAATTTTCTAAAGTCAAAGCCATTATCGGCACCATACACAAACCCGCAAAGAGATTCTTGCAAAAGAAAATAAATTGTGCAATAACAAACAAAAGTTTAATTATCTTCAAGGAAAATATCATGAGCATAGCAGTTATATTCGGCTTATCAGCACTCGGCGGATACTTATTGGGATCGATTCCTTTCGGACTGGTTTTAACCAAAATGTGCGGCCTTGGCGACATCCGCAAAATCGGCTCCGGCAACATCGGTGCCACCAATGTTCTGCGCACCGGCCGCAAAGACCTTGCTCTGTTAACCGTATTGCTTGATGCCTTCAAAGCCGGTATTGCCGCTTGGATTGCCACAACCTTTGCACCGGATTCTTTTTACAGCTTTTTTGGTTACATCACCACAACCAACATTGTAGCCGGATTAATTGCCGGTATCTGCGGTTTTCTCGGACACAACTTCCCGATTTGGCTAAAGTTCAAAGGCGGCAAAGGCGTCTCTTCAGCTTTTGGTTTTATCTTGTTCACTTATTGGCCTTTGGCTTTGGTAGCACTTGGCGTATGGCTGATTGTTGCCTTCACCAGCCGCTATTCATCTTTGTCGGCCTTAACCGCTTGCGCCTGCGTTCCGTTTTTTTCTTTCTTTATGACCGATCCGGTACATACCGGTTTTTACACCGTCATGGCGCTGATAATCATTCTCAGACATCATGCAAATATCTATCGCCTTCTGCATGGTGAAGAAAGCAAAATTTCATTTAAGAAAAAAGCCTAATGATTACGGATAAGGAACGCATCGCCCAGCTTCGCTTAATCAACACCGAAAACATCGGTGCAATAACTTATCACAAATTAATAAAGCACTTCGGCAGCGCGGAAAAAGCCCTTGAAAACCTTCCGCCGCGCTTTGCTCCCTTTGCCAAAGACAAAGCCGAAGCCGAGCTTAAAAAAGCGCATAAAATCGGTTGCCGCCTCATCAGCTATGACGATGAAACCTATCCGCAAATGCTGAAACACATTGCCGACGCCCCGCCGATTATTTATGCCTTGGGCAATATTGAGCTGCTAAATCACACCCCTTCCGTAGCAATAGTCGGCTCCAGAAACGCAACCGTAAACGGCCGCAAAATGGCCTCCAGAATTGCCTATGAGCTAACCGAAGAAAATGTCATCGTTGTTTCCGGCATGGCGCGTGGTATCGATTCGTCTGCCCACAAAGGCGCATTATATGCCAAAGGCCAGCAAGGCGCCACCATTGCGGTTTTAGGCACCGGCGTTGATATTGTTTATCCTGAAGAAAATGCCGCGCTTTATAAACAAATCATCAAACAAGGATTGATTATTTCCGAATTTCCGCTGGGAACCACCCCTCAAGCCCAAAACTTTCCGCGCCGCAACCGCATTGTCGCCGGCATAAGCTCGGGCACTTTGGTGGTTGAAGCAAACTTGCAGTCAGGATCACTGATTACCGCCCGCTTAGCCTTAGAACAAAATCGCGATGTTTTTGCCGTCCCCGGGTCTCCGCTGGAATCTCGCTCCGGCGGCACCAACAAGCTGATTAAAGAAGGCGCGATTTTGGTTGACAGTGCCGAAGATATCTTGCCGCACTTATCCAAACCCCTTCGCCCTCTGCCGCAAAAACAAACACCCCAAGAACAAGAATTATTTGATAATCTCCTTGACAAAGACAAAAATAATGTCGATATTCCTCAAGAGCAAGAAGGCGAAAATCTTCTGGATTATCTGAGTCGGGACGGAACTTATATAGATGATATTATCCGCCAAAGCGGCTTAGATTCGGGCACATTATCGGCAAAATTGCTTGATTTAGAGCTTGAAGGAAAGATAGAGCGTCTTCCGGGCAACAAAGTAGCATTATTAAAGAAATAAGTGGAAAAAGAGCCATGAAATTAGTTATCGTAGAGTCTCCTGCCAAAGCCAAAACCATTAACAAATACCTTGGTTCAGACTATAAAGTTCTGGCGAGCTTCGGCCATATCAGAGATTTGCCGAGCAAAGACGGCTCGGTTGATCCGGATCATGACTTTGCCATGAAATGGGAACTAAGCCCCGGAGGCAAAAAGCGCCTTGCCGACATTATTAAAGCCGTAAAAGAATGTGACACGATTGTTTTGGCATCAGACCCGGATAGAGAGGGAGAAGCCATCGCCTGGCATATTTTAGAAGAACTGCACGCTCATAAAGTTTTGAAAGATAAAAAAATAGAGCGCGTCGTCTTTCACGAAATCACCAAACACGCCATCACCGAGGCAATTAAAAATCCGAGAAGCATTGACGATAACTTAGTATCGGCTTACATGGCACGCCGCGCACTTGATTATCTGGTGGGTTTTACCTTGTCTCCGGTTTTGTGGCGCAAGTTGCCGGGGTCAAAATCAGCCGGCCGCGTTCAGTCGGTTGCCTTAAGACTGATTTGTGACCGCGAAACTGAGATTGAAAAATTCAAACCTGAAGAATATTGGAGCATTGACGTTGATTTATTGACCGCCAAACAAGCTCTGATAACTTCGCATTTAATTCAGCTGGACGGCAAAAAGCTCGAAAAATTTGACATTCCGAACCAAACTTCGGCCGAAGAAGCCAAGGCTAAAATTGAAGCACAAGAATTCAGCGTTGCCTCAATTGAAAGAAAGAAGGCCAACCGCTATCCGGCTCCACCGTTCACCACCTCAACCCTGCAGCAAGAAGCCGCGCGCAAGCTCCGTTTCTCGGCCAAGAAAACCATGCAGGTTGCACAAAAACTCTATGAAGCCGGTATCATCACTTATATGAGAACCGACGCGGTCAATCTGTCTGAAGAAGCAATTGCCGCCTGCCGTGAAGCGATTACCAAATACTTTGGCCCTGATTATCTTCCAAAACAAGCCAAAGAATATAAAACCAAGAGCAAAAATGCCCAAGAAGCTCACGAGGCGATTCGTCCGTCCGATGTCATGAACACCCCCAAAAAGATGGAAGGAAAACTTGACCCAGACGGCTATAAGCTTTATGAACTGATTTGGAAGCGTACGATTGCCTGCCAAATGAATCCGGCAATCTTAGATAAAGTCAGCATCGACTTTAATTCTGATGATAAACAAATTGTTTTAAGAGCCAGCGGACAAGTCATTGCCTTTGACGGTTTCTTGCGTTTGTACCAAGAAAGCAAAGATGACGATAACGAGGATGAAGAAAACCGCATTTTGCCTAAGGTTGATGAAGGCGAACGCATGACCAAAGGCGAAATTCGCACCGAACAACACTTCACCACCCCACCGCCGAGATTTACCGAAGCTAGTCTGGTTAAAAAGCTTGAAGAATTAGGTATCGGACGTCCGTCAACTTACGCGACGATTATTTCGGTTTTGCAAGAACGCAAATACGTCCGTGTTGAAAAATTGAGATTTATACCGGAAGATCGCGGCCGCATCGTGACCGTGTTCTTAGAAAACTTTTTCCGCAAATATGTTGAATATGACTTCACCGCACAACTGGAAGAATTTTTAGATGACATCTCCGCCGGTGAAATGGAATGGAAAAAGCTTTTGAGCGGTTTCTGGGCCAAGTTCATCAAAAACATTGACGCGGTAAAACCGTTACAAATCACCGAGGTTATTGACCGCATTGATGAGGCTTTGTCACATCACCTGTTTCCGCCGCGTGAAGACGGCAGTGACCCGCGCTCCTGCCCGATGTGCGGACAAGGAAGATTGAGCGTTAAGTTTGGTAAATTCGGCGCCTTTATTGGTTGCTCAAATTATCCGGAATGCAAATACACCAAACCTTTGACCGATGTCAAAGACGAGGAAGAAAAAGACACGCCGCGTCCGGCCTCTGCCGAAGACAAAGAATTGGGCGAAATGAACGGCTTAAAAATATATCTTAAGAAAGGCCCTTACGGTTTTTACGTCCAGTTAGGCGAAGACGCCACGGCCACAACCGAAAAACCCAAACGTGCTTCGCTGCCTAAAAACATCACGGCAGAAGAAATCACCTTGGAACAAGCCCAAAGATTATTGAGCCTCCCCTTTGATTTAGGCGAAGGAATAATCGTCAGCAGCGGCAAATTCGGCCCATACATCAAACAGGGAAACAAGTCAAAATCTCTGACCGGAACCGATACGATATTTAATATCACACTGGAACGTGCCAAAGAGATTTTATCCGGCGCGGTTGAGCGTCCGGCCGGCGTTGCCCTTGGCACCCACCCGAAGTTAAAGGCTGAAATCACATTGAATAACGGTCGCTACGGCCCTTACCTCAAATGCGGCAAGAGCAACTTCGCAATTCCGAAAGATATGCAGGGCAAACCCTTGAGCTTGGAAGACGCCCTTAAAATCATCGACGCCAAACAAGCTACGAAATAATAAAAAAGCGGAGCAAATGCCCCGCTTTTTTATTATGATTAGAACTCAAGGACAGGATAAACTTGATAACTATTTTGTTTACCATCATAACCATAATCAATATAAATACCAGATGATTGACTAAGATACCCACGCCATGCATACCAATTATCTGATTCTGTTGATGACCACCCAGAGGAAAATTTTACGCCCCCAACCTTATCAAATCCAGCATTGACAGCATCTTTGTTATTATAATATGAGGTAAATATTCCTGCTGCCGGTAAGCACCAATCTCCTGCTTCCGTTCCTGCTGTTTTATAATAAGTTGCCGCCCATGCTGCCGGAAAATCGTTTGATGTGCCGGAAGCAACTAACATGTGGGTATTAATACAACTATTAAAATCTTTAGATGCAGAATCACGACTACTATAATTTGGAACAGCCCCCGCATCTTTACAAGTATAGTTAAGGCCATCTTCATTCAAAGAACATATTTGCCAATAATACCTTCCAATTGAATTCAAAGCCAATGCCTGCCCATGTCCGGCGCCATCCATGTAAACCACAACTGCAATCGGCGTTTTATTTGCATCAACCTCGGTAGAACAAGTCCAATCCGAATAAAATATATCTCCGATTTTGCAGTCATAAGTTTTATCACTGGGATCCGCTCCCGCACCGGAATTAATTTTGTTTTCCAACTCCGTTATCTTATTGCTCAAATCACTATTCGCACAATTCCAATATTCCCCGAACGGACATTTAATACCGTTGGTGCAGCTTGATGTGCTGGTATAGCCCATTGCCGTACAGCTTGGGGTGGCGATACAAGCCGCATTTGTTTGCACAATGCCGCCACAAAGAACAAATGCTGTTGTTGTATAGAGTAATTTTTTCATCTTCTTTCTCCTTTGTTTTCTTACATTGCGCAATAGTCGCAATAATCCGTGTAACCGCTTTTACATCCGGTGGCGTACCACAAACCCGAACAGTCTTCATATTCGCAGACTGAACCACTAGGGCAACTCGTATAAGTTCCTAAATTCGGACAAGCTTTGCAGTTATCATATTTCGTGATTGTGCCGGACAAACAAGTCGCGGCACCGGCTTCACCACCCATAGAACCGCAATCCATAAAGCCATCACAAGGATTAGGCTTGATTTTATATTTTGTCTGCCCGTCGCAATCGAGACAACTTTCTCCGTCTTGGACATAACCTTCGGGAATAGTCGTGTTGTCATATCCGGCGCCGCATGGCGTGCAAGTGCATGACGCGTATTTTCCGTCGCAAGACTCACCAACCCCGATATGTGGTTCTTCACAAGTCACATAATCACTCGGGCAAGCTTTTACACATTCCGAATAATAAGCTCCATAAGGACACTTCTTGCCGCCGGCTTTATAACCATCAGGACAACTCGTAATCGTATAGCCTTCGTTCTGACAACGCTTGTTGGGATTAAGGTCAAAACTCGGGACATTATTACCGCTGCCGTTTTCTTTGCCGCTAAATAAACTATCGGCACAAGCTGAAGTATCATTAATAAAGCAAACTGCCGCGATTTGAAATTCATCAGAAGAAGGCAAACTTGGTGACGAAGCATAAAGGTGTGTGTGAAGTGTGTAGACAAGCTGCTCGTCACTCTTGATAACAGAATTATCAGCTCTCGCGCCACAAGGCGAAATTCCTACCGCCAAACAAAGCGCCGCGGTTAAAACCGCCTTTTGTCGTGAGATAAACATAATACTTCTCCTATCTCGTTTGCCTTCACGACTCGATTATATCATAAATTCGCCATGCTTTCAAGACTATTTTCAAAGTAAGGAGAAATTTATGTGAAAAAAAATTTAATATCTTTTAACAAAATTCTGTTATACACTTTGGTTAAGGAGAAATTTCATGGCAAAATGCAATTGCTTTCACACACATGATGACCAAGAGCAAACACTAAGGCTGAAAATGCCAAAATCATCAGATTTTGAAAAAGTTTCAATGACTTTTCAACTCATCAGTGACCCGACAAGACTAAAAATCTTGTGGTTTTTGTGCCACCATGAAACCTGTGTGAATAACATTGCTGCCACGGTAGAAATGAGCTCTCCGGCCGTATCGCACCATTTAAGATTGCTTAAACAAGCGGGTTTAATATCCGCCCGCCGTAACGGTAAAGAGATGTATTACAAACTTTCCGACACACCGGAAGCCACCCTTCTCCACCGCGCCATAGACGATGTCTTTGACATCCAATGCCCCTTGTAAATACGTTTTTAAGTCTTTGCGCTAAAAATTTTGCACTATTCATACTTCTCTTATCACTTTTCCGCTTGACACTTTCGTTTTTTCATTATACAATTAAACATATATTTAATCGTTTACATATTAAACGGAGGAAAAAATGAAAAAATCTTATAAACTCGAAAATCTGGATTGCGCCAACTGCGCTGCCAAAATCGAAGACGCTATCAAAAAAATTGACGGCATCAAATCCGCTTCCGTTAGCTTTTTTACCCAAAAGGTTGAAATAGAATTTGACCGTGATGAAAACGCACTCATCACCGAAATTAAGAAAATCATCAGCAAAATTGAACCGGATTGTGAATTGTTATAAAACGGAGATAACCAATGACCAAAACTTTGAAAAAACAGCTCATAAAAATTATCATTGCCGCTTTTTTATTTGCCGGCGCTTTCTTTCCTCTGCCGCAAATGATAAAACTAGCACTTTTAATTGCGGCATATTTGATTGTCGGCACCCCGATTTTGCTTAAAGCCGCCCGCAATATTCGCAATGGTCAAGTCTTTGATGAAAATTTTTTAATGACGATAGCAACCTTTGGCGCTTTCGCTTTGCAAGAATACACAGAGGCTGTCGCCGTAATGCTGTTTTTCCAAGTCGGTGAATTTTTTCAGTCCTACGCGGTCAACAAATCGCGCAAATCCATTGCCGCTCTGATGGATATCCGCCCTGATTATGCGCACGTCAAGCGTGGAAAAGAATTAATAACCGTATCACCGGAAGAAGTCAAATTAGGAGAAATCATTGTTGTTCAGCCCGGAGAGCGCGTTCCGCTTGACGGCACAGTTATCAAAGGCAACGCCAGCTTAAACACCTCGGCCTTAACCGGAGAATCTTTACCGCGCGATGTTACAAAAGGCGAAAATGTCTTGAGCGGAAGCGTTAATTTAAATGGGGTTATAGAAATAAAAACAACCAGTGTTTTCTCAGATTCAACCGTTTCGCGCATTTTGGATTTAGTCGAAAACGCCGGCTCAAAAAAAGCACAAATCGAAGCTTTTATCACACGCTTTGCCCGTTATTACACACCGACTGTGGTTATTATTGCTTTAGTTCTGGCCTTTTTACCGCCCTTACTGGGCAGTGCGCTCGGCTTAAAGGAATGGATTTATCGTGCCATCACTTTTTTGGTAATTTCTTGCCCTTGTGCATTAGTCATCTCGATTCCACTAAGCTTTTTTGCCGGCATGGGCGCAGCTTCCAGATGCGGTGTTTTGGTTAAAGGCGGAAACTACCTTGAAGCCTTGTCTCGCGCTGAGATTTTTGTTTTTGATAAAACCGGAACCCTGACCAAAGGCAACTTCACAGTCACCAACATCACTACCTTTATAGGCAGCAAAGAAACCCTGTTGCAAAATGCCGCCAAGGTTGAAGCTTATTCGCATCACCCGATTGCCACCTCTATCAAACAGGCTTTTGGAAAAGAGGTAGACCTAAAGGATATTTCAAACGTAGAAGAAATTGCAGGTTGCGGCATTAAAGCCCAAATCGCCGGTAAAGAAATTTCCGTCGGCAATAAAAAAATTCTTGATAAGTATGAAATAGCTGAACCAAAAATCGAAAAAGACGGAACAATTATTTATATCTTATACGACCAAAAGCTCGCCGGCTATATTAAAATTGAAGACGAGATAAAACCCGATGCTGCTAAAACCATTTCTCTTTTGAAAACCCATGGGGTTAAAGAAACGGTCATGCTCACCGGCGACCGCAAAGAAATCGGCCGCAAGATTGGTAAAAAACTTGGTTTAGACAAGGTTCACGCCGAACTTTTGCCAACCGATAAAGTATCAAAAATCGAGCAGCTTTTGAGCAAAAAATCAGCCAACGGACAACTTGTTTTTATTGGCGATGGCATTAATGATGCGCCGGTTTTGGCGCGCTCGGATATCGGCATTGCCATGGGAGGCATCGGCTCTGACGCTGCAGTGGAAGCTGCTGATATTGTCATCATGACCGATGAACCCTCAAAGATTATTTCGGCTCTCAAAATTGCCAAGAAAACAATTTTCATCGCCAAAGAAAATATTGTCTTTGCGATTGGGGTTAAGCTTTTGGTCTTAGCACTCGGCGCCTTGGGCTACGCATCAATCTGGGCTGCGGTATTTGCCGATGTCGGCGTATCGGTCATAGCAATATTAAATGCTGTGCGCTTACTGCCGTATCGTCCTAAAATTTAGGCAAACAAAAACCGCGGATTTTCCGCGGTTTTTGTTTCTCAATTCAAAACTATTTCTTCGTCTTTTTAGCTGAAGCTTTTTTTGAAGCCGTAGTTTTTTTCGCAGCAGTTTTTTTAGCCGGTGCTTTAACCGTTGCCGAAGCAATTTTGGTTAAAGAAAAAGCCTTTGCCAAAGTAATCGGCAGCTGTTTAGCCTGAACATCATTAATGTGAAGTTTAATATCAGGCAAAAACGTGCAACGGCTATATTGGTTAGAAACGGCACGTGCAACATTTAATGCATCTTGACGTTCCAACTGTTCAATCGCCGCACTCCAGTCATGAGCGCTTGAGTTTGCCGGACAACCGTTATTTTTCCAAATATAATAAGCGGCTTCCTGAATCATTTTATTATCAAATTGTGCCATGGTTTTGCTCCTTTAGTTTGTTATTTTCATAATCTAACATGAAATATTTATCAAAAGATTAAATTTTAAGAAAATATTTGAAAAATTATATAATTTTGATAGTCTAATCATGGTCGTTAATATTAAGAGGAAAATGACATGGTTCAAAGAGTAGCTTTGCTTGCAATTATTGTAGAAAAAACAACGGCGGTAAATGAGTTAAACACCTTATTGCACCGCTACGCAGAATACATTATCGGCCGCATGGGAATTCCGTATCGCGCAAAAAACATAAACATCATCAGCATCGCCCTAGACGCTCCGGAAGACATCATAGCGGCTTTAAGCGGAGCCATCGGCCGCTTGGACGGTGTATCGTGTAAAGTTGCTTATTCCAATTTTATGTCATAAAAAAGCACTTGCCATTTGAGCAAATTTTTGCTATATCAGCCATAGTTTTAACCTGAGGGGAAAGTACAACCTGCCCCTAAAGCGGAGAATAGAAAGTAATGTATAATCCTAACTCCTTAAAGGCTGAGGAGTTTATCAGCCATGACGAAATTTTAGATTCTCTCAGATTCGCCGACGAACATAAAAATAACCCTGAAATGATTGATCAGGTGATTGCCAAGGCTCGTTTGTGCAAAGGCTTAAATCACCGTGAAGCCTTGCTTTTGCTTGATTGTGAAATTCCGGAAAAAAACGAAGAAATTTTTAAACTGGCTGAGGAAATCAAAAAAGAATTTTACGGCAACCGCATTGTTATGTTTGCTCCGCTCTATCTGTCAAATTATTGCGTCAACGGCTGCGTCTATTGCCCTTATCACGCCAAAAACAAGCATATTGCGCGCAAAAAATTAACCCAAGAAGAAGTTGCCAAAGAAGTAATTGCCTTGCAAGACATGGGACACAAACGCTTAGCAATTGAGTCTGGAGAAGATCCGGTTAATAACCCGATTGAATATATTTTGGAATGCATAAAAACCATCTATGGCATCAAACACAAAAACGGCGCAATTCGCCGTGTAAACGTTAATATTGCGGCCACCACGGTTGAAAACTACCGCAAGCTCAAAGAAGCCGGCATCGGAACATACATTTTATTCCAAGAAACTTATCATAAAGAAAGTTACGAAAAACTTCATCCGACCGGCCCCAAGCATAACTATGCTTACCATACGGAAGCCATGGACAGAGCCATGGAAGGAGGCATTGACGATGTCGGGCTCGGTGTATTGTTTGGGTTGGAAAAATATCGCTATGAATTCACGGGACTGTTGATGCATGCCGAACATTTGGAAGCGGTCCACGGCGTCGGCCCTCATACAATCAGCGTTCCGCGAATTAAGCATGCTGATGATATTGACCCTTCGGCCTTTGATAACGGCATTGATGACGATACCTTTGCCAAGCTTGTCGCCTGCATCCGCTTGGCCGTTCCTTATACCGGCATGATTATTTCCACCAGAGAAAGTCAGGCTTGCCGAGAAAAAGTCATTCGCTACGGCATATCCCAAATCAGCGGCGGTTCCAAAACCAGCGTCGGTGGCTATGTAACGCCTGAAGAAGACGACAACAAATCAGAACAATTTGATGTCAGCGATAAACGTACCTTGGATGAAGTCGTTGCTTGGCTCATGAAAATTGGCTATATCCCAAGCTTTTGCACGGCTTGCTATCGCGAAGGCCGCACCGGCGACCGCTTTATGGCATTATGCAAAAACAAACAGATTCACAACTGTTGCCTGCCAAATGCTTTAATGACGCTTAAAGAATATTTGGAAGATTATGCTTCTCCCGAAACCAAACAAATCGGAGAAAAGCTCATTAAAGAGCAGCTTGCAAATATCTCTAATGAAAAGGTACGCAGCATAACCACGACCAACCTCGAAAATATATCAAACGGCCAGCGCGATTTTCGCTTCTGATTTCACTGAGTAAAAAACAGAAACACCTTGCGTTATTAAATTTGATAAACTATATTTTTGGTGTATCAATAGTTATGTTTAAGAATGTTTCATGTTTAGTTACTTAAAAAATAAAATCGCCTCAACTTCATTCATTGCTAATTACAAACGAATGATGATTTATGTTCGTCCCTATTGGTTTCGTGCACTTATTGCTGTTTTAATTACGATTCCGATTGGCTCAATGGATGCCGTAATTGCTTGGGCGCTAAAACCTTATATGGATGTCGTGATGGTTGAAAAAAGCGTTGCCGCAACCAGCTATATCCCGATTTTAATTATTATATTCAGCAGCATGCAAAGCGGCTTAAATTATGCGGCAACTTACCTAAATACTTGGGTCGGGCGCAAAATTGCCAATGATGTCAAAATGGATTTATTTAATAAACTGCTGCACATGGACGCCGCTTTTTTTGACAAGACCAATTCCGGCGAAGTTTTAATGCGCTTTAACAACGATGTTGATTTGGCTTGCAATGGCTTGCTGGCTAATTTAAAATTATTCACGACCCGTGTATTTTCTTCGATTTCATTAGTTGCGGTTTTGTTTTACAATTCATGGCAGCTGGCCATAATTGCCGTCGTCATCCTTTTTGGGGCGCTATATCCGTTATCAACCGTCCGCCGGAGAATTAACTCCATCATGAATAAGACCATTTTTTCGGGCGGAGAGGTAATGAAGCATTTTAACGAAAGCTTCAGCGGCAACCGCATTATTTCTGCCTATAACCTATATGACTACCAGAATCAACGCTTTCGCGATACTTTACGCACGGTGTTCCACCTCGGGATTAAAATGATTCAGCGCACCGGCATGATGTCGCCATTAATGCACTTTATTGTTTCTTTAGGCATTGCCGCCGTTATTTGGTACGGAAGCTATTTGATTGTGCATCACACCATCACCGCCGGCAGTTTTGTTTCCTTCATCGCGGCGTTAATCATGCTTTATACGCCGATAAAATCAATCGGCAATAACTATAACAACGTCCAAATGGCCCTAATGGCAATGGAACGCGTTTTTGGCTTGTTAGATAAAATACCGGATATCAGAAGCAAAGAAAACGCCAAGATTATGACCGGCCTCCACGACCAGATTGAATATAAAGACGTTTCTTTTGCTTATGAAAAAGGGCGTCCGGTATTAAAGCATGTTAATCTGATTATCAAAAAAGGCCAAACGATTGCCTTTGTCGGCAACTCCGGCGGCGGTAAAAGCACCTTAATAAGCCTGCTTCCTCGCTTTTATGATTTGGGCAATAACAGTGGCCAGATTTTAATTGATGGAACCAATATAAAAGACTTAAATCTTGATTCTCTGCGCCAAAATATTGCTATTGTCTTTCAGGATAATTTCTTATTTGATGGCACCATTAAAGAAAACATCCTCTTAGGAAACGAAAGCGCCTCTGACGACGACATCAAAAAAGCCATAACCATGGCCTGCCTTGATGAATTTATAAAAAGCCTGAAAGACGGCTTAAATACAAGGATTGGAGAAAGAGGCGTCCTTCTCTCCGGCGGTCAAAAGCAACGCATTGCCATTGCGCGCGCCTTTTTGAAAAACGCCCCGATAGTGATTTTAGATGAGGCAACTTCGGCCCTTGATAACAAGTCAGAAGCCGTTGTGCAGCAAGCTATTGATAACCTAATGCAAGATAGAACCGTCTTAATCATTGCACACCGCCTGTCGACCGTACGCAACGCCGACAAGATTGTGGTGGTTAATTATGGCGAAATCGTAGAATCCGGCTCTCATGAAGAACTTCTCAAAATGGAAAACAGCGTCTACGCTTCGCTCTACCGAGCCCAGCTCAAATAGCCTCACAAGCCGACAGATTTTCGGCACAGAGCCGTAAACACAGGTTTATTCAGCCCAAGATAGTCAATCAACGTCTTCGGGCTGAAAATTTTATATAACTTGTGCGTTTCAATTTTTCCGTTTTTTATGGTTTTAATCTCGCCGCTCGGCAAATCAGATTGCCCGATACACGAAGACAGATAAACAAAACATTCATCATTATCTTTCAGATTTTCCAGCGCCAATTTTCGCGCATAAAGATTAAGCGTTAAATCAGCTTTGCTGGCATCTTTGGTCCAAGGACTTCCGCCACCGATAGGACTTGCCGCTTCATAAAAGTCACAACACAGCTTCCGACCGGTAACCCCGCAATCAGCAACGGAAGAATGTAGCGTATAATCACCGGTTCCGTTAATAATAATTTGCTCTGGCTTCTGCCCTAAAATATGAATAACAAAATCTTGTAACTCTTCTTTTTCCAACATCGGAACAGCGGCAATAGCCGTTGCAATTTTTCCGTCATCATTCAACGTAATTTGTGTTTTAATATCCAATCCCAGATTTTTAGAACTCAGCGCTTTTTTATAAAGTGCAGCGTTTAATTTGCGAGCCAAGTTTTGTTCCGCACTAATATTATTTTCCCCCTGACAAGCATAACCGACATAAACCCCTTGGTCGCCCCAACCGTTTTGTTCAACCCCTTGGTTGATTTCAGATGATTGGATACCAATAAGATTAATCACGTTTACTTTGTCGGGCTCAATCGCCTTATCTTTCCAAATCGCGGCATAATCCTTTGAATAACCGATTTCGGACAGAGCCATAAGGACAAACTCTTTAATCGCTTCATCAGCAAAAGAAAACGCACTTTTAATTTCACCGCCAAGCACAACGGTGTTTCCCTTAATCATAACCTCAACGGCATATTTAACATAAGGGTCTTGTTTTATAAAACAATCTAAAATAAAGCTTGAAATATAATCGGCTGTTTTATCAGGATGCCCAAGAGATACGGCCTCAGCAGTTTTAAACATATCAAATCCTCCTTATTTAGTCCTCTATTGCGGGACAAGTCAGGTTAAATCCACATTCAGAGCAATCGCTCTTTTTATATTCTTAATCTTTTTGCCAGATAAGTCAAGAAAAAAGGGGCAAGCTCCCCTGCCCCTTTACTAAGCTTAAGCAGACTTTTCTTGATCAGGAGCAAGAAAAGCAAGCTCTTGCTCAATATTAATACGTGGGAACAACGGCTCACCGAGAGTAACGGTTGCTTGCGAATTAAGCTTGCCGAAGGTATAAATGCTGTCCCATTTTCTTTCCTCAGCACCGGCCCCGATTCTCTTCAAGATTTCAGGCATCGTGTTAGGCATAAACGGCTCCAGCATAATCGCGCTGATACGAATGGTTTCAAGCAGATTATACAAAACCGTTGCCAAACGAACTTTCTTGCTTTCATCCTTAGCCAAAGCCCAAGGCGTTGTTTCATCAATATATTTATTGGCACGAGAGATTAACACAAAAATCTCTTCCAAAGCTTCGCTGATATGCATAGCATTAAGCTTGTTCTCCATTTTCTTCGGAGCAGCCTCAGCAACGGCAATCAACTCCGCATCTAGTGCATCAGCTTCGCGTTCGGCAGGCAAAGTGCCTTGGAAATATTTTTGTACCATAGAGGTTGTGCGCGAAACAAGATTACCGAGATTATTTGCTAAATCGGTATTAATCCGCTGCAAAAACAACTCGCTGACAAACATGCTGTCACCGGAATAAGGCATTTCGCGCAAAATTTCATAACGCAGCGCATCAACCCCATAGCGCTCCCCCAACACAAACGGGTTAACCACATTGCCAAGCGATTTGCTCATCTTTTTATCACCCATGGTAATCCAGCCGTGAGCATAAAGTTTTTTAGGCATTGGCAAATCAAGCGCCATTAAAATCGCCGGCCACACCAGAGAGTGGAAACGCACGATTTCTTTGGCCATCATATGCACATCGGCCGGCCAAAATTTTTCAAAATCATGATAAGTGTCGTTGTGGTAGCCAAGCGCAGAAATATAGTTTGACAAAGCATCAATCCACACATAAACCACATGCTTATCATCAAACGTAACCGGCACACCCCACTTAAAGCTTGTACGAGAAACGCATAAATCAGCCAACCCCGGTTTAATAAAGTTGTTGACCATTTCGTTGACACGGCTTTCGGGCAATAAAAAATCACCGCTTTCAAGCAATGCTTTAAGCCTGTCGGCAAAAGCAGAAAGTTTAAAGAAATAAGCTTCTTCGGAGGTTTCAACCACATCACGACCACAGTCCGGACATTTTCCATCAACCAACTGAGAATCAGTCCAAAAACTTTCACAAGGCTTGCAATATTTGCCTTTATACTCACTTTTATAAATATATCCTCTTTTATAAAGCTCTTCAAAAATATATTGCACGGTTTTAATATGATAATCATCGGTCGTACGAACAAAGCGATCATAAGACACGTTCATAAACGTCCAAAGTTTTTTAAATTCCGCCACCACATTATTGGCATAAGTTTGGGGATCTAATCCGGCCGCTTGGGCTTTTTCCTCAATTTTTTGACCATGTTCATCTGTTCCGGTCAAAAACAAAACATCAAAACCTTTAGCGCGTTTATAACGAGCAAGAGCATCACAGGCCACGGTTGTATAACAGTGACCGATATGCGGAGAACCGGAAGGATAATAAATTGGTGTCGTAATATAAAACTTTTCTGTCATTGCATTAAACCTCACAAATTTTTTCTTTTGTTTTTATAACAAAATCTTTTGTTTGGCAATAGCAATCTAAGGTTTTATTTGCGTTTTTTATAAGGCGTAAGGCGAGGAATAAAACGAGGAACATTCCTTTTATAATCAGCATAGTCTTCACCAAAGCGCTTCAGCAAGCCTTTTTCTTCTGAAAGAGGAAAATAAAAGGCATTAATCACAATAAAGACCAAAAGATAAATTAACAACGCCCAACTTTGAAACAACAAAGCCTCACCGGCCAGAACCAGAAAAACCCCGAGCAGCATCGGGTTGCGCACATAAGCATACGGCCCGATGATAACCAACTTTTGCGTAGGGTTCCACGGGGCAAGAGAGCCTTTTCCGACATGAACAAAAAGAGAAATAGTCTTAATCATAAGGGCAAATCCGCTGATAAAAAACAAAAGCATCAAAACCATAGCCGCAGAAAACTTTGGCACAATCAAACTTCCGCCATAATACCACAAAATGATAATCGGTAGCGTTATCAAAACATTAAACGGTAAAATTAAAATCGCTCTTAACATTATTCCCTCTCTTTTGAGATCGGACGTCCGCCCTTCCCGTCCAGACAATAAGCCGGCACGGCAATAATCTCTTTTGCATTTTTATCACAAGCAATATAGCCGCTTCTGCCCTCATTATTTTCCGGAGAAGGCAACAAGTCATAAAAAGGCTCATTCGGAGCATCTCTGACTTGCAAAATAGGAATTCGCAGCGTTAAGTTTCCACCATTATTAAAACTTTTGCGCAAGCGGTTAAAATCCATAAGAGAAAGTGCACCTTTGTCATCAGCCACCAAAAATTCTCCGGCCGTATCAAACTGATGTGTCATATGATGTCCGTCAACATTCCACGGATGTTCTCGCGCGGTTGATACATAATTTGCCGAGCTGTTCAGACGTTTGCCGACAAAACCGTTATATTTCAGGGCCAAATAATGATGCGTCGATTCTTCATCAACCGCCTCTACCCCCATTTTAGAAAGTTGCTTATGAAACAGCTTTTTCTGGGTATTATAAACCGGCGTGCGCTTATCTTCTTCAAAAGCATTGCGGTCGATTTTCAGCTGTGCCGCACCGGATGCAATAGTTTCATCAGGCGCTTTAACAACCGGCTCTTCAAGAAAATTGATGTTCAGGTTAAATTCATTCAACAGCTGATTCATCTTAGCCAGTTTATCATCGCTTGGCTGATTAAAAACCCCTTGCTGAAAAATTCCGAGTGCCACAATCTCTGCGCACAGCTCATTAGGCAACGGCGGAATAGATAACGATTTTACTTTAGCAAACGCGGTTTTAATCGGAGCCTTGACATCTTGCCCGCTTTCAAAATTATAAGCCTCCTTAAAAATAGCGCTGTTCTTCGAGATTAAATTTGAAATAAAAATATCATAATCAGAAAACCGACTGTTTCCGTCTTGCGCTTTGGTAAAACCGTTCCATATATTTGCTTTATCTGCTTTAACGGTGCTATCAATAAATTCTTCCTGCACCAATGCGGCATTATCGGGCAAAGCATGACGCTTAAATAAATCTTGCAACGCTTTTTCATCTCTGATGAGTTTGAGCGGCTCTTTAAGATGTTGCACTTCATCAAAAAACTTCTGATGATTTTGAATATCTTTCGTGCGTTGTTTAACCCCGGCCACAAAGCGCAATTGGTCGGCAGCCGTCAACGAGTTCAATATATCCAGCTCTTTTTGCTGTTCGGGGCTAAGTTCGGCCGCTTTATCAATCCCCAAATATCCTTTATACATAGACGGCAAATACCTTTTTCCGACATTGGCCACTTTTTCAACCTCTTGAAGCGTAAATTCCTTATTTTCCAACGCTGACAACATCTTATAAGTGCTGTTATCAAAACCTTTCTTGGCATATTTCGGATCTGTCACGGCCTTTCGCCCCAAAGAAGAAAAAAACTTTCCTTTGTACTGAAACAGCTTAAAAGTCAAAGGCTCATCGCGACCGGCAATCTTAACATAAAAATTGTCTTTATCCAAGCCCACGGTGCAAAATTCGTCATCAGGAGAAACATCCGTCATTTTCCCCAAACTTTGCTGATAGGCAATCTCCTCACAAATCTGCTTTTTCAGCAAAAGCGTATTTTTATTTTGCCCCGCAGCTTTTTTAACCGCCTTTTGCTGAGCTTTGTCTTCTTCTTTGGTCGTTGATTTATAAGCATAAGGATTAAATTTAACCTCTGATATTTGCGCCAAAAGAATATCTTTGACCTTTTGACCGGCTGCTTTTTCATCACCAAATAAAGCATAACCTTCGATTAAGGCCTTTTTGACAGGTGCCGTTTTCTGCCCTTGACTGTATTTCTGCATATTTTTCCGCGTATCATGCAACAAGCGGAGGGTTGTAATTTCGTCTATTATTATTTTGTTTGGCATCTTATTTAATCCATATTCGACCAATTCTTATATTAAGCATAATACCATAAGATAAATATTTTGTTAAGACAAAAAAACACTTGCAAAATAATTTTTTTATGCTATATTTTGTCCAGAAACGAATTAAAGATAAATTATTATGAATATGGAAAAAAGAAAAAACACCCCGATTCGGGCTGTTCAGATTATGAAAAAAAGTTTTTTTGCCAACCGCTTCGGAGTAAAACCGAGTGAGTTAGCTTGGGGCATCATTGTTACCCAAAATGAAGACTCTGAAAAAGACTTAAACGCCGTCTTGTTGTTTAAGGAAAATAAAAATCTCTTCATTGATATTCTCAATGACAGGATTTCTCCACTAATCAACATCTGCGGCTGCCAAACAACAGCGGTAAAAGCCACATTCAACCGCACCCGCTGCGGATACAGCTTTAAGAGCGGAGAATTGAAGGCTTTCATCAGCAGCAAGGACATTGAGAAAGCTTATCGCAACAAGCTTTTCAATCAAGACTTAGCCGCTGAAGCCGCTAAGTTGCAGTAAAAAAACAAAACAGTTCTAAGCCACCGCTTAGAGCTGTTTTTTTATGCAAATATATAAATAATTTAATTGAAAATTTAATAATTTATGATATGAATAAGCCTAATTTTGAAGATTTTTTTTCATTTAAGGTGGATAATATGGATACACAAACTTTAACCGATGTCACAACCAACGTCGCATCACAAATGTCAATGTGGGACATGGTCTGGGCCTCAGACATGGTCACCAAAGTCGTCATGATTGGATTAATAGCCACATCAGTTTGGTCCTGGGCAATCATTATTGAAAAAATTGGCACCTTGAGACAGGTCAAACGCTTGTCCAAAGCTTTTGAAGAAAGATTTTGGTCCGGCGGCTCATTAGACAGATTGTATGAATCAATCGGCAACCGCCCGCGCGATCCGATGTCTGCCATGTTTATCTCCGCCATGAAAGAATGGAAAAGAACCAATATCTTAAAATCAAAGACTGACCGCGGCCTGCGCGGTGTATCGCTGCAACAACGCATTGAAAAAGCCATGGAGGTTTCAATGGATAAAGAGCTTGAGGCTTTAGATACGCGCATGGGCTTTTTGGCCTCAACCGGTTCGGTTGCACCTTTGGTCGGCTTATTCGGCACGGTATGGGGGATTATTAACAGCTTTAATGCCATTGCCGCCACACAGACAAATTCTCTGTCAGCAATCGCCCCCGGAATTGCCGAAGCGCTGTTCACCACCGCATTCGGATTGATTGCGGCGATTCCGGCCGTTGTCGCTTATAACAAAATCTCTTCAGACATTGACCGCTATGCCGGCGGACTTGAAAACTTTATGGCCGAATTCTCAAGCATTTTATCGCGTGAGATTGATGACACGGCCATTAAGGCCGAAATGGCAGGAGAATAATCATGACCTTTATTCCGCAACATGTTAACCGTCATCACCAGCGCATAAAACGCCGCAACGCCGATATCAACATGACAAATCTGATGGATGTCATGATGGTATTGCTGGTTGTGTTCATGGTAGCTGCACCGTTGATGACAACCGGCATTGCGGTAAATCTGCCCAAAGTCGGCGGCAAATCACTTGAAGGAAAAGATACCAGCATTACCGTAAGTGTCGACAAAGAAGGCTATTATTACATTGGCGAAAACGAAATTCCGCAAGATAAAATCATCGAAAAACTGCAAGCAATTCGTGGTGAAAATGCAGATGTCACCGTCACCATCTCCGGCGATCAAGGCGCAAACTACGGCCGCGTTATCGGACTTATGGCTTTGCTAAAAGAAGCCGGATTTGAAAAAGTCGGCTTACAAACCCAGAGCAAACCTTTGCGAACAAAGTCTAAAAAATAAGGGCAGAACAAACGCATATGAAGGACTCTTTATACAAATCTTTAGCTTTGCACTTGGTGGTATTTCTCATCTTTTTGGTGGATTTGCCGACATTTTGGCACGATTCGAGCGCCATGAGACAAGTCCCGATTATCGTTGACTTAAACAAAGTCAAAATCTCAGAAATGACCAACCTTCCCCCCAAAGCCAAAATAGGCAAAGAGGACAAAGCCGCCAGCACGGTCAAACGCAAGGTCGAAAACTATACTGCACCGGAACCAAAAGAAGAACCTAAAAAAGAGGCTGAAAAGAAAGAGCCGCAAAAACAAACGGAAAAACCCAAAGCCGTGGTTGAAGAGGTTGAAAAACCAAAAAATGATTATTTGGTAACCAAAGAAGAAAAAAAGGCCGAAACAAAAAAACACAAAGAAAAAATTGTTCCGGTTCAGCAACGTCGTCCCAAACCCAAGACAAAACCCAAACCTCAGGCAAAGAAGACGCCTGAACTGGCCAACCCATTAAAGAGCCTGCTGGCCTCGGTTGATGATTTGGAAAAGAACCTTGCCAAAGAAAACCAAACTGCCGAAATCAAAGAAGGCACCGAGGTCAAAAACATGGGTGTTGAAGGCGGAACCGGCGGCTCCTATTTCAGTGAGTTGTCTGTTTCAGAGCTTGACGCAATTGCCGGACGCTTGCGCGCTTGCTGGAACTTAGACCCCGGAGCCAAAGGCGCCCAAAATATGATAATTGAAATCAGAGCCTCTCTGCGCCAAGACGGCAGTGTTGAAGATGTTGAAATCCTCGACCAAAGCCGCTATAATTCCGACACATTCTTCCGCTCTGTGGCCGAGAGCGCACGCCGCGCCGTATATATCTGTTCACCATATAAAATCTTCTCGGAAAAATATGCAGATAAATACGATATGTGGAACACTTTGCTGCTGCGCTTCAATCCGCTCGACGCGTCAATTCAATAAAAAATAAAATTCAAAAAATTTTATTACAGCCGCCAGAACACGCAGATGATGCAAACCAGCTCTCGACCTGCTCTTTTGAAGGCACACCACCGACAATTGATTTCATAAGTAACTTTTACTACACTATTAATAAGTTATTATCATTATGTGTTTTTATAGAAACTATTTAACAAAAAAACCTCCTTAATGGAGGCTTTTTTAATGGTGCCGACAGAGAGACTTGTTCTGGCTCGTAAGGCTCTCAAAGTTCGCCAACTCGCTGCGGTCACTTGTTTTTTAATCTTTGTTTTGGCAATTTACATTGCCTGCACAAAGATAACAAAACTACGCCTCTTGCGCTAAAAAACACCGGAGCAACGGTGTTTTTTATCCTCGAGCCCGACCCAAGTGGGTCAAAAGTTCAAACATCTCAACAACTTTAAAAACAAAAAAGCGCCATAAAGGCGCATTTTTGTTTTTAATGGTGCCGACAGAGAGACTTGAACTCCCGACCCACTGATTACAAATCGACTGCGTTTATAAAATATTATCTTTATAAATCAATATGTTAATCTTAAAATTTTAGCGATTTTTTAGCTGAGCTACCACCGAGCTACCACGCTAAAACAAGCTACCACCAGCTTATTACAAAATATTTTTTAATATAAATTTATGAATATTAAAAATTTTAATGACTTTTAAATATTGTATCATTAAGATATTTTCAAGTTATTTATACAAACAGGATATTAAATGTTAGAGAAAATTAGAAGCCTCCTTCAACAGGGTGAAGGTCTTAAAATTGAGTTCAAAGAAGCTCAAGGTGGAATGCCTAAGAGCGTATATGAAACTATTTGCGCCTTTTCTAACACTCAAGGTGGAGAAATTCTTTTGGGGGTTAAAGATAATGGAGATGTTGTAGGTATTGCTCCTCATCAAATATCTCAACTTAAGAAGGATTTTGCAAACACAATTAACAATCCAGCTAAAAATCATCCACCGCTTTATTTATCTATTGAGCCGATAGTTTTTGAAGAAAAACATATTCTTTATATTAATGTTCCAGAAAGTGCAGAAGTTCATCGCTGTTGTAATAAGATTTTTGTGCGTAATGAAGATGGTGATTATGATATTACCTCCCAACAAGCTCAAGTAGCGGCTTTATATTTAAGGAAACAAACTTCTTATTCTGAAAACCAGATATTCAAATATGCAAGGCTTGATGATTTGCGCCAAGATTTAATTGCGAAGGCTCGTAAAATGGCTGTTATTAGAGACGCAAACCATCCATGGAAAGAACTTGATGATTTTGAACTCTTAAAAAGTGCCTCTTTATACAAGAGAGATGTTCAGACAGGAGAAGAAGGAATAACGCTTGCCGGTTTATTACTTTTAGGAAAAGATGAAGTTATAGCATCTGTTTTACCTCATTTTAAGACAGATTTAATTATGCGCGTAAAAGATATTGGTCGTTATGATGATAGAGATGATGTTAGAACAAATTTAATTGACAGTTATGACCGTATAATGGCCTTTGTATCTAAACATTTACCATCACCTTTCTATTTAGAAGGAACGACACGACTGGATATTCGGAACATTATTTTCAGAGAAATTGCAGTCAATTTACTTGTTCACCGAGAATATACCAATCACTATCCGGCAAAGTTAGTTATAGAAAAAGACAGAATTTTTACTGAAAATGGTAATAAGCCATATATTCATGGTAATATCAATCCAGAAATGAATACACCTTATCCAAAGAATCCAACGATTGCACGATTTTTCAAGGAAATAGGATTGGCGGATGAACTTGGTTCTGGTGTTCGTAAAATAACGCAATATGCTGAAGCTTATGCTGGAAGTCAGCCAATATTAACCGACTCTGATATATTTAGATTAGAGTGGAAAACAAATCTGTTTCAAGATATGAAAAGCCAAGAACAGGATAGCTCTATAACGGTTACTGATAAAGCTAGTGAACAAGTTAGTGAACAAGCTAGTAGACAAGTTAGTGGACAAGTTAGTGAACAAGCTCTTCAAATTATAACTTTTTGTGAAACACCTAAATCTTTATCTGAAATTATGACTTTTTCTCAGTATAAAAGCAGAGGTTATTTTGTAGATAGGGTATTGCAGCCTTTAATAAACCAAGGGCTTATTGAACGGACATTTCCTAATATTCCAAACCATCCAAACCAAAAATATAAAACAAAAAAATAAATTTGGAATTTTAATTAAAATACCCCATGAGGTTTGCCATTTGTAAATTTGGGGAATCCCAAGTGGAAAAGATTTCTCCCGATAAGCTATTGCCGTGGATAACGCGAACACTCAAGCCTAATAAGCTAAGTTGCGTATAAGTCATGCAGACACATAACTCATCAATATCAGTGGCCTCAATATATAATTTGCCCCAGATTGTTGAGGCATATTTGCTCCTGTAACACCAATAGGAATGGAGTTTTGTGTGTAAATCAAGTGTTTTTTTTGTAAATGAAATTTTAATAAGATAGGAGATAAATTTAAAATTATAGATGGAAAACAATAAACAAGTTCACGCAAATTTTAAGTTACGCTTTCCAAAGTGCTAATTTAAATTTCTTCCTTTGGAGGTGCTTATGAATAAAAATTTCAAATATACGCTTCTTTCATTTGTCAGTTTGTTGATATTTTCTACAGAAATATCCGCCAAAACAGCTCCTAGTTTTGATTGTAACAAGGACTCGACAGAGGTTGAAAAAATATTACCTCCACACTGTACGGATACATCCGTGGAATCTCCTAAATCACTCCCTGTTTTTAGTTGTACTAAAGAGAAATGTACTAAAATTCCCAATAAATTAAGCTTGTTAACTGTTTTATCAAATAGTAATGAGAAAAATAAAAGTCAAAAAATTGTAAAGATGTTAGAACTTGGTGGAGATGTTAATGAAGAAGATGCTACAGGTTGGACACCTTTATATTTTGTGCTTTTTTATGCATTAGATGATGAATATACTTCAACTACAAAAACATTATTATCTCACGGTGCAAATATAAATTATATAAACCAAGTAACAGATAACACTTTAGTTGCAGCCATAAGTTCTAATTGCAATGAAGTATCCTTAAAGCAGTTAGAGGTATTGCATATACATGGGTTTAATTTAAATACGAGAATATTCAGTCCAAAAGAATATTATGGAGAAAATCCAACCTTACTCATGTCCTTAATTAGTTCAGCTCTACACAATAAAAAATGTATAGAAAAAGTAAAATATTTACTTAATCAAGATGTGGATGTTAACGCTATTAATTATGTTCATGAATATGAAGACCATAAAACAGTAGAAGACGCTAATGCTCTATTTTATGTCTTAGATTTTAATAACAAAACTCAAAAGATTGATCCTAAAGTTGTCTTAGAGATAACACAATTACTCGTCCATAAGGGAATTAATAAAAATTTTGTTAATAGCCATGGTCATGATGCGCTATATTTCCTTAACAAGAATGAAGTATTAAAGAGAAGTCCTCAATACATGACATTAAAAGAACTATTAATAGAATAGAGAATATTATAAAAATTTTTAAACAAATTGCAGATTAAAATCCAAAAAAGTTCATAATATGGCAAATTTTTCTTTTCAAGATGTAAAAACATACTCCAAAAAATGTTATCTTTTTAGGGGGCTCCTAGTCGAACCGCTTCCTCCGCGGTTCGAGAACTCTATATGCGTTATCATCATAAAAAAAGCCTCCACAAGGGAGGCCTTTTTTACGATGGTGCCGACAGAGAGACTTGAACTCCCGACCCACTGATTACAAATCAGTAGCTCTACCAACTGAGCTATGTCGGCAACAACAGAAAAACTTATAACCTAGAGAAAATCTGTTGTCAACAAAAAAATATCAATCAAGCAAGCTACTTGCTTTTGCCATTTTTAAGAGAATAAAGCTTACGCATATCTGCCAAAGATATCTTTTTAACATGTTCTAACTTTTTAGCAACATCGGCCTTTTCTTCACCCTCCGGCAATCTATTTAACAGTTTGCCATAAACAATCTCTTGAATTCTTGCCTTAGCAACTGCCGAAATGTTTGCTTTTTTAGCCTCAGTCAAAGCCTTATGATAATAACTCAAATCATGCGTTTTATCCGTAATGGAAGACAACGCCATACAACGCTCTGCACCCTTAAGAAATTTAAGGGCTATAACGGTTTTGGTATTTTTCCAATCATCCTTTCGGCCCAAATTGCGCTGCATTTCAGAGATTCGTTTCAAAACATGAATACGAGAATCTTTTGGGGAATAGCGATAAGCATCCATAAGATGATGAAGCGCTTTTTCACCTGAAATTTTTTTATCACTGTTTTGCGTCAAAAAGCCGATTCTTGTTGCACGAGATGTATAAATATCGGCCAAAGCCAAATTAATTTGGCATTTCTCACTTTTGTCTTTAGCCGAAGACAAAGCATGTTTATAAGCACGCAACACAATTTTATCATTTGGATCAGACAAACGCCCCTGACAATAAGAAATAAGCTTATAATCTGAAGAATAGGTCAAAGCCTTACGCAAACAATTAAGCTCCATATCTTTTGCGGGACCGAAATCGGCTTTTTCCAAACGCATCCGATAATACATCTTAGAGGCAATATAATTTATTTTAGCCTTATTTTCTGCCGAAAGGTCTGGCTCAAATTGATTTAATTGCTCCAAAATTTTTGCTGTGTTATAATTATTAACATCTTTTTCCGGATTTGTAGCATAATCTCTGGCTTCGGCAATTGTTTTTCCTAAGCCAAGCAACGGCTGCAAAGCCTCAACATTGGCAAGACGTTCATGAATATGCGGAATAACCGAAGTATTTCCGTTTTGTTTGGCCAAAGCCGCCATATAAACAAAGTCATCATCTTTAAAATGACAAACTTTTAAAAGACTTTTATAAGCATCATCAACTTTTTCTTCCAAAAACTCGGATGCAACATTATCGCAATAAAAACCGATAAGAAGCCCATAAGCAGCCTCTGTTAATTCTTGCGGATTATCTTTCAGCTTAGGATCATCTTCAAGACAAGCGTCTAAAACCTCAGTATAATAGTCATGATTATTTTCAATAAAATCATTCAAAAACAGATATTTGAATTCGTCATTTGAAAGGGGTTCCGGCGCTTTTAGCACAACAGTTTGCTGCGCCTCGTTCTCGGCACTCTGATTAGCCTGCCCTTCTTGCACCCCATTTTCAGTACTCTGAGTAGTCTGTTTCTGCTGATTTTCTTCTATGGCAGAAAGAATCTCTTTTCCTTCATTATTTTGTGTATTTTTATCTATTTGATTATTATTTTTTGTCATGTCTGCCTCCACAAATGTAGAGGAATAATAAAAGCGCTAAGCCAAATTGTCAAGAATTATGTCCAAAAAAAAGAGCATTTTTCTAAGAATGCTCTTTTAACAAAACGCGCCGTAAAAAACTAAGAAGCTTTTTTATCAACACCTTTGGTTTTTTCTTGCAAATTTTTAATCAAACCGGCCACCCCGTCAGGAGACTGCTTAATAAACGCTGTATACTCATTACGAGCAGTTATCGCCAAGCTGACATTTTCAATAATGATATCAACGATTTTGAACTCATTTCCAGTCTGTTTAACCCGCCAAACAACCTTTGCCGGTTCACCCTGCTCCATCGGCACGGTAGAATTTACAAAAATCTGATTTGCAGAATTTGAGGCATCGGTTCCTTTGAAAATAAAATTACGCCCCTTAAACTCATCAAAACGCTTTGACCAGGTCTGAACATTCAATTCCCGATAAGCATCGATAAATTCCTGACGCTGTTCAGGAGTAGCGGTGCGCCAATAACGCCCCAACACAAACTGCCCGATAAACTGGATATCCAAAGCACTGTTAAACAGCTTAGCAAAGCGTTTGTCTTTCTCGGCCTGTGAGATATTTGCATTAATAATATTTTCAATACCGTCTTCGGTCACACCTTTGACAAAGGCCTCAGCTTTAGCAGCATCAACCGCAGCCTGCGCCGCAAAGGCCCAAACACAAGACAAAGCAGCAACCAAAGATAATAAAATTTTTTTCATAAAGTCCAACTCCTAAAAAAATTATTCAATGTCAAAATCAAAATCATAACTGGCTGTCGGATTTGCATCTTCATCAGAAGCACCACAGCCCATATTTTTACGATTTTGCAAATAAGCAGAACGAACGGCGGTGTAATAATCAACCGAGTTTCTTTCCAAATCGTTCAAGAAATCCATATTAGCTTCCATAATGGTAATCGCCTGCAAAGCCGCATAAGCATAAGTTGCTTTATCGCTGACATTTGCATCATGACGCGTCCCCCAATATACCGGATCAAACACAAAGCCCAAGCCCATACCGACGGTAGAGCGTGGTGTAGCAGAACCGATAAGCGGCAAGACCAAATACGGCCCGTCAGGAATGCACCATTTAGCAAAAGTTTCATCAAAACCGGTCGTTTTCTTTTTCAAGCCCCATCCTTCGGCCACATCAAACAGCCCAAACAAGCCGAGTGTAGAATTAATGGCAAAGCGAGCAAGTGTAATACCCGATTCTTTCAAATTCCCTTGCAACAAAAAGTTTCCGGTAGAAAGGGGCTCACGAATATTGTCCAAAGAATTTCGCACACTGCGGCGAACAGACGGTGTCGTAACATAACGATATCCGCGTGCAACCGGCATCAATAAATAGTGGTAAAAATAATTGTTAAAATCAAACATGGCGCGGTTATAACTTTCCAACACACTATTTTCGCGCGTTTGATCAAAAGCGTCACCCTCAGGCTCAGACGCATAAGATTGTCCGACAATCAAATTAAAGGCCAAAGCAAGTCCAAGCAGCAGCTTTTTATTCACGGTTATATCCTTTCCTCTGTACAACAAGAAATTCTTTCATTACATATAACGTATAAAGTTTGTTTTATCAACAACAAAAAAGCTTATCAAGGAAAAAAAACATGAATATATTTCACCTATCAGACATTCACTACGACCCTAAAAATCAAGAAGGCATTAGAAAATTACAAAAAATAATTCAAAACATAAATGAGCAAATCACAAAGCCTGACGTTGTTGTCATCACCGGTGACTTAGTCTGGAAATGCAACAAAGAATTTTATGCTCCTTGCTTCAAAGAATTAAACAAATTGCAAGCCCCCTACCTTGTCATCACCGGCAACCACGATGATTCGCAAGATTTGCAAAACGCGTTGAAACAATTTGCGCCCTCTCATCCACAATCAGAAGATAACCGCAAGCTACAATATGTCTGCGACAAATTTCCGGTTCGTATTATCGGGCTTGATACATTTAAAGCAAACATCGGTGGCGGAGATTTAAGCGAGGAAAGCCGTCTCTGGCTGGAACAAAAACTTGCGGATAACTCCGAAGGTAAACCGACCATCATCTTAATTCATCAATACACATTACCCACCGGATCAGGATTTTTTGACCGCAACGCCGCCCCTTGGTATAAGAAATTTAATCAAATAATAGAAAAGCACAAAGACACGGTCAAACTCGTGCTATGCGGCCATCTGCACAATTCGCTGAGCTCACAAATATCCACCGTTCCGATAATCTCCGGTTTTAGCACCAACTGGGGCGAAGAATTGCTTAATCCGTCCAATTCCGACCCCAAAAGAGATTTCAAACGCCCGCTGTCTTACTTAATTCACCGCTGGGAAAATGGGCGCTTTACCACTTATGTCGCCGAACTGAGCTAAATTTGTTACAATGTCGAAATCTTTTGTGTTTTGCCAAGCAAATTTTTTTGCTCTAATATCCGAAACAGTTAAAACATTTATGAGGAAAATAAAATGACTACAAAACCTGCAAAACCGATTATGCTTTTTGATTGCAAAACATCTCAAAAAGTTTTCGGCAGAGAAAACCTTATGAAAGCCTTTGAAAAAATTTTGGATCACGGCGGCTATTGCCAAGGACCGGAAACCAAAGAACTTGATGAAAAATTGGCAGCTTATTGCGGCGCCAAATATTGCTCGACCTGCGGTTCCGGCACAGATGCCTTAACTTTGGCCTTAATGGCTTGGGGCGTAAAACCCGGAGATGCCGTATTTGTATCTTCTTTCACCTTTGTTGCCTCAGCCGAAGCACCGGTTTTGCTCGGTGCCACCCCGATATTCGTTGACTCTGATCCGAATACCTACAATATGGATCCGGAAGATTTGCAACGCGCAATTAATGAAGTCAAAAAAGAAGGCAAGCTTAACTTAAAAGCCGTTGTAGCTGTTGATATTTTCGGTTCTCCTTGCGACTATGACAAGATTATCAAAATCGCTCATGACAACGGCATGAAGGTTTTGGCCGATTCTTGCCAGGCATTTGGCTCTGTTTACAAAGGCAAACACGCCGGAAACATTGCCGACATGACCGCCACATCTTTCTACCCGACCAAACCGCTCGGCGGCTATGGCGACGGTGGCGCAACTTTCTCTAATACCAATGAAGAGAACGAACTGGTAAAATCTTGCCGCGTTCACGGCATGAGCCCCGAAGACCACTACGACAATGTTCGCTTGGGCATGACCGGCCGTATGAACACCTTCCAAGCAGCCGTACTATTACAAAAATTAACAATTCTGGATCAAGAATTGAAAGATCGTTTCAGAGTAGCATCTCGCTATGACAACGAACTTGATTCTTACTTCGGCAAACAAAAGATTTTGGATGGCTGCAAATCGGCTTATGCACTTTACACCATCACCTGCCCTGACAGAGATGAGTTAATGGCTTATCTGAAAGATAATGGCATTCCTTGCGGTGCATATTATCCACGTCCGGTAAACACTCAAACCGCTTATGCAAAGTGGAACACCCGCAGCGTTCCGGTTTGTGAAAAATTATCCAAGACCGCATTGTCTATCCCGATGACTCCGTATTTGGATAACGAAGATCTTGACTACATCATCAAGACCATGAACGAGTTTGCCGCTCAGAAAAAAGCCAAAGCCGCATAAAAAGCAGCTTGTAAAATATCAAATCCCTCTTTGAGAATTTTCAAAGAGGGATTTTTTTTGACCTTTATCGACAACGTTATCCCCAGAAAATTTTTGCATTTATTCACAAAAACAAGGCTTTTCCACAGGCTGCGATTTGATTAAAATATTAAAATATGCTAATATAATCTCTGCGACTACTGGACTATGACTTTAATTTTGTAATTTTTTCATAGAGGTGCAGTCAATGGATATGTATAATAAATTTCAGTCGCCGCTTGGTTATCAGACCGGTGAAGGTCAGATTGACAGCTATGGCGTCGATCACAGCGGCTTTTCTACCCGTGATGAGTTGGAATATCAATTTACAAGACAAGGTAAAAATTAGTTTCAGCCCCGAAAACACCCATCTAAGCAACGCGACTTCTTGTCCCAATCAGAAAACAGCCAAGTGATGCCCGCGGGGGCTCCCCGCTCCTCAATATGGTACTAATTTCTGGGGCAATTCTGACAATAACTATGGCTTTGGTTCTTCAAATATTCACGACAATATTGAGAATAGCGAGAACCAAACTGAACAGAGTTATGAGTTGGAAAACAGTAACACACCCCAATGGGGACTGAACAACACAGCTTTAGTGCAAAATAATAATGCGTATCTTGATTTTAATGGGAAGGAATTACTTTGGCATCAAAATAATAAGGTAACTAATTCTTGGAAAGCGATGTCGGGGCAGCCTGATTATCAATGTAAAGAATATGACCGCGTAAAAAATAAAGGTCCATTACCAGAAGGAAAATGGTTGGTAAGACAATCTCAACATCAGAATTATGACCAAACTCAAACGATATGGGACAAATTAAAAAATAATCTTGGAAGAGGTGAATGGAGAGGTGGAAAAGCTTCTTGGGGAAACAACCGCATTTGGTTGGAACCAGCGACTGGAACAGATAATAAAGGCCGCACAGGCCTCTCTATTCATGGTGGTAAAGAGTATGGTTCTGGTGGATGTATTGATTTAACAGATAAGATGGATGATTTCACCGATAAATTTAAGAGATATGGACAAGATATGATTCTTAATGTAAAATATGATAAAGATTGTTGGTGATTTTTATTGTATTTTGGATAAATGCTCAATATACTAAAAGCAAATTTAACCGAAGGTGTAATTATGAAAAGAATTAAGCTGATACCTTTTTATCTCCTATTAGCTTTAAACGGATTTATAATTTTTATATATACTATAACATATCCAAAAGAAATGAGCAGCGACCAAATGCCTTGGAACTCTGAGGCTTTAGGTTGGGCATATGAAAACAAAATTAATTATACCATTTTTACAATAATAGATATGCTGATAATAATTGCTCCTTCGGTTTATGCTTGGAAGAGCCATAAAACAAATCTGGTAAAATCCTATATAGTACTATCCATTCCTGCTTTTGTTTATCTTATACGCTATATATATTTTACTAACTTTTTTAACATATAAATATATCATAAAGTACAAACTTTTGAGGTAATTCTGACAATAACTATGGCTTTGGTTCTTCAAATATTCACGACAATATTGAGAATAGAAATAATAATCCGTTTGAAAATACGGTGAATAGCTTTGGGCAGAACCAAACCGAACAGAGTTATGAGTTGGTGAATGAGAGGCAGAATCAAAACGCCTCCTCATATAATAATCCTAATTGTTATATGAGATTTGACGGAAAAAATTTGAATTTATTTGCTAATAATCAAAAAGTAAATAGTCTTGATGCCATGTCAGGGCGACCAGATTACCAAGCAAAAAAATTTCAAAATGTTCCCAACAAAGGTCCTATTCCTGAAGGAACGTACTACGCTAACCAAAATCAACGCCAAAAAATAGGTGTTTTGGATGCAGCTATTGGTGCGGGAACAGGTCTTTTAGGCATAAATAGAGGGACATGGAAAGGTTCTTTACCTGCTTGGGGAATGCGGAGAATATGGTTAAAGCCAGATTCTGATACCAATACTTATGAGCGAGATGGTTTTACTATTCATGGTGGTTTTAGCAAAGGTTCTGCCGGTTGTATTGATATTCCATGGCAAACAGGAATATTGAGTGATTATATGGATAATTGTCAAGAATCTGTTCCTGTTTATGTCGGTTATCCTAAAGATAATTGGTAAAATTATATTAAAGAAAGGCAAGACTTTATTCTTGCTTTTCTTTATTTTATATTGTAGTATAACAGAAATTACTACTTTAAGGTAAGAAAAATTGATTGATAGAATCAAGTGCAGTATGGTTGAAACGTGTAGGCTACTTTGGCAATTTAAGTGGTATATCGCCATATATCCGTTAATTTTTTTATGTTTAATCCATGAATACTTTTATCCTCCAGCTAAAGATGATCCGATTTTCGGTTCCGAGGCTATGTCTTATGCTTGGAATTACGTAAATCAGGAGGTTTATATCGGAAGTCTAAAAAATGATTTAATCTTTTGGCTATGCTATTTTCTTTTAGGAACTAGCAATATGCGGAATCATCCGTTGTTGGCTAAATTTATTTTTTTATTGCCTTTGTTATGGGGAATTTTGAGGCTAACAAGTGAATTTATAAAATCTTTATTCTGAATACGAATTTGATTAAAACATTAAAATATGCTAATATAATCTCTGCGACTACTGGACTATGACTTTAATTTTGTAATTTTTTCATAGAGGTGCAGTCAATGGATATGTATAATAAATTTCAGTCGCCGCTTGGTTATCAGACCGGTGAAGGTCAGATTGACAGCTATGGCGTCGATCACAGCGGCTTTTCTACCCGTGATGAGTTGGAATATCAATTTACAAGACAAGGTAAAAATTAGTTTCAGCCCCGAAAACACCCATCTAAGCAACGCGACTTCTTGTCCCAATCAGAAAACAGCCAAGTGATGCCCTCGGGGGCTCCCCGCTCCTCAACAAGGCACTAACTTTTGGGGTAATTCTGACAATAACTATGGCTTTGGTTCTTCAAATATTCACGACAATATTGAGAATAGCGAGAACCAAACTGAATATGTGGATATTGCACTCCTTTTGGTATTGCCAAAGTAGCACAACAAACATATAATGATACTTGTAAGCACAAAAATTAATAACCAGATTTTTTTGCAAAAGCTATTATAAAGGAGATAATATTTATGAAAACGTTCGCTTGGCATGTTTTAATTTTAGGTGGATTTTTCTTTATTATCTCCTTGCTCTCTTTTTTTCCGGAAAATTCCATTTTAACTACCATAAACATAGCGGCATTTATTATTTTTGCCTTAATGTTTTTCATTTTATGCTTTAAGAAAAAATATAATTTCATCAGCAGATTTCAAAACAAATTTACTAAAACAAGTATTTATTTGGCCGCTCTCGGTATTGGTGAATATTTTAGTATTATATTCATCACTATTCCCGGAACAATTTATGGATACAAAGTCGCTATGGCACAGTATAACGGAGAGGAAATACCTTTAGCACCAATAAGCTATTTAAATAACATCTATTACATATATCTTATTATTTCATGCATTTCCCTTATCTGGGCAACCTATACAAGCTTTATAAAAAAATAGATTTTTATCATCATAAATATATGATACCCAACATCCTAAACATCTTTATTGAATTTTGCGCCGCCAAATGCTCGGCCTTTCACAAGAAAAATTAGCCGCCGCGCTTTCATCTTAGCTTTTTTTGAAGAGTTTTTTCTTAGATTTTGATTTTACTTTTGCCTCAAGCTTTTCCGGTTCAACAATTCCGCAAGAGATAACAAACTTCAGCCCTTCTTCAACCGACATATCTAATTCAATCACATCTTTCTTCGGCACAAAGATTAAAAAACCGGAGGTTGGATTTGGCGTTGTCGGCACAAACACATTGAGCATTTCATCTTGCAGTTTTTTCTTCACTTCACCTTTTGTTTCCGCTCCGAGAAAACCGATAACCCATAGCCCCTTGCGCGGATATTCAAGCAAAACACATTTTGAAAAAGCTCTGTCCTGATTAGAAAAAATCGTCTCAAAAACTTTTTTCAATAATGAATAGACACTGGACACAACCGGCAACCGCCGCACCATCCAATCGCCGAGATGCACAAAAAACCGCCCGACAAATCCGGCCGCAAACATACCGACAACAATCAAAAACAGCACCAGCAAAATAATTCCGATCCCCGGAACCGTCATCGGAATATGATACCGCTCCATAATCTCGGGAGGAATCAACTTATGAACCGAGTTATCAATCCACAAAAAGATTTCATAAGCCATATAAAAAGTAATAGCTACCGGTGCCGTCACCAAAATTCCGGTAAAGAAATAGGCTCTTATTTTTTCACCCAGCTTCATAAAAACCGCGCGCTCACGTTCCAAACGAATACGTTTGATATTTTTAGCACGTTCCTTCACAACATCACTCATTTATTGTCCACCTTTCCGCGCATCTTCAATAATAAACTGAAGAGAATTCCGCCCCTGCCACGTATCACGACGCAAAACGCCGACCACATCATAAAGAGAAACACTTGGCGCCAACAGCTCTTTGCCAAGTTCAGTATCTGCCACCCGAAAAGCCATTGCCTTTAAGGAAGCACCGTTATCACCGGATAAAAAGCAGCGCACATGCCCGCTACCAAACAACGCCGACTTTTTAATATGTACATTTTTTAACATCAAGCGCGGCTCGGCATTTCCGGCCCCAAAGGGCTCAAGCTTTTCCAGCTGTTCCACCAAAGACAAAGATGCCCCACCAACATCAAGACAAGCATCAACTTCTAAAACCGGAACAATTTCCTCATCCCCGAGCTTTTCTTTCACATAAGACCCGACAAACGCGCGAAACTCTTCAACCTTATCTTCATTAAGAGAGAAACCGGCCGCCATAATATGACCGCCACCTTTAGTTAAAAGCCCACGCTCTTTAGCTGCAATAATCAACGCCCCCAAATCAACATTCGGAATAGAGCGCGCAGATCCTTTGACTTCATCCGCCTCAATCGACATCACAAAAGCCGGCAGATTGTAGCGTTCTTTAAGCTTTCCGGCCACAATTCCGATAACCCCTTGATGCCAGTCTTTTCCAACCGCAAAAGCAATCGGATAAGATTGCGGCTTTCCTTCCAGTTGCTCAATCGCCTCCAGCAAAACATAGGCCTCAATTTCCTTGCGTTGGTCATTAAATTGATTAAGTTTATCAGCCAGCAGATTCGCCTCACCCTCTGTCTTTGCACACAAAAGTTTATTACCGAGGGCAGCCTCACCCACACGCCCGCAAGCATTAATTCTTGGGCCAAGAACAAAGCCGAGATGATAAGCCCGCGGCGCTTCCGTCACATTTGACTTGTCAAACAAAGCTTTCAGACCCAGATTACGACGCTGTGCCATAACCTTTAACCCTTGCCGCACAAAAGCCCGATTAAGCCCGAGCAAAGGAACCACATCACAAACCGTCCCCAGAGCCACCAAATCAAGCCAGTTCATCAAAGACGGCTCTTTATGCGTCTGATAAAAACCTCTTTGCCGCAAAACCCGATTAACCGCCACCACGGTCATAAAAACCACCCCGACCGCCGCCATATATTTAAGATACGGATAGTCTGAATCTTCCTCATCAAGCCGCTTGGGGTTAACCAGCGCCAAAACATTCGGTAGCTTAACTTCGGCCTCGTGATGATCAAGCACCACCACTTCAAAGCCCTTTTCGCGAGCATAATCAAAAACCTCAAAAGCCGTTGTTCCGCAGTCCACTGTCACCACAAACTTTATCCCCAGCGCAGCAAATTCATCAAAAGCCATCACGCTCGGGCCATAACCTTCCTCTCGCTCGGGAATATGGATAAACGGCTCAATCCCGTTTGCCTCTAAAAATGAACGCAAAACCGAAGTTGAGGTTGCGCCGTCAACATCATAATCACCGATGATACCGATTTTTTCGTTATTCTGAATAGCCTCTGCGATTCTCTCTGCCGCAATCTGCATCCCCTTAAGACAATAAGGATCCGGCATAAGCCTCTGCAGCTTGGGGTCAATAAAATCTTCAACCTCATCGGGGGCAACCCCCTTTGCGGCCAATATTGTGCTCACAATATAAGACAGCCCATACCTTTGAGCAATAAGCTCTGCATTGCGCTCCGAAAACGAGCACATCTTCCACAAATTTCCGGCAAGAGATTTTTCACTATCCGATACAGGCGTCAATGAATCACCTCAATCTTCTTAGTAGCTAAGAAAGACTTCAACGCGACGGTTAAGACGTTCACCCTCGGGCATAACTTCCAGATAAGCCGGCGCGCTGTCTGATAATGCTTCAACCGAGATTAGCTCAGCCGGCATACCGGCGCGGCGCAGCTCTGTGGCCACGGCCTCAGCACGCTTTTGCGAAACCTTAAAGTTTGCAAGTTTATGAGAAACAATGTCGGTATCATTGGTACGGCTTGACGCATGACCGACAACCCGAACATGGGCATTGTCTTTCTTTGCGGCCCGCACGATTTTTCTGATTCTTTCACGATAATCGGCATCAAGGAAGGAGCTTCCGTTCTCAAAATAAAATGTATCAAGTTGATATGTCACACTCGGCACAAAAGCCTTTTCGGGCAAAGCCTCGGCTGTTGCAACTTCTTCCTCAGTCACAACCCCCAGATCTTCTGTTTCAACCGGAGTCGTTTTGGCAGAACCGACACGCTCCATTGAGGCAATAAACTCCTCATCGGACAAATATTTTATATCCGGCATTTTGCTGGTTTCCTCAGGTGTTTCTTCGGCAATTTTATCAACCAGCGGCTTTTCTTCTTCAGGCTCCGGCGCAGCTTGTTCTTCTTTTGGCTCAGGCTTTACATCATCAGCTTTTGCCTTAGGCTTGTCAGCTTTTGCCACAACCTTTTTTTCCGATTCTTTCTTTTCCGGCTGAGCTTTTTCTTTAGGCTCTTCTTTAGCTTCCGAAGCCGAAACTTTTTCCTCTGCCACGGCCACTTTTGCCTCTTCATCAAGCTCATGCGCGGCAGAAGGCAGCCCCTCACCCGCTACGATTTTATTTCCGTCGGTCGCCGCATTTTTATCAAAAAACGCTGCACAACCCGAAACCATAAACACGCCCGACAAAAGCACAATAGCATAAAAATTTTTCATATCCGAAACCCTATATTTTATCCATAACTAAAGATATAGATATAATATAATCTTCCGTTAGACAAGCACAAATCGCAATAAAAAAACAAAAAAAACAATAAAGATTGTATTTTAAAGAGAAGTCGCTATAATTTTATAATCAAGACCGCAACCATAAAGGAGCCCCCAATGAAAGCAAGCGCAGTCGATTCGGCAATAGATGTGGCCTATTGGTTTTTTGACCGAGCAGAAGCCGACAAACAACTTCTTGAGGAAGAAAAACTTCAACCGCTTCTTTATTTATCTCAAGTATATTATGCGCGCACCTATAACGGCGCGACATTGATGCCGTCTTTGTTCATCTGTGATGAAAACGGATTCTATGAGCCCAATATCAAAAAGATATTAACACTCGGCCGCCCGTTTATGCCGCGTGCAAAGTTTGATAAAACCGTAAATAATTTTCTTGAAGAAATATGGGATAAATACGGCACCAGCAGCATTTCCTTGCTTGAAAAAACAGTCAAAGACAGCCTTCTTTATCGCAACAAATATAAAAAGAACACAAAAACCTTGGTTGAAAATAAAACAATAGTTGAATTTTTAAATAAGGATAGTAGAATATTTGAGAGCGAGGGAGAAAAAAACACCACCAAGGTTTTGCTCTCCCAAAACGGACCTGTCGTTGTCTCACGGTGGCAACCGAGAAAGATATAGACTTTGGTCTCAAAACAAAGGAGAAACATGATGTCAAAATTATTAAAATTATTTGTAGCAATTTTTTTGGTTGTCAGCTGCTCTAAAAAAGAAGAAACCCCAACAGCAGAAGACTACAACTTGACCATAATATCACAAGACGGCAATAAATCTGAATTCATGGTTGAAGACGCCTTAACCCTACAAGAGCTTGAACACGGCCTGATGGGAAGAGAGTCTTTGGCGCCCAAATCCGGCATGATATTTGACTTGCATAATTATAAAAACGCCGCCATGTGGATGAAAGACACCAAGATTCCGCTTGATATGATTTTTATCAAGAGCAACAAAATCGTCTGGATTTATGAAAACGCTCAACCCATGTCGACTGAAACAATTATCTGTCCGGAAGAATTTGACTCTGTGATTGAGATTAACGCCGGCGAAGTCAAAGAATACAACATCAAAGTCGGTGACACGGTCGAGCATGACTTTTTCTCGAACGGCACGGCTGCCGAAACCGCTGAACAGCCGATAGACGGCCCTGTTCCGGAAGAATTTGTTGAAGACGGAGAAGAGATTGATATTGAAGAGGCTGAAATGCCTTCTGATGAAGAAACTGCTCCGGCTGAATAAACAATCAACCAAACAAAAAGAGGAGAGAATTTTCTCTCCTCTTTTTGTTTGCTCCCGCATGGCAACCCGAACGGGGAAGTTTTTTTGCTCTTGGGATAAAAACCTAAAACTCAATGACGGGGCGGACCTCGAGGCTACCGCTCTTGGGTCTGTCTTCCAAACCGTACTCGCCTGTTATTCTTGAGCTCCACACTAAGTTAAACCTGCGCTGTGACGACGACCAAACGTAAGTGTTGTATATGAATTGTGTCCCATTTGCTCTCTTTAAGCCTGTGTTTATGGTGCTTTGATTATTATATATTGAGTTTAATATTCCAGCTGCCGGCAAGCACCAATCTCCTGCCTCTGTTCCCACTATTTTATACTCATGTGCAGCCCATGCAGCTGGATATGTACTTTTATTTCCCTCCGCCATTATTTTTCCCGTATTCAAACAACTATCATAATCTTTTGATGCTGCTGATGCTAAATCATAGTCTGTCAATGTCATAATACCAGCGTTAAGATCACTCCACTCATAGCTGCCTATTGACTTTAATGTCATCGCCTGTCCACATTTGCCGTCACTGGATTTATAAACAACAACTGCGATTGGCGTCTTACCCGATACCTTATTCGCACTGCACGTGCCGTCACTGAACAAGATATCACCTAATGAACACAGGGCAGCATACCCCGAACACTGTCCCCATGTAGCTTGCGCCTTACATTGACCATTTTCCCATTTATACCCTTCTTTGCAGGCACATTCCGCATATTTTCCGTCGCAGGCTTCTCCGACGCCAATTTCTCCCGTTCCGGTGCATTCTTGAGTATAATTATCGGGGCAGATGTATCCGGCTTCGCAGTTATATGCCTCGCCGAACGGACATTTCAAACAGTTTCCGCTGGAATTATAACTTTCGGTATAACCAAGCGCCGCACAGTCAGTTACCGCACATGACGCCGCCCAAACATTCCCGACAACACCACCGACACCCATAGCAGACATAAGCATCGTCGAAATCATCAAACTTCTTCTGTTCATCATCTCTCTTCTCCTTATCTCATCTCTGCCTTAAATTCCAAAACCGGCTGGACATCGGAACCCACTATCTTCTGGTAGTTAAGAATACCATAATCGAAATCAAATCCAGAGTGCCACGCCCATGTACCGTCGTACTCGGACGACGACCAAGAGTAAGTCCTATTTGTATATCCTGTTCCTCCCATAAGGATAAAGCTGTTATTTATAGCAGCGACATTATTAAATATTGATGTAAATATCCCTGCTGCCGGTAGGCACCAATCGCCAGCATTTGTTCCTTCTGTTTTATACTCATGTGCCGCCCATGCTGCCGGATACTTGCTCTTATCTCCTGCCGCGATTATTTTTGCCGTATTCCCACAGCTATCATAATCTTTTGATGCTGCTGAGGCTGAACTATAATTCGTTAATGTCGAGATATCGTTACTTGTTGGTCCCCACTCATAATAACCTATCGACTTTAATGCCATCGCCTGTCCGCTTGTTCCGCTTTCATCAACATAGACCACCACGCCGATTGGGGTTTTGCCGGAAACGACATCATCGCTACAGGTAAAGTCATCAAACAATATCGAGCCGAGCGGGCAGTTTTCCACACAAGCGCCATCGCCCCACATCAAGCCACCGGAACAATTACAAGCCGCATATTTCCCATTACAATCTTCACCGACGCCGCCGGTTTGATTCTCTCCGGTGCAGGTAAATTTATAATTCGTCGGACAGACGCAGAAATATTTGTCGCCATACGGACATTTAACACCATTGTTCTGAAAACACGCAATCTCGGTATAACCTAATTCTTCACAACTCAGCGTTTTCAGGCATTGCACATCCGCCGCCCACACATTCCCGACAACACCACCGACACCCATAGCAGACATAAGCATCGTCGAAAACATCAAACTTTTTCTGTTCATCATCATCTTTCTCCTTATCTCATCTCTGCCTTAAAACTCAATGACGGGGCGAAGGTTGGTGTTATACCTGATGTCATAGTTCTTAAGTCTTAAATACAAACCGGTCTCGGTGAAAAAGGCCGAGATCCACACTTGTCCATCACTGTACTCAGACGACGACCAAGCTAGGGTGCTGGATGTAAATTGTGTCCCATTTGCTCTCTTAAAGCCTTTGTTTATCGCGTCTTGGTTATTATAATATGAGATAAATATTCTTGGCGCCGGTAAGCACCAATCTCCGGCTCTCGTTCCCTCCGTACTGTACTGATGCACTGCCCATGCCGCCGGATAGGCGCCATTATTTCCTGTCGCTATTATTTTTGCTGTATTGCCACAACTATCATAATCTTTTGATGCCGCTTCGTCTGTCTCATAGTTAGGCAATGTTGGAATATCAGTACCATATCCTCCCCATGTATAGCTTCCTATTGATTCTAATGCCATCGCTTGTCCGCAGCCCTCACTGCTGATATAAACCACAACCGCTATCGGTGTTTTACCTGATACTGTATTCGCGCTGCAAGTTCCGTCGCTGAATAAGATATCACCAAGTGAACACTGTGCCGCATAGCCCGAGCATTGTCCCCAAGATAATTGGCAAGCACCATCTTTCCAAACATACCCCTCGGCACATTCACAAGAGGCATATTTGCCACCGCAGGCGGAACCTACACCACCGATCTCATTTGCGCTGGTACATATATACTTAAAAACTGGACCACATTCACCGGTGCAGAAGGAATAATCAACGTCAAACGGACATTTGATTGAAGTACCGTTACAAGTCTGTTGCTTATAGCCCAAATCCGTGCAGCTCGGTGTGATTGCGCACCAATCCACACCCTCACAAGTGCAAGTCTTGGCCGTTTCGTCCCAAACATAACCTTCGATACAGCCGCTTTGATAAAATTTTCCGGAGCAATCTTCCAGCGTGCACTTAAACGGCGCTGAACATTCCGGCGCCGATGACGCATATTT
>CALXTE010000008.1 GCA_944391345.1 uncultured Alphaproteobacteria bacterium
TTTGCTTAATCCTCCCGCTTGACTTACACCCCTCAGGGGATTTTCTTTTTTATTTCCACTTTTCAGGGTACAGATCAAGCCGGTGGGTTACTTTTTATTCAATGATATCCGGTTTTGCTCTCTTACGGGCAATCGGGTCTAATATGCGTTTTCTTAAACGCAGGCTTTTCGGTGTAACCTCCAAGAGTTCGTCTTCCTGAATATAAGACAAACCTTGTTCCAGGCTCAGTTTGCGTGGCGGAATTAGGTCAATCGCCTCATCTTTGCCGGCGGCGCGGATGTTGGTCAACTGTTTGGTCTTGGTGGGGTTAACCTCAATGTCATTAGGTTTGGTGTGTTCTCCGATAATCATACCGGTATAAACCGGAACATTGGCATCAATAAACATTGGGCCGCGGTCTTGCAATTTCCACAAAGAATAAGCAACCGCCGTGCCGCTTTCCGAAGAAATCAGAACACCGTTGCGGCGGCCTTCAATCTCTCCTTTGTAAGGTTCATAATCCTTAAACAAGCGGTTCATAACGCCGGTTCCTCTGGTGTCGGTCAAAAATTCGGAGTGATAACCAATTAAGCCGCGTGACGGCGCGTTGAATATCAAGCGAACTTTGTTGCCGAGCTGAGACGGAATCATTTCAACAAGTTCGGCTTTGCGGCGACCGAGTTTTTCAACCACAGCGCCTGAAAATTCTTCATCAACATCAACGACAACTTCTTCAATCGGTTCAAGCAACTGGCCGTTTTCGTCACGCTTCATCAAAACACGCGGACGTGAAATCGACAGTTCAAAGCCCTCGCGGCGCATGGTTTCAATCAAAACGCCAAGCTGTAATTCGCCACGACCGGCAACCTCAAACGAATCGGTTGATGAGGTGCGTGAAATCTTCAAGGCAATGTTGCCTTCGGCTTCTTTCTCTAATCTGTCCCAGATAACGCGGGAGGTAACTTTATCGCCCTCACGGCCGGCAAGCGGTGAATCGTTAACCGAAAATGTCATGGCCAAAGTCGGAGGGTCAATCGGTTGAGCGTGAATGGCCTCGGTAACTTCCGGTGCGCAAATCGTGTCGGCAACCGTGCCTTTAACAATACCGGCAATCGCAACAATGTCTCCGGCGTGTGCTTCTTCCAAAGCAACGCGGTTTAAGCCGCGATAAGCCAAAATCTTGGCAATTCTGGTGCGTTCAATTTCTTCGCCTTTGCCGTTCAAGACCTTTACCGTGTCATTGACTTTTACATTGCCGGAATGAATCTTGCCGGTTAAAATGCGGCCGATGAATTTGTCAGCTTCCAAAGTTGTGGCAAGCATTGAGAACGGTTTGTCCGGTTCGCAAACAGGCTCCGGAACATAGCTGCAAATCAGCTCAAACAGCGGGGTTAAGTCTTTTTTCTCATCAGTTAATTCTTTAACCGCCCAGCCACTGCGTCCAGAGGCATACAAAACCGGAAAGTCAAGCTGTTTGTCATTGGCATTCAGGCTGACAAACAGGTCAAATATCTCGTCCAAAACTTCATCCGGGCGAGCGTCCGGTTTATCAGCCTTATTAATAACCACAATCGGGCAAAGGCCGATTTTTAAAGCCTTACCCAGCACAAATTTGGTTTGCGGCATTGGGCCTTCGGAGGCATCGACCAGCAAAACAACGCCATCAACCATAGACAAGATGCGTTCAACTTCTCCACCGAAATCTGCGTGTCCGGGGGTGTCTACAATATTAATTCTGGTGCCTTTCCACTCAATAGAAGTGCATTTTGAAAGAATCGTGATTCCTCTTTCTCTTTCGAGTTCATTACTGTCCATAACGCAAGTTTCAACCTTTTGGTTATCTCTGAATGTGCCGCTCTGCTTCAAGAGTCCGTCAACCATTGTTGTTTTGCCGTGGTCAACGTGAGCGATTATGGCAATATTTCTCATTTTCATCATTTGTTTTCTTCCCTAAATGGTCGTCATGATCGTAAATTTAAGTTCTCGTTCCGGATTTAGATCTATAGGATTCTGTAAAAAATCATAACAATATCTATCCCAGAAATCATTTTATTTCTAAGTTGTCCTTACAATAGCAATTTAATTTTATTTTTCAAGAAAATTTGTGAAAATTAATCGCTTTTTAATTTTTTATCGTCATTCTGAATGTAAATAAATTATAATTATTCCTATAACTATGGCAACACTTATTATTCTTCTCATTAGCGGAGTCTTGTTGCAAGTATTGTGTCGCATTTTTTCCGCTTCTTTGAATTTCAAGGTGATTGTTGCTCTTAAAATAATTGCTTATGCATTGGTTATTTTTTCGGCCGTCGTTCTTGTTTTTCAAAATCCGCAGGTCTTTAAAGAATTTCAAGGCTATGTGTGTGCTTGCATGGTGGCTCTTTTTTTACCATGGATTATCGATAATTTCTTGGGCATGGTGTTTGATTCTCCATGCAAAAAAATTATTATGCGTTAAAAGCAAAGGCTTAATTTCTTATTTGTCTGAAATTAAGCCTTTGCTTTTTTGTTTTGTCGATTCTATTTGAAAAATGTTCAAAAACAAAGGGTTATATTAATTTTTGCTATTGAAGCTCCAAAGACGCCGGCAGTTGAATTAATTGCTAATAAGTATCGTGAACATTATAAATCTGAACTTGTTAATGGGATTATTGACAGAGCGGATGAAATTGTAAAACTTCCGTATAAGCAAATGTTTTTCAACCAGCTTAAGAGAGATAGTGCAAATTGCATAAATATGTAACGCAGCAAAAAGCGAATAATTTTTATCAAGTTTTAGATGATACTATAAAGTATTATCAACAAGTTGGAAAAATGGAAAGGACAATACGAGAATATAATAAAGATAATGAAACATATCTTCATGGTAATTTAGATTTTGATTTGGTAGATGCCGGAATAGAGAGTAAAAGAGATGCAAAACGCTGTTTAGATATATGGGTAGCTTCAAATGAACGTCCTGATGCATATGGTTCACCGTACAATGAATACAGTATAAAAGAAATTGCGGCTATATCTAAAAGTAAGGTTATGCAAGATTGGATGTATCCGGTAATGATGGATGCAATTGAAAAGGGCGGCTTAACCTTATCTGAAGGACGTATGCCGAGCGAAAGAACCTTATTTGATTGCTGCAAAGCATGGAAAATTAATCCTGCAATGCCTCAAAGATTAGCTAAATTTGTCGGAACTCATAGCTTACGAGGAAGAATGCTTGCTGGCTCAATCTTCGCAATGATGAGTAAGGAAGGAAATACTACGGAACAAGAATGGCGAGATAATAAAAATTTGCATGAAAAATTTTATGAAGAATTATCTCGGGCTGAAAAGATGTCTATAACAAAAGCTTTTAAACAATATCTTCCGAATTCGGCTATTAATCGTAAGCGTTTTGTTGGTATGGCAATGGAAGAAAGAGGGATAGAAAATACTCCCGAAAACTTTAAGAAATTGTATGGAGAGTTACGTAAAGAAGGAATCTTTGATACAATGCTTGCCAAGCCAACAAAGGAGAAAACAGAATTTTCATCACGGTTAATGGTTGAAGCGGCAAGAAGAAAATTTGATAAAAGTAAATAATGCTTTTAGATAAGTGTTTTATATGCGATGAAGCACTTACTGTGTATAGAACAAAAGCCTCGTTAAACGAGGCTTTTGTTTTTTTCTTCTTAAAGGGTTTTGCCGTATTTGACCAGATTGGTGCGGACGTAGCCTCTTAATGAGGTTTCCGGTCTTGCGCCGTAGTGGCTGATGATTTCTGCCGCGGCGAGGCTGCCTATTATTGCGCAAGTGCCGATGCTGCGGCCGTTTATCAGTCCATACAAAAATCCGGCAGCGTATAAATCGCCGGCGCCGGTGGTGTCTACCACGTTTTCAACCGTTTCTGATTCGACAAAGGTTTTGACGCGGCCGCTGACAACAACCGAACCCTTGATATTGCGGGTGATGGCAGCAATGTCGACCATCGGCTTAATCAAGTCAAGGTTATGTTCAAAGTCGTCGCTTTCAAACAGCGAATTTAATTCGTCTTCGTTGCCGAACAAAATATCTACGTGGTTTTTAATTAAATCCAAAAATTCTTCACGGTGGCGTTCAACGCAGGACTTGTCGGACAAGCTGAACACAAAGTCGCGATTATTGGCATGGGCAATTTCTGCGGCCTTCAAAATCGCTTCTTTGGCGCTTTCTTCTTCCCACAAATAGCCTTCAACATAAGTCATGCGCGCGCTTTTGATAATCTCTTCATCAATGTCTTCGAGGCTCAAATGAGTTGAAGCTCCAAGGTAGGTAAACATCGAACGTTCAGCATCAGGGGTGACCAAAACAATGCTGCGGCCGGTTGAGGGGCCTTGAGTCAACGGCTTGGTGAAAAAGTCTATGCCGGTGGCGCCGATGTCGCGGCTGAATGATTGCCCCAAAGCGTCATCATGAACCTTGCCGATGAAGGCGCAGGCCAGGCCTAAAGACGCCATGCCGGCTACGGTATTTGCCGCTGAACCGCCGGAAACCTCTCTTTGCGGAATAATGTCTTGATAAATTTTTCCGGCAGACAAAGCATCAAGCAAGACCATGCTGCCTTTGGGTAAATTTCTTTCGCTCAAAAAGCCGTCGCCGACCTTGGCCATCACATCAACAATGGCGTTTCCGATGCCGACAACATCATAATAAGTTGCATTTGCGCTTTTGGGAGTCATATTATCCTCTTTTGTTATTTGTTTTCGCTTAGTCTTAATCTAATACAAAAAACTTTTTTTGCAATAAAAAAACCTTCGTTTGCACGAAGGTTTCTGTTGTTTTGCTAAAGATTATTCGTTAGCATTCGGCCATTCTTTGGCTTTTTCGGCGTTGAATTTTACAAATTCGGGATCAGCTTCGTCTTCGGTGCTGATGGCGCCTTGCGGGCATTCAGAAATGCAAACACCGCATTCAATGCAGGTATCCGGATCAATAACCATTTGGCTGTCGCCTTCGTGGAAAGCATCAACCGGACATACAGAAACACAAGATCTGCATTTAATGCAGGAATCGTTAACAACAGAAGCCATTTCTTTTCTCCTCATCTATTTGTTGGCATTCAATTCTTTCTTTCAATTAAACCATATTGTTTTTAAAATCAAGTATTTTATTTTTGAGGGTTGCGTTTTGGCTTTTGGCTTCCCATATATATGTCAGATGAAAAATATGAAAAGGAGTGCATTATGTCTGAAAAAATGGAGTTTAAGGCCGAAGTTAATAAAATGCTTGATATTGTGATTAACTCGCTTTATTCCGAAAAGCAAATCTTTTTGCGCGAGCTGATTTCTAATGCCAGCGATGCCTGTGATAAAATTAAATATATGGCGTTGATTAATCCGGATTTGGCGAAAGATGCCGCGGATTTGAAGATTAAAATCGTGCCCGATGCCGAAAATAAAACCTTAAAAATTATTGACAACGGTATCGGTATGAACAAAGACGATTTGATTAATCACCTCGGGACAATCGCAAAGTCCGGTACCGCTGATTTTGTGAATAATGCTAAAGACAACGGCTCTTCGGTTGATTTGATCGGGCAATTTGGTGTGGGCTTTTATTCGGCCTTTATGGTTGCCGATAAGGTTGAAATTTTAACCCGTAAAGCCGGAGAAGAACAGGCCTGGTTCTGGACCTCAAACGGAATCGGCGGGTTTGAAATCTCTGAAGCCAAAAAAGCCGAAAGCGGTACCGAAATCAAGCTCTTTTTGAAAGAATCGGAAAAAGACTTTACCGACACGGTTTATTTGCGTCAGATTATTCGCCTTTATTCTGATCATATCAGCTATCCGATTATTCTTGATTTGGGAAAAGCCGGTGAGGAAACGGTTAATACCGGTTCGGCCTTGTGGACACGCAATAAAGCCGAAATCACCAAAGAGCAGTATAACGAATTTTATCATCATGTTTCTAAAAATTTTGATGAGCCGTGGATGACGCTCCATTTCAAAGCCGAAGGAAATTTGGAATATACCGGCTTGTTGTTCATTCCCTCAACCCAGCCTTATGATTTGTTTCAGCCCGATCGCAAAAACGGTTTGAAACTCTATGTCAATAAGGTCTTTATCTCGGACAAAGTCGAAGAGCTGTTGCCGAATTATTTGCGCTTTGTTAAGGGAATAGTCGACAGTTCGGATTTGCCGCTTAATATTTCTCGTGAAATGTTACAACAAAATCCGATGGTTGCCAAAATCCGCAACGGTATTGTCAACCGCTTGTTAAAAGAGCTTAAAAAATGTAGCACCGATTATGATGATTATCTTAAATTCTGGACGGCTTTCGGTACCGCCTTTAAGGAAGGAATTTATGAAGACTTTACGAATCGGGAAGAAATTGCTTCTCTTTCTCGCTTTTATTCAACCGATAATCTTGAGAAACTTACCTCTCTTGATGATTATATCTCACGGATGAAGCCCGAGCAAAAGGCTATTTATTATATTACCGGTGATGATGTGAAAGTTCTTGCCAACAACCCGCAACTCGAAGCCTTTAAGGCTAAGGGAATCGAGGTCTTGCTCCTTATTGATCCGATTGATGAATTTTGGACACAGGTTTTGTTCAAATACAAAGACAAGGATATTAAGCATATTTCTCAGGCTGCCGATGACCTTAAAGTTGAACGCAAAGAAACCAAGGCCAAGGAAGAAGACCTTAATAAATTAATCGCGTTTATGGCCAAAGAGCTTGAAGGCGAAGTTGCCAAAGTTATCTCAACCGAAAAACTGACAACCAGTCCGGTAAGCTTGAGCGTTTTGGACGGGCAAATGAGCATTCACCTTGAACGCTTGATGCGTAATCATCAGCAACAAACCGCTTTTGCCAGCCAAAAGGTTTTGGAACTCAACCCCTATCATCCGTTAATCATTAAGCTTGCGGAAGCCGCCTCTGACCCCGCCAAAGAATCTACCCTCAAAGACATGACGATGGTTCTTTATGGCCAAGCGCTTATCGCCGAGGGTGAAGCGATTAAGAATCCGTCGGGGTATGCGGAGAGGGTGGCTTCTTATATGCTAAATTGCATATAAAAAGGTTTGTATAATGGTCGATTAGTGTGTTGTCTGCGGGTCAAAAGTGTCCTCACGTACTGTTTGTGTACGCTGCGGTACTTTTGCCCTTGACGCCTACTACTCGACTCATTCTCCAAACTTTTACAAAACTCGTATAACAGCACATCTAGAGGCATTTTACGCTGTCTCGAAAAATTCACGTACTGTTTTTGTACGCTAAAATTTTTCTCGCAGCTAGAAATGCCTCTATCTGCACTATTCTCCGAGTTTTTTGAAAAAACTCGCTCTGAGGTCGACTAATACAGAATTGTCGGATATTTTGCTCGGTCACGTACTATTTTGTACGCTCGCTCGCAAAATTCCTAAATTCTTATTATTCGACTCACATATCGAGTTTTTGGAAAAGTTTGTATTTGAAAAAAAAGAGATTGTTTAACAATCTCTTTTTTTGTTTAAGAAGCTTTGATGAGTTCAAATTTTAGTTTATGATTATAAATGGCGGCGATGACGGCGACGCGTCTTAATCCGAAAGATTTTCCTTGTTCAACGTTTTTAATTCGGCGGCGTGATAATCCACTTAGTTTGGAGATGTCATCAATGCTTAACTTATGTTCTTGTCGAAGTTCATATAACTTTTGTCCGACTTCGGCTCGGTTGTCTTCTAAATAAATGATTTGTTTTTTAAATTGTGTATAATGGTCGATTAGTGCGTTGTCTGCGGGTCAAAAGTTTCCTCACGTACTAGTTTATACGCTGCGGTACTTTTGCCCTTGACGCCTACTACTCGACTCATTCTCCCCAATTTATCTTTTTTTATTCCCATTTTCAGCTCCTTTTGTTTGAATTATAAAATAAAACAAAGCCTGCCAATAAGGCAGGCGGAGCTAAACAACTGTCGTAGTACAGTCACCGTTATTCAATATATTAGCGGTACTCCGCCCAATATAAGCGGAGGATTTAATACCACGAAGGTGTTGTTTAGACACCGTCGGCTACCTCTAACCGGCAAGGAAATTATAAATTGCTTAAGTATAGTTTGCAAGGAAAAGTTTGTATAGCCGCATATCTTCTCAATTTTCTGATATTAGCATTTATTTAAATCTTTATTGTTAAACTTCGTGTTATAACTGCGGAGTTTGTTATGATTTATATTGTGCTTGGTTTTTTATGGGGGCTATGTATTCCTTATTTATCACGTCGGTTTGGCAAGTTTATGCCGGCGTCGCCCGCTTTTGCGCTTTATAGTCTGTTTATGCTGCTGAAAAAAGTTTCTGCTCCGCAAAAGAACAAAGTCTATCTGTCTTTGCGGCGCACTTTGCGTTATCGGGCTTTTATGTATGGGCTGTTTTGTGCCGCAGTGACTTTTGCTTTGCTCTATGTTTATGGAGCGGAACATTTGCTATGGTATTTGGCTTTTGCTTGGTCAGCGCTCTTTTTATTTGAAATTGATGTGCGTTGGTTCGTTTTGCCGGATATTATCACTTTTCCTTTGCTGATTTTGGGATTTGGTTGTGCTTATTTTGCAGGTGTTCCCGTAACGGTAGAACAAGCCTTTTTCGGCGCGGTGGTCGGTTTTGTTTTGCCGGTGATTGCTTCTTTGCCTTTTGCCGCCAAATATCCTGATGCGCTGGGAGGCGGTGATGTTAAATTCTTATCCGTTGTCGGAGCTTGGCTCGGCGTGGAAAAAATGCTTTACACTATTGTGCTTTCGTGTATTTTATTTACAATATATGCAATCATTAAACGCCAGCGAGAAGGGGCTTATGGACCGGCGATTGCTTTGGCGGCTCTGATTATGCTGCTTTGGCGTTTTTAAGAACCATTTGAGGAAGGGAGCTTTACTAATGTTGCTCGTTGAAAAAATTAAAAACAGTCTGAAAAAAGACAAACGTCGCTTGAAAAAGCTGGTTACCGGCACGAATTTTGACATGATGATTATGTCGCTTATTCTTTTTAATGCCGTTATTCTCGGGCTTTTGACCAGTGAAAAATTGCAGGTTTACAGTCAGCTTTTGTTCTTGTTGGACAGATTGTGTTTGGCGATTTTTATTGCTGAAATGTTTATGAAAATTTTTGCCTTCGGAAAAGATTTTTTCAAATCCGGTTGGAATGTGTTTGATTTGATTGTGGTGCTGGTCTCTGCTATTTCTGTTACCGGATATTTTGTGGCTTTGCGAACATTTCGTCTTTTCTTGATGTTGCGCTATTTTAATCGGTTTAATCGCTTAAAGCAACTATTGAGTGTTTTTGTCGGATTGTTGCCGAGCTTTGGGGCAATGTTATTGCTGTTTTTGGTTTTCTTTTATGTATCGGCAATTGTGGCGGTTAGCCTCTTTGGGCAGAAGTTTATTGATTTTGCAACGCTTGAAAATTCGTTGTTTACGCTCTTGCAGCTCTTTACGCTTGATGGCTGGGTTGATGAAATTGCGCGGCCGTTGATGACGGTTTATCCTTCTTCTTGGATATTCTTTGTGGTCTTTTTGTTTGTTTCGTTTTTGCTGGTGGTCAGCTTTTTGGTCAGTGCCGTGGCTGAGCTTATGCGAAAAACAACGGGGCTGCTGCCTAAAATTAAGTTTTAGCTCATTTTGCTTCCGCCGATTATGCCGTCGGCGGTTTTTTTTTGCAAAAAAAATTTATTTTGCTCTTGATTTGTGAGGTTTTGTTACCTAAGTATGCAGGTAGAACTATCAGTGTATTGTAATTAAGGAGTTGATTGAATATGAAAATTACACCTTTACATGACCGCGTATTGATTAAGCGCATTGAAGCTAATACTAAAACCGCCGGCGGAATTATTATTCCAGACACCGCCAAAGAAAAACCGAGCGAAGGTTTGGTTGAGGCTGTCGGAAACGGTTTTCGCTCCGAGGACGGAAAAATTATTCCGATGAGTGTTAAAGTCGGTGACAAAGTTTTGTTTGCAAAGTGGTCAGGAACGGAAGTTAAAGTTGACGGTGAAGAACGTCTTATCGTTAAAGAATCGGATATTCTTGCCGTTGTTAATGACTAAGGTTTTGTTTTGTTCAATCTATCATAAGGAAATTTAAGTATGTCAGCAAAAGATATTAAGTTTGGCAGTGATGCCAGAGCAAAAATGCTTGCCGGTGTTGAAGTCTTGGCAAAAGCCGTAAAAGTTACGCTTGGTCCGAAAGGCCGTAATGTGGTTTTAGACAAGTCTTATGGTGCACCGAAAATTACTAAAGACGGTGTTTCGGTTGCAAAAGAAATCGAACTGTCCGACAAGTTTGAAAATATGGGCGCTCAGTTGGTTAAAGAAGTTGCTCAGAAAACCGCTGATAAAGCCGGTGACGGTACAACAACTTCTACCGTTTTGGCCGAAGCTATTATTCGTGAAGGTTTTAAGGCTGTTGCCGCCGGTATGAACCCGATGGATTTGAAACGCGGTATTGACATGGCGGTTGAGGCTGTGGTTGAAGATGTTAAATCTCGCTCAAAAGAAATTAAAACCTCTGAAGAAATTGCTCAGGTTGGTACAATTTCAGCCAATGGTGATCGTTCTATCGGTGAATATCTTGCGCGCGCTATGGAAAAAGTCGGTAACGAAGGCGTTATTACGGTTGAAGATGCTAAAGGTTTGGAAACCGAGCTTGATGTGGTTGAAGGTATGCAGTTTGACCGCGGTTATCTGTCGCCGTATTTTGTTACCAATGCCGACAAGATGACTTGCGAATATGAAAATCCTTATATCTTGCTTTATGACCAAAAAATCTCTAATTTGCAGCCGCTGATTCCGGTTTTGGAAGCTGTTGTTCAGTCCGGTCGTCCGCTTTTGATTGTGGCTGAAGATATTGAAGGTGAGGCTTTGGCTACTTTGGTTGTTAACCGTTTGCGCGGTGGCCTGAAGGTTTGCGCGGTTAAGGCTCCGGGCTTTGGTGACAGACGCAAAGCTATGTTGCAAGATATAGCGATTTTGACCGGTGGTCAGGTTGTTTCTGAAGAATTGGGCATGAAGCTTGAAAATATTACGCTTGAATATCTTGGTTCGGCTAAGAAAGTTGAAATCTCTAAAGATGAGACAACGATTATTGACGGTGTCGGTGATAAAAAAGCCATCAGCGACAGAGCGGCTGAAATTCGTAAGCAAATTGAAGACACAACCTCTGATTATGATCGTGAAAAACTGCAAGAACGTTTGGCTAAGCTGTCCGGCGGTGTTGCTGTTTTGCGTGTCGGCGGTGCTTCGGAAATCGAAGTTAAAGAAAAGAAAGACCGCATTGATGATGCTTTGAATGCGACACGTGCCGCGGTTAAAGAAGGTGTTGTTGCCGGTGGTGGCGTTGCTTTGTTGTATTCTATCAAAGCTTTGGATAAGCTCACCCCAGCCAATAATGACCAGAAGGTTGGTATTGATATTATTCGCAAGGCTATTCAGACTCCGTTGCGTCAGATTGCCGATAATGCCGGTGTTGACGGTGCGGTTGTTGCCGGAAAGCTGCTTGAGCAAAATGACACGAACTATGGTTATAATGCTCAAAATGACGAATATACCGATATGGTTAAAGCCGGTATTATTGACCCGACCAAGGTTGTTCGTACCGCCTTGCAAGATGCTGCTTCTGTCGGTGGTTTGTTGATTACGACCGAGGCTGCCGTTACCGAAATTCCACAGAAGGAATGCTCTTGCGGTGCCGGCGCCGGTGCCGGTGGAATGGGCCCCGGAGCAATGGGCTTCTAAGCCACGAGCTTAAAGACAAAAAAAGACCTGCAATCAATTGCAGGTCTTTTTTTTATAACAGTTTTTTTTAATCTTTGTGGCGGAAGGTGATGCGCCCTTTGGTTAAGTCATAAGGGGTCATCTCAATGTCTACCTTATCACCGACCATAACGCGAATTCTGAATTTGCGCATTTTCCCGGCGGTGTGAGCCAAAATCTCAACACCGTTTTCCAGACGAACGCGAAACATGGCGTTTGGCAGTTTTTCAATAACTTCACCTGTTAATTCAAGTAACTCTTCTTTACTCATAAAAAAATCCTTTGTCTTTTCTGTATTTTTTTTCTTTATATAAACCATTATTTTTTTTTATGCAATTTTTTTTTGGAAAAAACTTTCTTTTTTTTGATATTAGCATTTATTTAACCAAGTTTTTTTATGATTTATACGATTTGTTTTTTAGAGGAAAGATTGTATTATGCAAAAACAGAAGTGCCTTGAGTGTTCCGTTCGTCCCGAGATGGAAGAAGCTTTGCTTATGTGGAATGATAAAGATGTGGCTTTTATCAAATATGACAGCGAAGACGGAAAAAACTTGTGGTCTGTTTATGCTTTTGACGGAACAAAGCTTGCTTCTACCGACAATCGTGATTATGCTTTTATTGTGGCTAAGCAAAATAATCTGCAACCTCAGAGTGTGCACTAATCCTTTGTAATCCTTTTATTTTATAATTCTAAAGTATAGTCTGTTTTTTTTAGATTATGCCTTATATATACTTGCGTGTGTGCTGTTTTGGTTAGGTGGGAGTGTGTGTATGTATAAAGGAATTGTAAAAGAATTTGATTTCAAAATGGGCTTTGGTTTTGTGACGGAAGAAAAAACCGCAGATGATATTTTTGTGCACATTACCGCCTTTGATAAGAAAAAAATCCGTTATTTGCGGGCGGGGACCAAGGTTGTTTTTGACATTGGCAATGATTGCGGCAAAAAAATGGTTAAAAATCTGCGGTTGGCTTCTCCCAGAAAAAGCCTAAGGCGTTAGGTTAATCAACATAAAGAACTTGGTTGTCACCGCTTAAGCAGCGCTGGCTGACAACGCCGGTTGATTTTGAAACAACGGCAAAGCATTGTTGATTTTGCGGAACATTGACGGTGTATAACGTTGTCGGGGTTGAGTTTGCGGTTGCGGCGCTGGCGACAAAGCCGATTAAGCCTGAAGCGAGGGCGACAAAGGGCGTTTCAGCGTGATGGCGGTCGTGAATGATTATCGGCGCCGGACGGTGCGGGCGAGGCGGTACGGGGTGGTGAAACGGTTTGGCTACCGCGGTTGAACTGATGACAGATAGTAACGCTAAGCAAAGCAAAAATTTTTTCATCATAAAACTCCTCTCTCTTGTTTTATCTATCCCCTATAACGAGAGAGGTGTTACGAAAGTTCAGAAAAATTTTATAGGTTAAATCTCTTTGACCATGCGGGCGAAGGTGATGCCACCTTCTTCAAATATATCGCATTCTTGGTGAAAGCCCAAGTCTTCATAAAAGCCGACGACTGAGAGCATGGCGTGCATCACAAGTCGGGTATAGCCGGCTTCTTTGGCTCGTTTAATTGCATAATTAACCAGCTCGTGGCCGACGCCTTGTCCTTGACATTCGGGAGCAACAGCGACTTGCATCATGCGGATTTCTTCATTATCAATCGGAACCAGAATTAAACCGCCGAGAAGCTTGTCATCGAGTTGTTCAATGCAACCAATATGCAGATATTCGGCTTCTTTGGGGCGGTATTTATCTAAAAATTTCAGCCCCAGAGGTTCAAGCAAAACTTTATAACGCAAGTTGACCAGTTCATCATAACGTGATGAGCCGAAATCTATATCTAACATTTTCCGCATGAGAGCCTCCCCCTAAAAAGCCGCAACGATTATAATACCTATTTATAGCACAAAAATAAGGCGGCGACAATATATTTGTATTGCCTTATGTAAAAAATTCATATAAATATAGGGAAAACATAGAAATATAAGGATAATAAAAAAGAAATGACCACGCCGTTAAGCTTGATTAGAAATTTTGCGATTATTGCCCATATTGACCACGGAAAATCAACTCTGGCCGACCGTATTATTGAATATTGCGGCGGTTTGCAGCAACGAGAAATGCAGGAGCAGGTTCTCGACTCGATGGATATTGAACGTGAACGCGGTATTACGATTAAGGCTCAGACCGTGCGCCTTAATTATAACGCTAAGGACGGCAAAACCTATCAGCTTAATTTGATTGATACGCCGGGGCATGTGGACTTTTCTTATGAAGTGTCGCGGTCTTTGGCCTCATGCGAAGGCTCGGTCTTGGTGGTTGATGCCACGCAAGGGGTTGAGGCTCAGACTTTGGCAAATGTTTATTTGGCGATAAATAACAATCACGAGATTATTCCGGTATTGAACAAGATTGATTTGCCTTCGGCTGATGTTGACCGTGTGAAACGCCAGATTGAAGATGTTATCGGGATTGATGCTTCCGAGGCGATTGAAACTTCCGGAAAAACCGGATTTGGTGTTGATAATCTGCTCGAAGCGATTGTTCATAAGCTTCCGGCGCCGGTCGGTGATGATTCCGCACCGCTCAAAGCGCTGTTGATTGACAGTTGGTATGACAGCTATCTCGGGGTGGTTATTTTGGTGCGTATCCATGACGGCACTCTTAAGAAAAAGCAACAAATCCGCATGATGTCGAACAATGCGGTTTATACCGTTGATAGAGTTGGTGTTTTTACGCCGAAAATGCAGGATATTGATGAGCTTGGTGCCGGAGAAGTCGGCTTTATTACCGCAAGCATTAAAAGTGTGGGCGATTGTCATGTCGGAGATACCCTAACCGATAACCGTACGCCTTGCGCGCAGCCGCTCCCCGGCTTTAAGCCTTCCGTTCCCGTTGTTTTCTGTTCAATCTTTCCGGTGGACAGTAGTGAATACGGTCTTTTGAAAGACGCTTTGGCCAAGCTCAAGCTTAATGACGCCAGCATTGATTATCAAAATGAAAATTCAGCAGCCTTGGGACTGGGCTTCCGTTGCGGGTTCTTGGGGTTGCTTCATATGGAGATTATTCAAGAGCGTTTAGGCCGTGAGTTTGACCTTGATTTAATTACAACCGCGCCGTCGGTGGCTTATCATATCAACTTAACCGACAGAACTCAAATTACGCTTCATAATCCGGCGGATATGCCTGATGTGACCAAAATCGCCAGCATTGAGGAGCCAATGGTTCGGGCAACCATTCTTGTCCCTGACGAATATTTGGGCAGTGTTCTAAAGCTCTGTACCGAACGCCGCGGGGAGCAAGAGGATTTGACCTATGCCGGAAGCCGCGCGATGGTGGTTTATAAAATTCCTTTAAACGAAATCGTATTTGATTTTTATGACCGCTTAAAATCAATTTCCAGCGGTTATGCCAGCTTTGATTATGAGCTTATCGGTTATCAGGTTTCCGATTTGGTTAAAGTACAAATTCTCATTAACGAAGAACCGGTTGATGCTCTGGCCTTTTTATGCCACCGTCAAGAAGCCGAAGCCCGCGGACGCCAAATTTGTGAGCGTTTGAAAGACCTGATCCCGAGGCATCTGTTCAAAATCCCGCTGCAAGCCGTCATCGGTGGCAAAGTCGTCGCGCGTGAAACGATTTCTGCCCTTCGCAAAGATGTCACCGCTAAATGCTACGGCGGCGACGTCACCCGCAAGCGCAAACTCCTCGACAAGCAAAAGAAAGGTAAGCAGCGTATGCGCCAGTTTGGAAAAGTTGATGTGCCGCAGGAGGCGTTTATTGAGGCTTTACGCCTGTCGTAAAAAAACTCGTATAATGGTCGATTAGGGTGTTGTCTGCGGGACAAAAGTGTCCTCACGTACTGTTTGTGTACGCTCCGGTACTTTTGCCCTTGACGCCTACTACTCGACTCATTCTCCGAGTTTTTACAAAGTTTGTTCTGTGGTCGACTAATACAGAATTGTCGGACAGGAAAATATTTAAGAAGCTTTGATGAGTTCAAATTTTAATTTATAATTATAAATAGCTGCGATAACAGCCACGCGTCTTAATCCAAAAGCTCGGCCTTGTTCGACATTTTTAATTCGACGACGTGATAATCCGCTTATTTTTGAAACATCATCAATACTTAACTGATGTTCTTGTCGGAGTTCATATAACTTCTGTCCGACTTCAGCTCGGTTGTCTTCTAAATAAATGATTTGTTCTTTTTTTATTCCCATTTTCAGCTCCTTTTTTTATTTTGTGATAAAAACAAAGCCTGCCATAAATTGTGTATAATGGTCGATTAGGGTGTTGTCTGCGGGTTTCGAAAAATTCACGTACTGTTGTGTACGCTAAAATTTTTCTCATCCTTGACGCCTACTGCTCGACTCATTCTCCCCAATTTCAATAAGGCAGGCGGAGCTCAAAAACTGTCACTATACAGTCACCGTTATTCAATATATTAGCGGTACTCCGCCTAATACAAGCGGAGGATTTATTTATAGTGAAGGTGTTTTTGAGACACCGTCGGTTACCTCTAACCAACAGCGCCAGTATAAAAAAGAAAAGGAAGGTTTGTCAACCTTCCTTTTTTCTTACGGTAATAATGGGGACCAAGCGGGGTCGGAGGCATCTGCCGGTGTGACCACCATTCTTTCATTATAGCCGGTTAAGTCAATCGTATAGAGCCGTACCGGCGCGTTTCTTCTTGAGGTGCCTTTATCTTGGCGAAAATACATCAGGACACGGCCGTTTGGCGCCCAAACCGGCGCTTCAACCAGATAGCCGCTGGCCAGCAATCTTTCACCCGTGCCGTCCGGATACATCACGCCGATATAAAACTCACCATTGGCCATTTTGGTAAAGGCGATGTAGTCTCCGCGCGGTGACCAAACCGGTGTGGCGTAACGCCCCGAGCCATAGCTGATGCGGTGGATGTTGCTGCCGTCAGCATTCATGACATAAAGCTGTTGATTGCCGCCACGGTCAGAGTTAAACACAATTTGCGAGCCGTCCGGCGAATAACTCGGCGAGGTATCAATCGCAGTCGGCTTTGTAATCTGTTTGGTTTTATGGGTTCTTAAATCCATTTCATAAATATTGGTTTTGCCGTTGTTGGCATAGCTCATCAACAGTTTGTTGCTGTCCGGCGAAAAGACCGGCGCAAAGGTCATTCCGGGGAAGTTTCCGACCAAAGTTTGGCGGCCGGTTTCAATGTCTAAAATATAAACCTTTGGAATGGTGCCGGCATAAGACAGATAAGTTATTTTTTGCAAGTTTGGTGAAAAACGCGGGGTTAAGACCATTGAGGAGCCCGAGGTCAAAAACTTGTGATTTTCCCCGTCTTGATCCATTATGGCCAATCTTTTGGTTCTTCTGGTGGCGGGGCCGGTTTCTGAAACATAAACAATACGTGTATCAAAATAGCCTTTTTCGCCAGTCAAGCGCTCATAGATTGTGTCGGCAATTACATGGGCAATTCTTCTCCAGTTGGTTTTGGTGGTGCTGAAAGACTGGCCCTTCATTTGGCTTTCGGCAAAGACATCCCACAGGCGCATTTCAACTTTGAGAGTGGTTTGATTGGTCTCTGTAATGGCGGTTTGAACAAGGGCGTTGGCGTTAATGGCCTTCCAGTCATTAAAGGCGGGGGCTTCGTTTATGGATTTGAGTTGTTGGATATAGCTGTTTTCTGGTATCAGGCGGAATAATCCCGAACGCTCCAAATCGGCGATGACAACTTCGCGAATCTGTTCGCCATAATCTTCTGCCTCGGCATTGGCGGCTATCATTTCCGGAAAGGCTATCGGTAGCGGATTGCTGACACCGCCGCTGACGTCAATTTGAAGCTCGGCTTTGGCCGGTGCGGCCAGTATTAATCCAAACATCATTATCCATAAATAAATTTTTTTCATAAACATCCCCTGTTTTATAAAATTTGCGAATCTAATCTATCTTAATTTGGTTAAAAATAGATTAGCTTTGAGCAAGTGCATCCAGCACGCCTTGTAAGATATAGGCTGCAGCGGTAGAATCAAGAACTTTTTTGCGTTTGGCGCGGGAGAGGTCAAAGTCTTTGATTAAAAATCTTTCAGCCGCCGACGAAGATAATCTTTCATCCCAGAAAAATATCGGCAGTTCGGTTTTTTCTTGTAATTTTGCGGCAAAGGCGCGGACAGCGGCGGCGGTTTCTCCCTCTTCGCCATTCATTTGCAAAGGCAAGCCAAAGACAATGCCGCAGGCTTCTTTTTCCTTAATAATTGCAATAATCTCATCAATTGCCTGTTCGGGCGTTTTTTGCTGAATAATCTTATAAGAGGTGGCAACCATGCGCAATAAATCAGACACGGCAAGGCCTATTCTTTTTGTGCCATAGTCTATTCCGATTAAGGCTTTGTAGTTTTTTAATTGCTCTTTGAACTCTCGTATGGTCAAAATTTTGTCCTTTCTGCTTGACTTTTGATTTTTTTATTCTAATATCGCCGACGTTATTTTACAATTATTAAATTATTATATTATGGTTATGGAAAATGCTATACTTATTTTTGTGTCGCTATGTTGTATCACGATTGCCGCTTTTGCGATTGAGTGTTTGGGGCATTGGGTAAACCATCAGCGCCATATTTTAAGAAAAACACTGCGTGAACGTTATGTCATAAAACAGCCGAAGCGTTTTTCGCAATGGTCAGAAAAGCTGTCTTTGGTTGAAATAAAACGTCATTTGCGGCTGCTTGACGGTAAGCATATCCTTGAAGAATTAGAGGATATTTTGCTGCCGCGATAATCGTGATTTTAAGGGCATTATCTCTTTGGCGGAGATAATGCTTTTTTGTTTATAGAGTTTGGCGGTTTGTTCAACAGCGCTCAAAAATTTAGGTGAGTTCATAAACGAAAAATCGCTGTTGAGAGGATGTTCTATCAAGGTGCGGATATTTTCTTCCGGTGTAACAAATTCAGGTGCAAAGCGGCGGCAAAAAGCATAAGCCGAGGCCTTAATTTGAGCATCGTTTTCGGTCATATAGCCGATTTCTTTTAATAAAGCGGCAAGGGCTTTTTCGCCTTTGGGGGCTTGCTCTTTAAACTCGGGAAACAGTCCTATTCCCCTTTGGGCGAGTTCTTGCCACGGAAAACTCATTCCGGGGTCGGGTTTGCGTTTCGGTGCCGAATCGGAATGGCCGATAATGTTGGTCGGGGCGATATTGTATCTTTTAATAATATCTAAACTCAGCTCGGTTAAGGCGTCAATTTGGGCTTTGGAATAAGGAGTTTGTCCCAAAGTTTTGTTTTGGAGCTCAATGCCGATGGAGCTGTCGTTCATTTTGTCTTCGCCGCGCCAGCTGCCTCTGCCGGCATGATAAGCTTTATTTTTTTCTTCAACCAAGCAAGTGATTTTTCCTTCCTCGTCAATGAAATAATGTGCAGAAACCTGCTCATCTTGGTAGACTTTTATAAGTTCTTCAAGGCTGAAGATGTTGCAATGAAATATCAGAGCATTGATTTCTTTTTCTCTGGTTCCGTATTCTAGATTTGCCGATGAGGGGTGAATTTTATTTATCATATTTTTCGGCTTCTTATAATATGTTGGTAAGCGTCATTGATTTCGGCCATTTTCATGGTACAACGTTCGATTTCTTCTTGTGAAGCGCCTTGGGCAACGGCGTGGTCAGGGTGCCAAATTAAAATCAGTTCCTTCCATTTGGCTTTGATTTCATCTGTACCGGCCGAGATGCTTAAGCCCAAAATGTCGTAGTAATTTTGCAGGGGTGAGCTACTGCTCGGGCGCGGCTGGTAACGGTCGTGGATTAGGTCAAAATTGCCGTAAGGAAGCTCGATTATCTCGGCCGTGGTTTTCAAAATGTCAAGCTGTTCGTGGCTGGGAAAACCGTCAGATGAAGCAATTTTGAACAAGTTATCGATAATGTTTTCTTTTAATTCTAAATTATCTTTGGAGATTAAGGCCAGTTGTTTGGCATATTTTTCATAGCCGCCGGCCGAATTTTTGGCACGGTTGAAAATATCGGCGATTTTGCTGTTTTGCTCATAGGTCAGTTCAAACATTTTCTTAAAGGCGCGAATCTCGTTTTCGCTCACTTGGCCGTCGGCTTTAGCTATCTTGGCCGATAATCCGGCCATGGCTTGTATCAGCGCGAACTTTCGGGCTTCCGATGAATGGAGATAGAGCTTTAACAAATTCATCCTTGACCAAAAGCGATTGAGAAAACGGAGGTTGATGTTTTTCAAAACACCGTCAAGACGATAGCTGTCGGCCACAAAACCTAAGGCAACGCCAATCACAATCAGCAAATTGCTCTGAAAGCTAAAGCCGATAATTGCGCCTAAGATTTTGCACCAGTTGCTGTTCCAAAAGGTTTCAAACAGAGAGCGAAAGCGTGCGGCCAAAGGTTGCTGAGGCATATCAAACATGATGTGTCCAAGCAAAAACAACACGATGAAACCGCCGAATCCAAAGGTGATTGCACCGAGCAAGCCGCCGTATAAAATTCCGAAAATATTGTCTTCAATACGGTTATAATATTTATAAAAACGATAGGGGAGCATGATGCGGATATTGTCATCCAGCGTGCTGAGTGCTTGTTTTATCAGCTTGCGCAGAATCGTGCGGTCAATAAGCATATGCCCGAAGAACATTCCCCAAAGAAAACCTTCTGCACCGAAAAGTCTTAGCCCCAAAATTGATAATGTGAATTTTCCTATCGGAAACATATGCTCTTTACTCCTTAGGTTTTTTACCGCATTTATTATATTGGAATTTGTTTTATCTTTACAAGATGATTGTTGACAACTCCACCGGAAAATCGCCGGCCGTGGTTATTAAGCCTTTATGCGTATCGCGGCGATAACTGAAATAGTTGTTTTCCTCTTTATAAGTATCAATCTTTGAATTTTCGGTATTGGTGATGCCGAGTTCGTGAAGTTTGTATTCAATGCAACCGCTTAAATCAAACAGCCAATGGTTTTCTTTGTTAGAGGGAATAAAATAAACTTGGTTTTGAGAATCTTGATTAACAAAGGTTTCAAAAACTTCGGGGCCGACCTCAAACGAGGCTTGTTGAATGCAAGGGCCGATAGCGGCGGCGATATTTTCTATCTTGGCGCCTTTTTCAAGCATTAAATTTATCGTGTTCTCGATTATTCCTTTGGCAAAGCTGCGCCAGCCACCGTGAGCTGCGCCAATTATCCCATTTTTATAATCAGCCAGCAACACCGGAGCGCAATCGGCGGTGCTGATGGTTAAAATTAAATCTTTGCAATCGGTGACAACCCCGTCGGCTTCAAGTTGGCGGATTGATGGTTCGGTGGTGTAGGTGACTTTGTTGCTTACGCCTTGGGATAAGCGGACAACGCGGTTGCTGTCTAATCCATAAAAGCTTGCCAGCCGTTTATAGTTTTCGACAATGTTTTGCGGATTGTCCAAGCTTTTTTCATTAAAGTTAAAGCTGGCGTATTTGCCGGTGGACACACCGCCGTTGCGCCCGAAAAAGCAATGCTTTTCTTGGGGAAGGTTAGAGGCTTGCCAGGTCATAGCAAGCTCCTTCCGTAGTTTAACGGGGCAATGCCCAGATAAGAGGCAATGGTTTGGCCGATGTCGGCAAAAGTGTCGCGCTGGCCGAGATTTTCACTTTTTATTTTTTTACCAAACAGCAAAACCGGCACTTGTTCTCTCGTGTGGTCGGTGCCTTCGTAAGAGGGGTCGTTGCCGTGGTCGGCGGTAATGAACACAATGTCGTCTTCTCTTAAACAAAAGGCGAGTTCGGTCAAACGGCTGTCAAAATATTCTAATCCTTGAGCATAGCCTTTAATGTCGCGGCGATGTCCCCAAAGCATGTCAAAGTCTTCAAAATTTGTGAAAATAAGGCTGTCTTCGGGGGCGGACTTTATTTCGGACAGCGTTAAGTCCCATAGCTCTTTTAAGCCGGTACCCTTGATGCCTTTAGTAATGCCTCGATGGGCAAAAATATCATTAATCGCACCGATGGCAATGACATTTTTGCCGGCGGCTTTCAGGCAATCAAGCAAGGTATCGCCAAAAGGTTGGGCGGCGTAGTCTTTGCGGTTGGTGGTGCGGGTGAATTCTCCGGCTTTTTCGCCGACAAAGGGGCGCGCAATTATTCGGCCGATGTTATAAGGCTGAACATATTTATAAGCAATTTCACAGAGCTTATATAATCTCTCTAACCCAAAATATTTTTCATGAGCAGCGATTTGCATATTGCTGTCAGCCGAGGTGTAAAATATCGGCTTGCCGCTTTTGATGTGTTCTTCACCCAGCTCTTGAATAATGACCGTTCCGGAGGCGGCTTTGTTGCCCAATATACCGTCAATTTTGCCTTCTGCACATATCTTTTCAATCAAATCTGCCGGAAAAGACGGGTATTCGGGCGGAAAATGTCCCCAGCCTTTTAAGTTGGGCAAGCCGGCTAATTCCCAATGGCCGGATACGGTGTCTTTGTCTTTGCTGATTTCGGACATATGGCCGTATTTGCTGCCGTATTGCAGAATTCCTTCCATTTGGGCGCCGATCTCGGGATAAGCGCCGCTGGCGCCTTTGGCCGCTTCGCACAGGCCCAAGCGGTTTAGGTTCGGTATTCTTAATCCGCCGTTGAATTTGGCAATGTGGCCGAAGGTGTTGGCGCCGACATTGTTAAAATTTGCGGCATCTTTGGCGCCACCGATGCCGAACGAATCCATCATTAAAATGATTGCTCTTGCCATTTGTTTATTCCTTTATTTTTTTAATAATTGCCGAATGAGGGGCTTTGAGTTCTTTGTCATCAAGTTTTACCGCAGCGCGGATTTCTGCTTCAGCGCGCAAGGCATCAGCCTCGGTTTGGGCATGAACATAAGCCAGCGGTTTGTCTTTTGACACATAATCTCCAATCTGACAAAAATCACTAAAGCCTGTGGCGTAATCCAATTTTTGATCGGGGTGTATGCGTCCGCCTTTTAAGCCGATTAAGCTCAGGCCGATGTTTCGGGTTTCCATGGCTTTGACATAGCCTTCGCCTTTGGCAAAAATCGGGCGAATAATCTTGGCCTGCGGAAGATATTTTTCGGTATTTTGGATGAAGTCTTTGGGGCCGCCCAAAGCCGTGACCATTTGTTGGAACTTCTCTAAAGCTTGGCCGCTTTTTAAGACTTTTTCAAGCTTGTTCCTGGCTTCTTTTGAGGTTTTGCAGAGCTTGGTGCTGATTAATAATTCGGCACACAAAGCAAAAGTGACTTCGTAAAGCCTTATGTCAAGGCGTTTGTTCTTCAAAAAGTCTACGGCCTCTTGTACTTCAAGGGCGTTGCCGACCGTGCGTCCCAAAACTTGATTCATGTCGGTGATAATGGCGGTTGTCTTGGTGCCGGCGGCGTTTGCCGTCTTAATGATTAATTTTGCCAAGGCTTGGGCGTCTTTTCGTTTTTCCATAAAGGCGGCGTTACCGCATTTTAAGTCCATGACCAAATAGTCCAGTCCGGCGGCCAGTTTTTTGGACAAGATTGAGGCGGTTATCAATGGAATCGATTCAACCGTGCCGCAGACGTCCCTTATCGCATATATTTTTTTATCGGCCGGTGCGAGGTTGCCGGTTTGGCCGATAATTGCACAGCCGACTTCTTTGACCACTTTTTGAAAGGTTTTATTATCCGGTGTGGTCTGATAGCCCGGAATCGAATCGAACTTGTCCAAAGTTCCACCGGTGTGGCCTAAGCCGCGGCCCGATATCATCGGAACATAAAGTCCGCAAGCGGCTAACATCGGGGCTAACATCAAGCTGACTTTGTCGCCAACGCCGCCGGTAGAATGTTTGTCAACAACCGCGCCGTCTAAAAAAGACCAGTCCAAAACATCGCCCGAATCTCTCATGGCTTTGGTTAAGCAAGTGGTTTCTTTATCGGTCATGCCGTTTAGGAAAATGGCCATGGTTAAAGCCGCCGTTTGTCCGTCGGTGATTTCACCTGAGGTGACGCCTTTGATGAAAAAGTTTATTTCTTCTTCGGATAAGCTTTTTTTGTTGCGCTTTTTACGGATAATTTCTTGCGGAAACATTTTAATATCCTCTCTCAATGGTGTTGATTAAATCATCCAGCAGGCTGCTGGCGCCGATGCGGAAGTTTTTTGGGGTTATCCATTTGTAGCCCATAATGCTGTTGGCCAAAACCAAGTATTGTTTGGCATCATCCGTGGTTTTTATGCCGCCAGAGGCCTTAAACCCGACGTTTCTTTTGCCGGCGGCGATGGTTTCAAGAATGATATTGGCGGCCTCAGGCGTGGCTGAGGTTTTGGTTTTTCCGGTTGAGGTTTTAACAAAGGAGGCCCCTTGATCGACGCAGAGTTTGGTGGCGGCCGCAATTTGAGAATAATGCGGCATTTCTCCACTTTCGATAATGATTTTCAGCGGTGTTTTTTTGGGATTTATTCGGTTTTTTATGACCGAGAAAAACTGGTTTACAGCGTCTTGCTTCCCGCTTAAAAAATCTTTATAAGGCAAAACAGCGTCGATTTCATCGGCTCCGGCCTCTAGGGCAAAGTCAAGCTCTTCTTGAAGTTTTTCGGGTTTGCGGTTGCCCTCGGGGAAGTTTATGACCGTGGCAACTTTAATTCCCGTAGAGTCTAAATAGGTCTTTGCCGCTTTTACGAATCTCGGATAAACGCAAACGGCGGCAACTTTGCCGTATGGCGTTGTGGCGCGTGCGCAAAGTTTTTGAATGGTTACGTCGGTGTCTTTATCACTTAAAGAAGTTAAGTCTAACAGTCCGATTAATATTTTGGCAGCGGTCACGTTATCCATTGGCTTTGTTCTCCAAATATTTTTTGATGAGGGTTTGTAATTTGCCGGCGGCTTCTTGGGCTTGGGTTAGGGTTTCTTCATGGCTTTGGGAACCGCTTTTTAAGCCGGTGCCGAGGTTGGTGATGACCGATATGCCCAAGACTTTTATGCCGCAATGGACGGCGCAAATCACCTCGGGTACGGTTGACATGCCGACAGCATCGCCGCCCAAAGTTTTTATGGTGCGGATTTCGGCCGGTGTTTCAAAGCAAGGACCGAGTGAGAGAAAGTAAACACCTTCAAATAATTTTATGTGTTCTTTTGAGGCAATGGCTTTGATTTTATCTCTTATGTCAGAATCGTAGGCATTGCTCATGTCGGGAAAGCGGGGGCCGTATTTTTCATCATCGGGACCAAACAGCGGATTTGGCGTGTTGAGGCCGATGTGGTCGCTTATCAGCATGAGTGAACCGGCAGGCATGTCTTCATGCAAAGAGCCGGCGGCGTTGGTGATGATTAATTCTTTAATGCCGAGCAGTTTTAAGCAGGTGATGACTTTGTTGATTGTTGCCGGCGGGTGGCCTTCGTATAAATGGAAACGTCCTTGCAAGCACAAAACCTCTTGCCCGCCTAAGCTGCCGATAATGAGTTTGCCTTGATGTCCGGCAACGGTGCTTTGCGGGAAACCGGCTATTTCTTGATAAGGAATAGTCAGCGAATCTTTAATTTCGTTAGCCAAGCCGCCAAGGCCGCTGCCTAAGATAATTCCTATTTTTGGGGCTCGGTTGCCGATTTTTTTTCTGATTTCAGAGGCTAGATTTTCAATCATGTTTTAGGTCCTTTTCAGTGAATCCGTGCGGAAGCAGCTCGGCTAAAGACAGCGTTTGTTTGACGCCGCTTTTGTCGGCTAAAAAAATGGTGGTATTTTCATCAGAAAATTCTTGTATTCTTTGTAAGCAGGCGCCGCAGGGTTTGATTAAGTCTTTTCCTTCAGCTAAAATCAGAATCGCTTTTATTTTTTTCCCGCCGCCGGTTATCATCGCTCCTATGGCGTTTTGTTCAGCGCAGCTGCCGCAGGGATAAGATATGTTTTCAACGTTGCAACCGGTGTAAATGTTGCCGTCGGTTGAGAGTATGGCCGCGCCGACATGGAAGTTTGAGTAAGGGGCATAGGCTCTTTCAAAGCCTGCTAATGCCGCTTGGTGCAGTTCTTTTATTTTATCCATTTTCTGCTCCTTAATCTTGGGTTTATTAATTAAATCTTTATGCTTTTGAGTATAAATTACTTTTATAAATTATCAAAGAATATTTATATTGTTCAGAAAAAGAGGAGTATAACTTTGAAAAAAATTCTGCTTATTTTGCTGGGCCTCGTTTTGCTGATGATTATCGGCTTGGTGACTTATGTTTCTATGATTGATTGGAACGAGCATAAGGGTAGAATCGCGGCTTCTCTTTCTGAACTGACCGGAAAAAAGGTTGTGTTTAACGGGCCGCTTTCGGTTTCTTTGCTGCCGTCGCCGCAGATGCATGCCACAGAGGTGCAAGTGTTTAATACAAGCGGAGATTATGCGCAAAAGCCCTTGGTTAATATTAAAGAACTTTCGGCAAAAATTACGTTTTCTTCTTTGTTTGGCGGTGATTTCGATATCAGTCGTGTGTCTTTGATTGAGCCTGAAATTGCTTTCGAGGTTGCTTCTGACGGGACTTTGAATTGGGCATCGGGCGGACAGAAGTTTCAGGAAGATAATATTCGGCAGATGCAGATTAGCTTGGACAGCGTTACGCTGGAAAATGCTAAGCTCCATTTTATGTATCCGCAAATGAAGATTGATTCCGTCTTGTCTAACCTTAATGCTGAGATTATTGCCGAGACGGTTTTTGGTCCTTATCGTATTGAGGGAAGTTATACCAAGGGAGAAAATCCGGAAGGATTTGCCGTTTCTATCGGCCAAATTGCCGAAAATATTGCAACCTCGATAAACTTGGCGGTTAATTTTCCGACCACAAAGTCTTATGCAAGATTTGACGGAACGGTTTATTTCAGAGACAGAAAAATCTTGGGTAATATTATTGCCGAATCCGAGCAGCCGGTTGATTTTGCCAAAGATATGTTTCAGCTTGATTTGGATAAAGCTCTGAACCAAAAATTTGCCCTTACGGCCGCAGTTGATTCCGGTTTGGAGAAAATGACACTTTCAAATGTGGTGATTAAATATGGCAAAACCAGCGGCGCCGGAAATGTTTTGATCCCGTTGCCAACCGAGCAAAGTGACGTTTATTATCCAAGGGTGGAGCTGGCCTTTAATATGACGGATTTTGATTTGGATTTGCCGCTGTCTTTATTGAAAGCTGCGTTAAAAGATTATCCGAAAAATCCGCTTTCTGATGTTCGTTTAGGTTTTGATTTAATCGGTGATGTGAAGGCTCTGAAGTCTTATTATAATAATCAGACAATTAATGATTTGGCGGCCAGTTTTGATCTGAAAAACGGGCAGCTCTTTTTGCGCGGGCTTAAAGGTAAGGTCTTTAATGACACGACCTTTAATCTTGATGGGTCGGCCGAAATTGTTGATGGATATATTGATTTTGACGCTACCCCCTCTTTTGAAACATCTGAATTTTCAAAAGTTTTGGAGTGGTTGGGATATATGCCTCATCAGGTGGCGCCGGCAACTTATCAAAAAGCTTCTGCCGAGGCTACCATCAAAGGAACAGGAAACCAAATTTATATTTCCTCTTTGGCGTTATTTGTTGATAATATGTTTTTCTCGGGTGATGCCGGAATTGTGTTGGGTGATACAATTGACTCTATGTGGGTTATTAATGCCGATAATATTAATTTTGATAATTATATTTCTTCGTTATCAGAGGCTGATGCTCAAAAAACTTTTGGCGAAAAACTCGGGCTTATGTTTAAAGACTTGGCCGCTTTGAATTCTCATAATTTTAATCTTACGTTTAATCTTGATAAAGGGATTTTCAGAAGTGTTCCGTTTGAAGGCCTAAAAGCAGATTTTCAGCTGAGTGACGGCAAAATGCGGCTCAATAATTTTGAGGTTGCCAATATTTATGATTCGTCTTTGTTGATGTCCGGTATTGTCAGCGGGTTTGGCCAAGAGCCGGTGGTCGAAAGTATGCAATATGATTTTGCAGCGAAGAATTTTTCTGATTTGTCGGAAAAATTAAAGCTGTTTGCAGTGCCAAATTTGCTTTCAAAGGCAAAGGAAGTTTCTTCTAAGGGCGTTGTGTCCGGCAATCTGCAATATGTGGCGGCAAAGACGGAAAATCAGATTGATAAAAATATTGTCAATTATTCCGGCGTGATAGATTTTTCTTCCGGAAAGGCGCTGTGGGACGGTGATTTTGACATTCAAAGCTCTGATTTTGTAAAAATGCTTAACGGTTTGGGCGTGGCTTATGTGCCACAGGCTTTTTCACTCGGGCTTTTTAACGCAAAAGCTGATTTTAAAGGCGCAATGGATAATTTTTCATCCGAGAATGTTACCCTGAATGTGGGCGCCAATAATTATAACGGCACGGTTGCCTATGATGCAACCAGCGGTCGGTCTAAGTTGACGCTGAAGGGCAAAATAAACCGTTTTGAAACAAGTCGGTTTATGCCGGAAACAAATGCTAAAGCTCAGGTGTCTTTTCAGACCAGCGGCGGCGTGGTAAACTTTTTGACCAAGCCGGCTTGGAGCAAAGTGCCGTTTAATCTGATGCCGCTGACCAAGATGGATGTTTATGCCGATTTGACTATTGATGAGCTTTTGTTGCAAAATTTGAAATTTAGTAATGCGGTGGTGGCCTTTGCGCTTGACGGCGGAAAGTTTTCTTTGCAATCGTTTAACGGAAATTTTGCCGGAGGGCAGGTTTTGGCCAATGGTGAGCTCGCTCTTGGGGCAAAGCCTGATATTAATTTTAATTTGGAAGGCAAAAATATTTTGATGTCTTCTTTGAATTTGGGCGGAAAAGTCTTTGCCGTTCGCGACGGAAATTTGAATTTTCATTTTAACGGGCGTTCTATTTTGGCCTCTGAATCAGACTTTTTTGAGGGGCTTAACGGCGCGCTGGTATTTGATCTATCCGGTGCCAGCATAAAAGGATGGAATTTGTGGAATATCAAAGAAGATATTAACAAACGGACAGCTGCCAGCGGTTTGAAAGAAGTTGTGCTTGAAAATTTGCAAAGCGGATCAACCCAGTTTGACAGTATTAAAGGAAATATGAAGCTTGAAAAAGGAACATATTTGGCCGAAAATTTGACTTTTGACGGAAGTTTGGCTTCCATTAATGCAAAAGTCGATGGTAATTTTATGACTTGGGATGTTAATGGCGCGTTTAATGTTGCGTGGATGGAAAAAATTTCTCCTCTTTCGTTTAATTGGAGCGGCAGTTTGGAAAATCCGCAAGTTAGCGTTGATGTGTCGGTTTTGACCAGCGAATTTGACGCGCGTAATGCCAAACTTGAGGCAGAGCGCAAGGCTAAAGAAAAAGCGGCTCAGGAGGCCATGAAGGCACGTTTTGATGCGCAAGTCAGCCAGACAAAATCGTTGAAGGCTAAGTTTGATAAAGAGATTTTGCCCAAGTATAACACGGCGTCTAAACTTGCGGAAGAAATGTCGTATAAGCGCTCTTACGGTACATTAAATAAAAAGTTAGATACGGCAGTCGGGCTTTTGGATGAGGCCGCGGCCATGGCACTTTCTCCTCAGATGTCAGATAAGTTAATCGGGGATATTGCCGAGAAAAATAAAAAAGTGGCGGATGAGGTTGCTTCCTATCAGAAAGAGCTAGATGATTTGTATTTAGCCGAGGTAAAGCAGCGGCTCGGAAAATATAATGATAACTTTAATCAATCTTATCAAGCCGTAACAGCGCAGGTCGATGATTTTAACAAAAAATTGCAGGCGTTTACGCCGAGGTTGACGGCCAGTGAAAGTATTGTTGTGCTTGAAAATGATGACGAGATTAAAAAGCTTAACTCTAAGCTGAGTGATAAAATGATGAATCTTTCGGATTTGCAAAAGAAGTCTGCCGATGCTTATCAGCTGGTGGCGGCCCAGAATGATACTAATGTTTTAGAGCGTGTGGTCGCTATTTTGAAAAATAATCAAGCCTCAGTTCAGAGCGAACAGCAAGAAATGTCGTCTTTGATTTCTCAGATACTCGAAAAAGCAGAGCAGATTACGGCTGCCGAAGAACAGGCTGCACTCTTGCGTCGGCAAGAGGCCGAACGTCAGAAAAAGGTTGAAGAAGCCACAGGCACTATCGCTAATGCCGACGGTAAGGTTAAGACCATTGTGCCGGATATTAACAAAATTGAAAAGGCAGAAGCCGAAATCAGCCAAGAAAAACGTGTCGTATTGGATTTTTCCGATGATAAGGAAAATAAGCCTAAAGAAGTCGTAGAGCGGAAGTTTTTGTCTGTTCCTGAAGATGGAGAAGCTCCGCAACTTGTAGAAAAACGCAGTGTTAGCGGCAAAATATCGCGTGATTAAATTCCTTGTGGCTTTTTGGATAAGGGTGATTGTAATGCCGTTTTTTTGTGTTATATTACCTTATTATCATGTTACCAAAGGAATAAAGAAATGTTTGCTAAGCCTGAAGTTTGTATTTTGCCGGTTGCCGGTTTGTCTACCAGAAATTTGCCGGCAACAAAAGTGATTCACAAAGGTTTTTTAACCTTACACGGAAAGCCGATTATTCAATATGCGGTTGATGCTTGTAAAGAAATCGGAATTAAAGAAGTTGTGTTTATTTACAGCGATGAAATAGGTAAGGATTTGTTCGAAAGCTATTTTTCGCCCAATGAGACGTTGGAGAATCATTTGCGGACGCATAATAAGCATGATTTGCTTAAAATCGTGCAAGATATTGTTCCTGAAAACATGAAGTTTTCGTTTGCACGGCAGAGCGAGCCGAAAGGAAACGGTCATGCAATTCTTATGGCAAAAGAAATTGTCGGTAAACGTGATTTTGTGGTGATGTGGCCGGATGATGTTTACATCAGCTATCATGGGCAAGGGATTTTGTCGCAGCTGGTCGAAGTGTTTCAAGAAACCGGCGGTATGGTTGAAAATATTATGGAATTTCCGCGCGAGCAGATGGTTCGTTATGGGGCTTTGGTCGGGGCTGTTCGTGCCGGCAGAATTGTAAAAGCGCAGGGATTGGTCGAAAAGCCATCGCTTGAGAATGTTCCTTCTAATTATGCCAGCATGGGGCCGTATATTTTGCCAAATGTTATTATGGATATTTTGCCCGAAGTGCGTAAAGGCAATAATGGCGAGATTAATCTGACAGATGCAATGGAACTGGCGGCACAACGCGGTGTGCCTTTGCATGGTGTTTTGTGTGATGCCGTTCGTTTTGACTGTGGTACGGCAAAAGAGCTTGAAAAGTCAAATATTTATTTGTCATTAATGGCTGATAATGAGTTGCGGGCTTATACGCGTAAGCTGCTTGATACCATGGTTGTGTAATTTAATATAATGTTTCTAACGGCCTCGGCAAAATTGTCGAGGTCTTTTTTTTATTCGCAAGAATATTTGCCGCCGCAGCTGGCCCCGGTATCTTGGTCCATAGAGGTACATTCTTCTGCCGTGAAAATATATTCATCCGGACAACAGCTTTGGAAATAGCTTCCATTATATGGGCAGGGATAGGCACCGATAAAGCCGGTTGGGCAAGAGGTTATGGTATAGCCTTCATCTTCGCAAGAATTGGCTTTTTTAGAGTCTAGGTTGTAAAAGTTGTCGGCGCCGCGTTCGCCGCTGAAGGTGGCTCCCTTGTCTATGACAAAGCGGACATCAGCTTGGGCCGAGGCGGAAAAAACAGTGAACAAAACGGCAAAAATTTTTAAGCAGGTTTGAGGTTTCATGAAATAAAGTCTTGTTACGAAGGTTTTTTGCAAAAAGCTTCGACACGAATGCCGAAGCTTAAAGGAGAAAGAAAAAATTTAGTCTATGCTATTGTCTTCCACGGATTTGCAATGAAAGGCGGAGTAAAGCATCTTTTTGTTTTAATTTTTGTTTTTTCAGTTCTTCAATCTTAATAAGATTTTTCCAGACATGCTGTTCTTCTTTGCGGATTGCCGCGTCAAGATAAGCGTGCTGAATTTTGAGGTTTTCTAAGCTGGTTTGTACAGTAACCATTGCGGCCTCCCTCTCTCTGGTAAGTATAACAATTTTATTATAAAACATATTTTTTATTCTGCCAAGTGAAATCTTTTATCTTTTGTATAGTAAAAATGGTGTGTTCGGGCTTTTTGATAACAAAATTTTAAGCATTGAAAGTTAAAATGTAACAAATAATTTACATTAATTGTACTAAAAACTATTGAAAATAGACGAATTTTGTGATATTAATAAGTTATGGTACAAGTTTATAGAAATGCTTTCTGGAGGGCAGGACAATGGCAGAAAATGACAGTAATCAACCGAAAAATTTAGACGAATGGTTGGCACAACATCCGGATTTGGATTCGAATTATGTTTCTTCTTTAAGGTTGCGCGTCGATACGGTTGGGTTTAATTTAGATGATGTAAACAGAAATTTTGCAGATTATCAAGCACGTCAAGCCGGAACAAATGTTAATCAAGCAACTCAAGATGAACCAAGAGTTCAAGATAATCAGCAATCTCAAGATAATCAACAGCCTCAAGAAGAGCCGAAGAAATCTTTTTCTGATGAAGAATATGCTAGCGCGGTTGAATTGGCAAACGGAGATTTGTCAAAGTTGTCTTTTGAACAGACTGCAGCGGCTTGGAGCGTTTTGTCTTCGGTTGATGAAGTGATTGCACAAAAAACACATCCTGACCGCGCGGCCGCCAAAAATAAGCTGAAAGAATTTGCTGAACAAAAAGTGGCCGAAGCCGCTCAGAAAGGTGCTGACGGAAAAGATCAGCCTTTAAGCATGGAAAATGCTCCGGAATTGTCCTCTTGGCTTGCTATCAGCAATGATGTTCAAGCCAATAATAACAACCAAGAGAAAAAAGACCGCAATGCGGCTTTGGGCGAACGGTTGGACAAGTTTTATAAAGAATTTGATGAAGAATACGGTTTGAATAACCTTCCTGACGGTAAGACTATTGAAAAAAACAGTACCGAGCTTGAGGCAATGGAAAAGGACTTTGATCCTTTTGCTAAAGATGAGAAAGGAAATTTGGTTCATCCTGAATTTGCCGGTGTGGCCGCTTTTTATGATAATTTAGAGATTGATAACTCGGATAAAGATACTGATAAGCTGGATAAAGATTCTTATCGTAATGATATGACGGCTTTGGCAATTGCCGAGGCTAATGCTACATTGAGTATTGATTCGGAATTTGCAAAACTTTCTGCGGAAGATAAGAAAAAACGCTTTGCATCCGAGGTTGCTAGCCATATGGAAATGGGGGCAACCAATTTGATTGCAACCCAGATGGCGATGAATGCGGCAGAAAAAGCCGCAGATGGAAAGCCAAAAGATCCAAAAGAGTTTGAAGAAAATGCTCATAAGTATTTTGAAGCAGCTTCAAATGAAGGGGCTTTGCCGTTAAAGGTTAAAAACAAGACTGCTTTATCTGTTTTGGCTTCTCGTACGACACAGGTATCTCATGTTGCAAAACGTGTGGCTCAAAAGACCGGTGCCATGAATGTTTGGAACAAGGTTAAAAAGCTTGACCAAGAGTTAACTAAAAAACATCCTAAGGCTTATCCGTTCTTGAAAAATATGGCTAAGACTGCCGCTATCGGTGGTTTGACCGGTGGTGCCGGTTTAGCCGTTTATTCTGCATACAAAGCCGGAAAAGCTATTCAAAAAAGTGTTAAGAACTATAAAAAGAATCGTCAAGAAGGACAGTCTTATTGGAATTATTTGAAAAAGAATCCGAAGCAGATTGTGGCAATGACAGCGGCAGTTGCCGGTGCAGCTTTGTCGGCTTATGGTGTGGGCGGAGATTTCCTAAGTGCAGATTCTTGGGGATTGAGTGGTGATTTGGCACAAAATGCGTTTTCTGACGGAGCTACTCAGGCGGCATCGGATGCGGCTGCTCAGGCAGCAACACAGACTGCTGCGGACGCGGCGACACAGACAGCTTCCAGCACGGCAACGCAAGCAACGGCTGAGGCTGCCAAAGCTCCTACGCCTTGGCTAAAAGCTGCCAGAGCCGGTGTGGCTGTTGGCGCCGGTTTGGCAACAGGTGCGGTGGATGCCGTAAAAGCTTTAGGCGAAAAAGATCCGGCAAAGCGTAAGCAGATGTTAAAAGATGCTTGGAAATCTGCAAGTGGTGCGGTTGTCGGTGCTTTTGCCGGTATGTTTGCAGCTGAAGCTGTTGGTGGGCTTATGCATGGTGATGGAAATTCTGCCGAGGAGGTAAAAGTTCCTGAAGCTCCAGAACAAGCGCCGACGCTTGATCAGATTAATCCGGAGGTTTTGGAAGAACCGAAGATAGAGGTTGAACCGACAATTGAGGATCTTAAAGGACATGATGTTCCTGAGCCAGATGTTCATAATGAGCCAGCACCGGATGTTCATAATGAGCCAGTACCGGATGTTCATAATATTCCTGAAGCTCCGGAACAAGCTCCAACAATTGATGAAATTAACCCCGAAGTTTTGAATGATCAGAAACCGGAACTTGAGCCAACCTTAAATGATCTCGATATTACTCCTGCTCAAGAAAGCAATATTCCTTCTCACGGGCAGATGTATAATTTTGCAGAAGAGCTTGAGACGCGTTTGCAAGAAAATTCAGATGCTTCCCAACAGGCTGTTTTGCGTGAAACTATTCTTGATCAGATTAAAAGCGGTGCCATGACCGAAGAACAAGCGGCAAGAGCTGCTGCTATCTTTAGTGAAACAGGACAGGAATTAGGCCTTACGGATTATGAAAGTGTGGCTCGTGCGGTTCAGAAAGGCGCTTTGGCGGCTGATCAAGAGCAGTCTTTGGAAATCAATGCTGAGATTGCTGCGGAACAACATAATGCTGAGATTCAAAATGATGGTGACAAATTTATTGATCGAAGCAATCTTTATAATGATGTGGCAGAGCGCTATGAACAGAGCGGTGATATTGGAAACTCTATGAATCAAGCTGTTAATGCGGCTGTCGAAAACGGAACCCTTAATCAGCAAGAGGCTCAAGCTGCCGTGGCAGAGTTTACGGCTTCTGTTGAGGGACATCACGGTAATGCTGATAAAGCGTTGGATTCTTTGCAAGATCAGTATAATCAAAATGCTGAGGAAGTCAGAGATTATCGGGCTAATCATTCTTCTCTTGAAGAAGAAAATGCCAGAGCAACCAAACCGATTTCTGAGAGATTGGCAGAGTTGAGCGGGCGCGGCAGTGATACTTCTCATGCAACAAGTGGCGGTGATAAACCAGTTGTTCATCAGAATACTTCTCAAACGCAACAAACAGTGGTTACAAGAAATCAAGGACGTGAATAGTCTTTGATAGGCCAAAAAAACTGCGTCGTAAAAGGCGCAGTTTTTTTGTTTTTTGCAACAGGTTATTTATTTAAGACCTCAAGAATTTGTGTGGTGATGTCATCACCGCCATACATAACGGCGCCTTTGACCATAACGGCGCTGTAGCCCTGAGACTTGGCTTCATCGGCAATCAACTGACGAATCCGAGAATCAAGAGCCTGAAGCTTTTGGTTATATTCAGTTTGAATGGCGGTTTGTTTTTCTGTCAGTTCTTTTTCAAACTTTTTGGTCATTTCCTCTTTCTTTTGCTCATTGGGCTGTTTTTTTATTTCTTCCTGAGCTTTTACCAACCACTGTTGCAATTCAATAGACTTGGTCTGTTGTTCTTCTTGAAGTGCTTGAAGTTCTTTGGCCTGACTGCCGATAGTCGGGAGGTCAATGATGGCAACGTTTCCGGTTGGAAAAAGGCTCTTAAGTGCATAGCCGGCGATAAAAGCAACGATTATGATTGCAACGGCGGCAAGATGTGATTTGTTGTATTCAATTTTTTTCATGGTTATCTCCTTTTGTAATTTCGTGTTGAAATTGGTTTTATTCTAGTCTGATTTATGCAAATTGCAAATTTTATTTTCTGAGCCTGTTTATCTTACGGGGTTATCCACACCAAAGACGCGCTCTCTTTCTTGTTCAAGTTCGGGGTGAGACTTGTAAACGTCCATATCTCCTTTTTGGGCAGCCAATGTGTATAGTTTTATTTTGAAGTTTATTTTTTCCATATATTTATCCAGAAGCTGCATTTGGACTTTTAGCTTTTCTTTTTGTTCCTGAAACATTTGCAGGCGCTGGTTGATGGTGGTGTTGCCGGCGTTGAGCCATGCTAGATATTGTTTGATGTTTTTTAGGCTCATGCCGGTTCCTTTAAGGCATTCTATCATTTGCAGCCAACTTATGTCGTCTTGCGAAAAAACTCTTAATCCGGCAGAATTTTTGCGGATATTCGGTAATAATCCTTCTTTTTCGTAAAAGCGAAGGGTGTAAGGGCTGAGGCCGCTTTTTTTTGCTGCTTGTCCGATTGTGTATCCCATGTTGTTCTCCTTTTTTTATAAAGCGTAATGAGATGCGTTAATATTGTCAATAAAAAAGCTTGACTTAGACTTAACTCTAAATGCTATTTTTATTTTGTTTATTTTTTATGGAGGTTTTAGATGAGTAAAAAAGTTTTGGTTGTGTCTTCTAGTTTTCGTCGGCACGGAAATTCGGATTTGTTATGTGATGAATTTGTCCGTGGTGCGCAAGAGGCCGGAAATGTGGTTGAGAAAATCTTTTTGAAAGATTATAAAATTAATTTTTGTTTGGGCTGCGGGGTTTGTAACTCGACTCATAAATGTGTGCAGAAAGATGATATGGAAGCCCTTATTGCAAAAATGTTGGAAGCTGATGTGATTGTTTTGGCAACGCCGGTTTATTTTTATGCGATGAGCGGGCAGATGAAAACCTTTATTGACAGAACAGTTCCCCGTTATGAAGAAATATCGGGAAAAGATTTTTATTTTATTCTTTCCGCTGCCGATACTAACAAGGAAAATATGGCACGCGTGATTGAAGGCTTTCGCGGTTATACGGAAGATTGTTTAGCCGGTGCTAAAGAGAAGGGCATTATTTATGGTGTTGGAGCATGGCAAGCAGGTGAGATTAAGTCTTCTCCGGTTATGGAAGAAGCTTATCAGATGGGAAAGAGTGTTTAATCCTATTTGAGCGCTTTTATTCTTGCAAAAGCTGGTTTAATTTTTTTATGCGCTGTTTCATGGCGCGGCGGGCAAAATACGGCACAAATTTTTCAAGTCCCAGATAGGTCCAGGGCTTGTAGCGGCGGTAGCTTTTCATGTCTATAAATTTGAGCTGTGTTTTGCCGGCAAGTTTTTGAATAACAAAATTTTGTAAATTAAAGTCATAAAAAAAGATGTCATTATCAATAAGTCTTTGGCAAAAGTCATCTATTTGGGCTTTTATCTCCGGTGTTTTGGTGCAATGCGCAAGCGGTTTGGAGATTGTGAGGTCCGAATCGCGCAGAAGTTCCGTGACCATACCGATGCCTTTGTCGGTTTCTACAAGCTGTTCTTCATAGCGGCAGAGGTATGGCGATAAGGTGTCTTTGAGCTTTTTATAGAGATTTATTTCATCGGTAAAAGATTTTTTTGCGTTACCTTGTTTTAGAAAAACTTTTATGCAGAGGCGCTGGTTTTGTGGGTGTTCATAGCAGGCGCGCACCGCCCCGTAGCCAATCATTTTATTTAATTTTATCATATTTATTTTTTTATCTCTTTTTACACAAATCTTCTTGATTATAATATATTTTTTTTAATTCGCAAGCTTTATTCGGGTGCTAAAAATAGGAAACTATTACTATTGTCTAGGTTTTATTTCCTAAAGTTTTGGTGTAATAGTATTTGTGATAGGCGTTCCTATCGTGTGTGTGTATTAAATTATGTGTGTAGGTTATAAATGAATATTGTCAGTTGGAACTGCAATGGGGCATTCCGCGATAAATATAAATTTCTGGCAGCGTATCAGCCGGATGTGGCCGTTGTACCGGAAAGCGAAAGTCCCTGTTATCTTTCTAAAAATTCTAAAAATTTTCCTTCAGTGAGCCATGTTTGGAATGGGTTTTCCAGTTTTAGGGGGCTGAGTATTTTTACCTTTAACGGGTATCGGGCAAAAATTGCTGATTTTTATGATTCTCGCTTCAGCTTGGTTTTGCCGGTGATGATTTTTAATGCAAGCTCTTGTTTTTTGCTGGTGGCCGTATGGACCAAGTTTGTCGGCAAAATGAGGGAAAGCTATGTGGCGCAGGCTTATAATGCCGTGTGCTTTTATGAAAAGTTTTTTAATGATGATACACTTATTATGGGTGATTTTAACAGCAATAAAGTTTGGGATAATACCTGTGGACGGCGCGTCCATCATGATGCGCTTGTGCAAAAGTTGGAAGGTAAAAACTTCGGCAGTGTTTATCATGAGCTCAGGCAAGAGCCGCAAGGAGCGGAAACTCAGCCGACACAATATCAATATCGGCATAAGTCACGGCCGAATCATATTGACTATATGTTTATGAACAAAAAGAGGATGTGCGACATTAATGCTTTTTCTATCGGCAGCTATAATGACTGGCAGGAAAAAAGCGACCATATGCCGTTGTTTATGAATGTGAAAGACCGTTGTTAAAGTTTTTGGTATTCTAAAAATACGGGGCGGCGGCCTTCACGAAGGGCTTTGCGCTGATATTTGGTTTCGACCCAATCTTGTGGCGGGTATTTCCAGTCATTGCCGCAGGTTGCCGTCCATTTGAACATTGGGCAAGCGTGCATTTGGCGCAGGGTCCAATCTTTGTAAACTTTGTGGTCGGTGGCTATTCTTAAAATGCCGCCGGTTTTTAAAATCCGTGCGATTTGGGCTAAATTATCGGGATTAACAAAGCGGCGAGAGGCGTGCTTCTTTTTGGGCCATGGGTCGGGGAAAAGCAAAAAGACCTTGTCTAAAAAATTGTCGGGCAGGGCGGAAAATAACAGTCTGATATCGTCTGAAAAAACACGGATGTTATCGCTACGTCCTTGCTCAAGCCTGATTTCGTCAGGCAAGTCGTGTCCTTCTTTAATGCCGGTTATGAGGCTTAATAAATTAGCCACGCCGTTTTGAAAAACTTCTGCGCCGATAAAGCCAATATGCGGATTGCGGCGGGCTTGTTCGGCCAAATGTTCGCCGTTGCCAAAGCCGATTTCAAGATAAACTTTTTCAACCTTTGTTCCGAAAAGTGTGTCTTTGTTCCAGTCTGTTGATTGGGAAATTTGAATTTTAGGCAAAAACTTTTCCAGCAGGGTGGTCTTAGCCTTGCGAATCGTACGGCCTTTGCGGCGGCCGAAAAACTTCGGCGTTGTGGTGTTATTTGGTTCGTTATTTTCTGGGGGCGTCATTATTATCCTCATGATTTTGTTCTTTGTTGTTTTGTAGTATAGCTCCTTGAAACTGTCAAGGATTATTGCTTGTTTCTGTAAAATTGTCGTTAATTGACAAAAATATTATTGCATTAAGCTCGAATCTGTGGTATATTCTTTAGCTGAGAGATATTATTAATTTTTATTATAAACCGAGGAGGCTTAGGATCCACGCACCTCATTAAAAATTGCGAAAGTTACATAAAATTATGGGAATCTATTTGTTGGTTTCTATCTTATTCACGCTGCTTTATGCGGCCGGTTGCTGTTTCAATATCTGGTATGGCTTGAGAAAAGCCGGATATGAAGGTGAGGAAAAAACGAAAAAAACAAACCGTTCTCACTTTATCTTGGCATTCTTGATGGTGGGCGTGTTTTTGTTCTTTTTTGTGTTAAACTACTTCATGCAGCCGGTGTTGAGCTTTTCAACAATCGGGCTTTATATTGAGCTTTTTATTCTTCTTGCTTTAATTGCAATGTCATTTTGTACTCGTGAGCAAAAAGATTGGCGGAAAGATGCGGTTTTTGTTCCGCATTTTGCAATAGCAACAGGTGCTTTTCTTGTCTGCTTAATGATATGCGGTATTGCCAGCTGGGACTGTTTCCATGCTAAGAAAAAACGCGAGATGTTGAAGGTCGAACAAGTTTCGGACAGTCTGCTGAACAAGATTATTTCGCCGATTTCGGTTGAGAAAATGGCCGTGGTTTCGCCGCAGGTTGCTCAACGTGCCATTTCTATCAAAATGGGTGATTTGAAAAATACCTATGAGATTAAAGAAATGACCAAGCAAAGCTTTAGCGGTGATTTTGAAGCCACGTTGTTTGACGGCTCTAAGGTGAGAATCGCTTATGAAAACCATCTGGTTTATATCGGCGTTTTAGAACATAAGAGCTATTGGACATGGAAGAAAACAAAGTCGAGCCCGGGGTATGCCCTTGTGGATTGCAGTGACGAAAATAAAGTGTATTTGATTAAAGAAGTAAACGGTCAGCCGTTAAGTATTAAATACACGAATGCTTCTAATTGGGACTACAATTTGGAGCGTCATCTGCGCAATAATGGTTATGCCAGTGAAATCTTAGAAGATTTGAATATCGAGCTTGATGAGAACGGGCGTCCGTTCTGTCCGGCTACGATTCTGAAAAACACGATTATTTTTGGTACGCCCAAAGTTATCGGTGTGGCCGTGGTTGATGTTCAGACCGGAGAGATTAAGCGCTATGGGGTTGATGATGCGCCCGCTTTCGTAAACATGGTTTATCCCGAAGACCTCGTCTATGACCTGCTGTATTGGTGGGGCGACTACAAAAACGGATATTGGCATTGGTCGGACAAAACCGGTTTGTTGAACCCTTGCGACGGTATGGATGTGGTGCAGACCGAAGACGGTTGCTACTACTATGTCGGCATGAAAGGGCTGTCGGATAACACAACAACGCTTGGTTATGCCTTGGTTAATACTCGAACCGGAGAGGCTATGTATTTCGAGCGTGACGGTATCAGCGAAGCCGAAGCTATACGCGTGTTGGAGGCTAACACAGATCTTAATCTTGAAATGAATCAAGGTGTTTTGTCGTTGACCGAGCCGGTATTCTACAACATCGAAGGTCTTAAAACCTATTTCGCAACCTATGTCAGTACGCGGGACTATACCATAAAATATTATGGTTTTTGTTCTACGGAAGACAAATCGGTTTGGGGTTATGGCAAAACATTGGAGCAGGCTAAAGCCTCTTATTTATCCGCATATTATAAAAACAAGGCGGTTAATCCCAATGCTTTGGTGACCTCTGATGAGCAGAAAATGGTGACGATAGAAGCTGACGTTTTGGAGATTGCTCAGGAAGGAACAGCCTATTATTTCAGGCTTAAAGGATATGAGGGCAAAACCTTTTATTCTTATTCCGAGACTCATCCTAATATTCGTTGGAAAGCCAAAAAAGTGCGTATCAGTTATAATCCGACTGATGCGGATTTGATTTCCATGGAAAAATATGACGTTCTGCAATATGAGCGTCAGTAGCTAGAAAAAAACCTCTGAACATTTTTTGTTCAGAGGTTTTTTTGTGCCTTAAAGATTATTTTTTATCTTCTTGATTGGCATTTTTATCAACGGTTTTTGACATTGCTATAATCAAGTCAAAAAGATGTTTAGCTGCGGTGCGGTTCGGAATTTTATAATAAGCTCTGACAAGCTCAATCGTTTCTTTTCTTTGCATCGGGTCATCGTTGAATTTTGGTTGTTCTTCCTGCAGATAATCAATTTTTTCTTCAGGAATGCTGAACATGCGTGGGCTTTGTTTGGCGACATCGCTGTCCATATCTTCATAGAAAAATTCGATAGGAACTTCCAAAACTTTACCAATATCCCACAAGCGGCTGGCTCCGACACGGTTCATGCCGCGCTCGTATTTTTGAACTTGTTGGAAGGTTAAGCCGAGCATTGCCGCAAGCTTTTCTTGGCTCAGACCGAGAAGTGTACGGCGGAGGCGAATCCTGTTCCCGACGTGCACATCTATCGGGTTGGGCTGCCCATTAGGGGTTCTGCCGCGACTCGATTTGCGTGTTTTCTTTATTTCCATGGCATTTTCCTTATTTGTTGTTGTTACCCTACAAAATAGGATTTTAAACACTTATCGTCAACTAATATTTTTTACAATTTTTATTACTTTTGGTATTAAAACTATCAGTTTACTTCTTATTTTTTGAAATTTTGGTTATATTACTATTTTTTAGTGTTGCAACCAAAAGTATTATAATTATTAGGCTTATGGGTATCAGGTTGCCAAATCGGGCGTATAAAGTTTGTTCTTCTAATTTTTTGGGCAAGGTAAGGTCGAGGTTTCCTTTTTGGTTTAATGCCAGTCGGGCTAATATTTTTCCTTGATAATTGATGAAGGCACTGATGCCGGAGTTTGCGGCTCTTATGATAGAGATTCCTTCCTCAATGGCTCTCATTTGGGTGGCAACAAGGTGTTGTCTGGGGCCGGCACTGTCACCATACCAGCCGTCGTTTGTTAGGTTTAGCAAAAGCTGGGGACGATTGTTTTGGTCGATAATTTGGTGCGGAAAGATAATCTCGTAGCATATGGCAACGCCAAAGCTTGGAAAATTTGGTATGTTTAGCGTTTTGGCACCGTCGCCGGCAATGAAGTCAGAGATGACATTGGTTACAGGGCGCAGGCTTGCGGGCAGGTATTTTCGAAAGGGAATGTATTCGCCAAACGGGACAAGGTGCGATTTATCATATGCGGCGATGATGTTGCCTTGGTTATTAATCAGCAACATTGAGTTTTGTGGGCGGCGGCGGCCGTCTTGTATTTTAAAACGCAGGCTGCCGGCAGCAAGAAGTGTTTGGTCGGACAATATGTCGGCAATCATTTGCCGATGTTTGTCAGAGAATTCTAACGGAAATGGGCTGGCAGTTTCTCCCCAGATAATGAGGTCTAAGTCTTGGGTGCCGTTCTGAGCGGAAAGATTGAGATATTCCTGAAAGTTGTTTTCAAGAGAAGCACTGTTCCATTTCAGGCTTTGCGGAATGGAGGGCTGGACTATCCTTATTTTATAGTCAGAAGGCAAAATCGGTGAATTGTGAAGGCGGATTATTCCGAAAATATATAAAATTACAAGCGGAAATATCATCAGGCAGGCGGCGCTCATAAGGTTCTTTTTGCTTTTTTCTTTTAGCCATATGGCCGGAGCGGCGGCTGATAGCAGAACACATAAGCTTAGGCCATAGGTGCCAAAGACAGAAGCGCCTTGCAAAAGCTTTAAGTCAAAGCTGAGCGTGGTGCCTAATAAATTCCACGGAAAGCCGGTTAGAATAAAGCTTCTTATCCATTCAAGCAAAGTCCAGCCGGCGGCAAAGCTTAAGTATTTTGCGAAAAAGTCTTTGAAGGCAAAAGTCATTATTGCGGGTGCGGCCGTAAATAGTCCAAAAAATGCTCCCGAGGCAAGGAAGGCAACCGGATAAAGCCAGCCCAGCGTTTGGACATCTATCAGCAAGGCATTGCCAATCCAGCTTAAGCCAAAAGAAAAAAATCCAAAGCCAAACCAATAGCCTGATGAAAAGGCTTCGCTCAATTTTTGAGCTCGTCCGAGAAAAAGCATCAGTCCGCTGAAGCTGATAAACAGAATCGGAAAAAAATTATATGGCGGAAGTGCCGCAACGGCGGCCGCTCCCAGCAAAAAGCAGGTTATTTTGCGGTGTGCTATTGCCCAGAGGCGCATGGAGCGGCTTCCTTTTCAAGCTTTTCTATTTCGGCAACGGCTTCGGGCAGAAGTATCATCACTTTTTTGATGCGTCTGGGGTCAACCTCAACGATACGGAATTTTATGCCTTGTTTCCAATCAATGATTTCTCCTCGGTTCGGAATTCTTTGTGCCGTGTGGAATACAAGTCCGCCCAATGTATCAATTACATCGGTTATCTCGCTGTCTTCTTTTATTTTTTCAAGGTCGAGGCCGGTTTGTTCTTTAATCTCTGAAAGTTCGGCTCGGGCGTCGGCAATGATAACACCGTTTTGAACCTGTATGCCGTGTTGTTCCTCTAAGTCATATTCGTCTTCAATATTACCGACAATTTCTTCCAACAAATCTTCAATCGTGACAATGCCGTCAACGCCGCCATATTCATCAATCACAACGGCCATGTGGACCTTATCAGCCTGCATTTCACGCAAAAGATCAAGTACGCCGATTTCCGGTGAAACAAATTTTACCGGATTGTTGATTATCTCTTTTACTTTGACATTATTTTGGCCTTTGATTAAGCACAGGGCTAGGTCAATGATGTGGAGTATGCCGACAATGTCATCCATCGAATCGCCGTAAATCGGTATTCTTGAGTGACCTTTTTCTACCATGAGTTTGGCCAAATCAGACACCAGTCCGTCTTGGTGAAAGGCGACAATTTCGGCTCTCGGAACCATGACGTGGCAGCATTTTTTGTCTTTTAGATAAAGAACGTTATTTAACAAAAGTTGTTCGTGTTCGGTAAAAGAGTCGTCTGCACTTTCGGCTCCTTCTTCGATTAATTCTTCAATCGTTTCTCGAACATTTTCGTTTTGCTGTTTTCGCTGGAAAAAATGTTTCAGCGATGGCAAAAAGCCTTTGTTTGTGTTTTCTTGCGACTCATCAGTCATATCTTTAAGTTACTCCGTATAGGGGTTGCTAATGTTTAGTTTTTCTAAAATCTTGATTTCGTGGCCTTCCATGATGTCGGCTTCTTCATCGGTTTGGTGGTCATAGCCCAAAAGATGAAGAAGTCCATGTACCAGCAAGTGGAGATAGTGTGCGTTCAAAGAAATGTTTTTTTCTTCGGCCTCGCGTTTCATGGTTTCGTAAGCAACGATAATGTCTCCCAGCTCAATCTCATCAAAGAGGGTGCTGTCTTGCTCAAAGTCGGGATCATCAAGATTGGCAAAAGAGAGGACATTGGTTGGTTTGTCCATGCCGCGGTAGTCTTTGTTGAGTTGATGAACCGTTTCATCATTGCTGAGGGTCAGGTTTATGATAATCGGTTTATTGGTTTGAGACAAATAAGCGGGGATTTGCTCTTGAAGATAGTCAAAAGCTACTGCTGCCGCTTGTTTACTGAGCGGGTCAATGTCTTTGACCGAATCTGCCCAGCGGTTGTCCTCAATATTGATAAAAAGCTCCGGACTATTCATCTCTTTGTTTACTCTTTTCTTCATAAGCTTTTACAATCTTGGCAACCAGACCGTGACGGACGACATCGGCCGCGCTGAAAGTGACCGAGCCAATTCCGGGGACGTTTTTAAGGGTGTCGATGGCGTCTCTTAAGCCGGAAATCACACCGCGCGGCAAGTCAACCTGTGACAAGTCGCCATTGACGACCATGCGTGAGTTTTCACCCAGACGGGTTAAAAACATTTTCATCTGCATCGGGGTGGTGTTTTGGGCTTCATCCAAAATGACAAAAGCATTTGATAATGTGCGGCCGCGCATGAAAGCCAAAGGAGCAATTTCAATCTCGCCGATGGCCAGTTTTTTATCAACTTGTTCGGCCGGAAGCATTTCGTAAAGTGCATCATAAAGCGGGCGAAGATAAGGATCGACTTTGTCTTTTAAGTCTCCAGGGAGAAAGCCTAAGTTTTCTCCGGCTTCGACGGCCGGACGTGACAAGATAATCTTGTCAATTTTGCCTTCGAGCATCATGGATACGGCCAAAGCTACGGCCAAATAGGTTTTACCGGTACCAGCAGGGCCTAAGCCGAAGACCATTTCATTTTTCATCATGGTTTGAATGTATTTGGCCTGAGTTGCCGAACGCGGATATATATGGCGCTTTTTGGTTTTTAAGACAATGTCGGCTAAAGAGACCTCGTCATCGCTTATTTCTGACGTGGTGTCGCTCATGCGGACGGCGGCTTTGACTTCTTGTTCGCCGACGGCAATGCCTTTTGATAGTTTATGGTGCAAAATTTCAAGCGCGGTTTTAGCTTGTTTGACCGCCTCATCGTTACCGCGAATGATGATTTGATTGCCGAAAGAGGAAATTTCTACGCCCAGCAGGGTCTCGATGGTTCTGAGGTTGCTGTCTTGGGGACCGACCAGTTGTTGTACAAGTTGGTTGTTAAACAATTCGAATGTGTCTTCCATGTTTAGACTCCTTCTACTCTTCCGGTTAATGAATTGGTGGTGGCGTCGGTTACTCTGATGTTGACGATTTTGTTCAGGTAATCAGAGGAAAGCTCGGCGTGCAAATTTTGCATATAAGGGGTGCGCCCGATTAGTTGTTTGGCATGGCGCCCCTTGTGTTCAAATAAGACGGGCATGACTTTGCCGATGCTGGCTTGATTAAACTTGGTTTGATAATCAAACAAAAGGTTTTGTAATATCTCAAGCCGCTCTTTTTTGATTTTTTCGGGTATCTGGTTAGGCATAATGGCCGCCGGTGTTCCGGGACGAGGGCTGTATTTGAACGAAAAGGCCTGAATATATTTGACCTTATTGACAACATCAAGCGTGGCTTGGAAATCTTCGTCGCTTTCTCCGGGGAAGCCGACGATGAAGTCTGAAGACATTCCAATTTCGGGGTTTGCCTCTTTAAGTTTGTCAATGATTCTTAAGTAATCACCCGATGTGTGGCGTCGGTTCATGGCTTTTAAAATTTTATCAGAACCGGACTGAATCGGTAAGTGCAGGTAAGGCATGAGTTTATCAACGTCTTTATAGCAGGCAATTAAGTCATCGGTCATGTCGGCCGGATAAGAAGTTGTGTAGCGAATGCGTTTTAAGCCATCAATCTCAGCTAGCTTGCGGATTAAATAAGCTAAGTTTCTTTCTTGGCCGTTTTTATCTTCGCCATGATAAGAATTTACGTTTTGACCAAGCAAATTAAGCTCAATACTGCCGTCAGCAACAAGGCGTTTGGCTTCTTCCAACACGGCCTCTACCGGACGAGAATATTCAGCGCCGCGGGTATAAGGCACAACGCAATAGGTGCAAAAATTGTTGCAGCCTTCTTGAATGGCTAAGAATGAGCAGCCGCCTGAGGCATGATTTATCGGTAAAGAGTCAAATTTGTCTTCTGCCGGAAAGTCGGTGTCAATGACAAAGGTGCCTTTTTTGCGGCGAATTTTTTCCAGTATTTCGGGCAGGCGATGATATGTCAGCGGGCCGGTGGCAAAATCTACAAAAGGTGCGCGTTTCCAGATTTGTTCATCTTCGGCCTGAACCACGCAGCCGCAGACGCCGATAATCGTGTCTTTGCCTTCAGCTAAGCGTTCCTCACGGATTAGGTTTAAGCGGCCTAAATCCGAAAATACTTTTTCGGCTGCTTTTTCGCGGATATGGCAGGTATTAAAAATAACGATATCAGCCTCTTTGAGAGTGGGAGTTGCGTGATGCCCGAGGCTTTCAAGTATGGCGGCGATGCGTCCTGAATCGTAGACGTTCATCTGACAGCCGAAGGTTTTTATATAATATTTCATTCCTTAATTCTTGTTGTTCTTTCCTATATCCTTTTATTGTAAGCTATATTCGTTATTTTTTCAAATGTTATTTATGAATTTCTTAATTTTATATAATAGTGCTGGAAAATTGTGTATTTTTCTGTTAGTATATAGCTGTGATAACCACTATTTGAAAGTTTTTTACAATGGAGCATGATATGGAAATTATTGCCAGCCTTAATGAAGATAACAAATTGACTTTTCTTAAGGTGTTTGCAAAATTGGCGGCGGCTGACGGGCATATTGATGATGAAGAAAAAGAATTTATTAACGATATTGCGTTGCGCTATGGGGTGCCGTCAGCACGAATCGAAGAAATTTGGCGCGAAAACGGCGAAGATGCCTTAATCGCCGAAGTTAAAAATATTCATAACCGCCGTGCCGCTTTGATGTTGATTAAAGAAATGTGCTTTTTATCTCATGCCGATGATGAGTTATCTGATAATGAGGTCTTGTTTATCGGAAAAGTCGGTGAGGCCTTGGGTATCAGTCTGGAAAAAATTCAAGAAATCAGCAACTGGGTGATTGATCGGTTGATGTGGCTTGAACGCGGACGTATTATTTTTGAAGAAGTTTCCTAAGTTTGGGGAGGGCATATGAGCGATAGTTCAAATAATACGGTAAAAGCCGGAAGTATGGAAGTGTTTCGAGATAATAATCATCGGGTGGAAAAACCGGAGGCGATTATTCGTCGGGTGGTTGAGAAAAAATATCCGAAGCTTTCTTATGAGCAAACAAGCCATGTTATTGATGATTTGATTTCAAAACCGGCAGATGCCAAGGTTAAGGTCGGTGATGAAGAAATACGCGTTGATTCTCTGACCGAGTATGTGGCCGATATGATGGAAAAAATGAACGCCAGCGAATCGGATGGCGGTGATAGCTCGATGTCGGAATATTATCAATGGATTGAAGACGGGCAAGAAATTTTGTCGCGTATGAATGATGGTTTTGTGTCTCATGAGGATTTAAGCGAGCGCAATGAACTCTTAAAGGATTTTGAACAGCGCGAAGTCGATTTGATGACCTGTATCAGCCTTTATCGTCGCTGCAATCTGCAAGATCCACGCATTAGGCAAAAGTATGAACTGATGAATCGGAAGCTGGTTAAACTCAGAGAAATTCGCAGCGTAATTACAACATCAACCAAAGATAAGGCTGATGAAAAACAATCTTCTTCTGCTGAAAAAGCACGCGACGGAGCTTTGGCAATGGTTTATGCCGGCGTGTTGACCAAACTCGGTGCTGAAGCGCTAAGAGGCAGTCCGCAAATCTCCGATGAGCAAAAACGTGCGCTGAATGTTTATTTTGAACCGCATGTTAATGATAAATATATCATGGCCTCCATTCGGGCGGATTTGCAAAATCAAGGACGTTTTCAAGAAAGCTTGGCGGAAGAGTTATTACAGCATCGTACTGCAATGAAAGAGCAAAATCTGCAGTCCGTGCAAATGCGTTTGGCTCAGCTTTCGGGGCGTGTGCAGATGCCGTCGCAAGAGCAGAGAAAACCTGTTAATGTTCAGAATCGCACATTTGACATGAACCGCTATATGATGTTAAAACAAAAACAAGAGCATTTGGGCGCTTAGCGTTTTCTTCCGGTTAAATTTTGTTTAGGAGTTTGTTTTTATGGGAATTTTGTTTGAACCATTTTTTTATATTATTTCTTTGTTAGTTGATATTTATTTTAACATTGTCGTTTTGGAAGTTGTTTTGAACTGGTTGCTTTATTTTAAGGTTATTAAAGTTGATAATCAACTTACCTCGAAAGTTATGTCTATTTTAACGATGTTGACTCAGCCTGTCTATGCTAAAATCAGAGAAAAAGTGCCGCCGTTTTCGGGCTTTGATTTGTCGCCGTTTATTTTGTTGTTGGCGCTTTTGTTTGTTGGTCGATTGGCTGATAAAATCTCTGCCTTTTTGTTGGGATAACTCCTTTTTATGTTGTGGGAAGAGAAAGACGATTGTTTCTTTTTGAAAGTCAAGTTGACGCCTAATGCCTCAAGTGTCGGGTGCCATGGCGTTTGGGTTGATGCCAAAGGAGAGGCTTATTTGAAGATCAGCATTATCTCTGTTCCCGAAAAAGGAAAGGCTAACAAAGAGCTGATTGCCTTTTTAGCAAAGATGCTTCATCTTCCGAAAAGTGCATTCGAAATTGTCAGCGGTTTGACCGATCGTTGCAAAAAAATTAAGATAGAGGCGGCGGATAAGGTGGGCCTGAGGTTAATGTTAGAAAGTCTTGAAAATAAAACGGATGAGAAATAATGGCGATAATTGATGGTAAAAAATTAGCAGAGGATTGTCGAGCACAGCTTAAACAAATGGTTGTGTCATTGAGTTATGTTCCGGTTTTGGCCGTGGTTTCCGTCGGAGATGACAAAGCCAGCAAGATTTATGTGCGCAATAAGGAAAAAGCGGCGGCAGAAGTCGGCATCAAATGTGATGTTTATTCTTTTCCCGAAGCGGTTTTTCAGAAGGAGCTTGAAAGCCTGATTATTCGTCTAAACCAAGATAAAACCGTTCACGGAATTATAGTGCAGCAGCCGTTGCCGAAGTCAATTGACGGCGGAGTTTTGCTTGATTTTATTTCGGCAGAAAAAGATGTTGACGGATTTGGCGTGCTTAATGCCGGTCGTCTTTTGCTGAATGAAAAAGGCGGAATTGTGGCCGCGACACCGAAAGGGATTTTGCGTATGTTGGAGGCAACCGGAGAGCCTTTGGTCGGAAAGCATGCAGTTATTATCGGGCGCTCTAAAATAGTCGGTCGCCCGCTGGCGGCATTGTTGTTGAATCAGCATTGCACCGTGACAGTGGCTCATTCTAAAACTCAAAATCTGCCAGAGATTTGTCGTACGGCTGATATTTTGATTGCGGCTTGCGGACAGCCTAAGATGGTTAAGAAAAATTGGGTGAAAAAAGGAGCTGTTGTTATTGATGTCGGGATTAATCGCGATGAAAATGGGAAAATTTGCGGTGATGTCGATTTTGATGATGTGGTTGATATTGCTAAATTTATTTCTCCGGTTCCCGGTGGGGTGGGGCCAATGACTGTGGCAATGTTGTTGGAAAATACGGTTCAAACTTCTCTTGTTCAAACAAAGGAAAATTAGATGATGCTTAAACGGATTTCAGATTTTTTCAGAGGAATGGTACAGGCTTGTTATGACTGGATGCTGCGGATGGCAGCTAGCCCTTACTCTATGTGGTTTTTGGCTTTAGTCGCTTTTGCAGAAAGCTCGTTCTTTCCCATTCCGCCCGATATTATGCTGATCCCGATGGTGTTGGCAATGCCGGATAAGGCTTGGAAAATTGCCGGTGTGACGATGGTTTCAAGTGTTATCGGCGGCTATTTTGGTTATGCTATCGGGGTGTTTGGTTATGAGCTGATTGCTAAGCCGATTTTGAGTTTTTACGGCTATATGAATCAGTTTGAAGTCTTTAAGGGCTATTATCATGACTGGGGGGCTTGGATTGTGTTTGGTGCCGGTATTACGCCATTTCCTTATAAAGTTATTACGATTGCCAGCGGGGCGGTCGGGCTTAATCTGTGGGTGTTTGGTATTGCTTCGGTTTTGGCCCGCGGTATGCGCTTTTATCTGGTGGCGTGGTTGCTCAAAAAATATGGTGAGCCGATGAAGATTTTTATTGAAAAACATTTGGGTAAACTTTCTGTTTTGTTTCTGATCTTACTTATCGGCGGTTTTTACAGTATTAAATATATGAATTAGCGCTTGACAAAATTATCTGTGCTGTTAGAACGGATGGCGTTTTCTTTATTATTAATATTTAATATTTTATAATTATGGTTAATTCAAAAATTAAAGTTCTTGAACAATTAAGAGAAAAATTCGGTGTTTCTCAAGAAAGCATTATTGCTTATTGGGATCAACAAAAAATTTTAGCTGAGCAAGTTGTTGATGGCTCTTTGGAAAAGGAGGAAACGGATAACTATTCTTTTAATGGGAGATATCCGTTTAAGGTTTTATATGCTGACAATACGATTTCAGATGCGCCTCAGGAATGCAAAGCTGTTGCGATTGTTATTTCTTCTCGCTTTGCTTTGAAGTTGCTCAAGCCGGAAGATTTTAAAAAAAGTCGTTTGACATACAATGACGCAATGCTGTTTGCTCAGCAAGATGTTATTGGTCACAAGGCGACTGCCGGTTCTCGTGCGTTTTGGAAAAAAATGGCTAAAATGAATGCCCATGGTTTAAAAAATCTTAGACAATTGATGTTGTCTTTGGGAAGTGAACCTCTGGGTAATTATTGTTGGGTTGCTGATGATTTTGATGAGGCGTATGCGTGGCGCGTTTCTTTTAATGATAAGACTTTAACGACCTGTCGCAAATGCTATTTCAACGAAGTTTGGCCTATTCTTGAACTTTAGTGCATTTTTAAACCTTTGAAAAGATTTTTTTTCAAAGGTTTTTTTATGATAAGGAAGAGAAATGAAGGAGCAGAATTTATCTCAGGCGCTTTTGGACTGGTATTATAAAAATGGTCGTGATTTGCCGTGGCGCGTTAAGGGTGGCGCTCACGAAAATCCCTATGTCGTGTTGGTTTCGGAATTTATGTTGCAGCAGACAACAGTTAAGACGGTTATTCCTTATTTTACTAAATTTATGGCGCGTTTTCCGACGATTTTTGATCTTGCGCAGGCTGACTTGGAAGAAGTTTATCATTATTGGCAAGGGCTGGGGTATTATAGTCGGGCTCGCTCCCTTAAGCAAACGGCGGAAATGATTGTGGCTCGCGGTGATTTTCCTCAAACAGAAGCCGAGGTGTTGAAGCTTAAAGGGGTTGGCGAATATACGGCAGCCAGTTTTTTGGCTTTGGCTTTTAATCAGCCTTTGGCCGTGGTGGATGGTAATGTGATGCGAATTATTTGTCGGATGTATCACCTGACGCAGCCGCTTGAGGATATTAAGCAAGATATTAAGGCTAAAGCCTTAAAACTAACGTCGGTTCAGAATCCTGCTGATTATGCTTCTGCCATTATGGATCTCGGGGCAATGATTTGTACGCCAAAGAATCCGCATTGTCATGATTGTCCGTGGCAAAAATATTGTGCTTCTGCCGGCAAAAGTGATGTTGAGCATATTCCTTATCGTAAAAAAAATGAAAAGCCGGTTCGGTACGGAGCAGTTTATCTTATTAAAAATTCTGAAGGGAAATATTTTATTCAGAAGCGCATGGAAAAAGGTTTGCTCTCGGGGCTTTATGCGTTTCCGTGGTGTGATAATGGCACACTGCAAATTTATGCCAAAGCGGCAGAAGATACGGGGTTAGAAGTCGTTCATGTCTTTACGCATTTTAAGCTTGTTTTGCGCCTTTTTGTTCTTGAAGCCGAATCTTCTGTCGGTAATGGCTTGTTTGTGTTTCCCTCAGCTTTTGAAAATTATCCATTTTCAACGCTGATGAAAAAAGTTTGGAAAAAGTTTAGTTTAGCTGAATAATGCCGTAGTTCAGATATCCGGCAAAGGTAATCCACAACAGGTATGGTACCATGAGCCAACCGGCGGTTTTTGATACTTTGAAAAACATCTGGGTTAACATGATGACAGCCAGCCAGAGGCAGACCAGAACAAACATTGCTCCTTGCGGGTTTTGTGCGCCGAAAAATATGGGGGACCAGGCAAGGTTTAAAATCAGCTGCAGGGCAAAAATGCCGGATAGAAAATATTTTTGCTTTCCTTCGGCACTTTTGTAGGCAAAAAACAGGGCCATGCCCATCATGAGATAAAGAATCGGCCAGACAATGCTGAAGACAATATCCGGCGGCGTGCCCAAAGGTTTTATCAGGCTGTGATACCATTCCATGTTTTGCATCTTTTTTCTCCTTAAACTAAAGTTTATTGCAGAAAATAATATAATCTTTAATCGTAAAAATTCTTCTACAAAGGGATAATTTTTTTATATCTCTTTGTAATCTATAATAAAACCAAAAAAGTTATATTTTTTTGATTTTTTTGCTTGCAATTATTTTTTTTTATGATAAATATTTTCATGTTCTACTTGATGCGGGTATAGCTCAGGGGTAGAGCGCAACCTTGCCAAGGTTGATGTCGTGGGTCCGAATCCCATTGCCCGCTCCAATTTTATAGGCCTTGTTTTTACAAGGTCTTTTTTTTGTTTTCTATAATCCTTGAAAATTTATTTATGATATTTATCTTTTTTTTCAAAACAAGTGAGGAACAAGTCGATGTTGCAGAAGTGGTTTTTGATTGATGAGCGGGTTCGTTTTATTGTTATGGCAAGCCTGAACATGGTGCTGCGCTATTTTATTTTTGTTTTATTCGGTGTGATATTCGGGACACTTCATTATCAAAAAATTTTGTTGGCAATGTGGGCGATTTCTTCGGTTGTGGCCTTTTATTCTTATAAAACACTCGTATTTAATACACAGGGAAATCATTTGAAAGAATATGGTAAGAGTGTTTTGATTTGGGGGTTTAGTTATGTGGTTAATGCTATTGTCTTAGATGTGTTGGTGGCAAAGGCTGCTTTTAATGTTTATGCTTCGCAAGCGGTTGCAATTTTATTCTTGTTGATTACAAACTATTTGCTGTTCAAGCATTTTGCTTTCAAAAAGCCAAAAACGATTTGGACGCGATGGGAAAAAATGCTGCGGTTTTTTGATCTTTTTTCAAAGTGATTTTTTTCTTGCAATTTATGATGTTTGGTTTTATAAATTCTTAGCTGTTGGAGAGATGGCAGAGTGGTCGAATGCGGTTGACTCGAAATCAATTGTGCGCGTTAGCGTACCGGGGGTTCAAATCCCTCTCTCTCCGCCAATCTGAAGCCCTGCACTATGCAGGGTTTTTTGTATGCGGAGAAGCTGTTTCAAGCGGCGCCGAAGGCTTGCTTTCAACGGACGGGATTATCCGCTTGGGCATCTAGGCTTGCTTTGGATACTCTTTCGAGGTATCCAAGCGCACCAAGATGTTCCAAGAGCTTGCAGACAAAAATGCCATGTTAAAGGCATTTTTGCTTAGCGCTCCCTCTCTCTCCGCCAGTTTAGTTGAAAGGACGCTTAGATATAGCGTCTTTTTTTGTATGCGGAGAAGTTTATTTGATTTCTAAAATTTCACGAAATGAATTAAATCTAAAGAATATATGATGCTTGGCATTGGGGATTATGCGGAGTTTGTCGCCATAAAATTCTTTTTGTGCATCTAGCGGAAAAAACGGATCTTTATCAGCCATAAGTGCAAGGTCAAAATTTTGAGAAATTTCTTGGTGATGTTTGGTGTAAAGTTTTTGCAGAGAAGCAAGCTCTTGTTGGCAACTTTCAAGCGAACGAAGCGATTGAAGCTCGTTATATTGTTGGTATTCTTTGTCTGATATAACCATATATTGCCGCCGAAATTCTAAATAATTATCAAGGGTTATGGAATTGAAAATATCCATGGTATGAGAGGAAAGTCCAAATTTTTCATCAAATAAATAAGGATTTCCGTTAATCGCGACTTTTTTATGCAAAGGCGGAAGCGTTTTTTGCATGATTGAAGCAACGAAAACACCGGCCGAATATGCAATCAGATTAATGTTTTTATAAGACGTAAAATCAAAATCTAAATTTAAATCCTGATAATCAAAGAGAATTAAGACGTCATCATCGGTATCATGAAGGTTGGTAAACTGATTTTGGTCACATCCCCAACCCGAAAAAAAGAGGATCAGATTTTGTGCGTGATTATTTTTGAAAAAAGATTGCATTAATTTATTCCTTGAAAAATAAATGACAAGGTTAGATTAAAATTTATGCGTAAAAATAAAATTAAAGAAAAAAATAAAAAAAATCGAAAATATACCTTGACAAACTGTGTAAAAAAGCGTATGTAAAGCACAGAATTTATCGCGGGGTGGAGCAGCCCGGTAGCTCGTCAGGCTCATAACCTGAAGGTCGGAGGTTCAAATCCTCCCCCCGCAACCAAGGAAAAACAAGGCTTTGAGAAAAATCTCAAGGCCTTTTGTTTTATCTGTTTTGTTTTTTGTGCCACCCCTGTGCCACTTTTTTAAGTTAAAATAAATGTTGAAGAATGACCAATGGATTGGTTCAAATCTTGGTTATAGTATATTGAATTCTTAATAGTTCCTTGATTTTTCATATTAAAATATTTAATATTGCTTTTCATTATTGCAGGAATACTAAAAATCCTAAAAATTCTAAAAATTATGGAAAGGAAATGCATATGCGCCAACCTAATAAAGATCTTCGGAAGATGTTTGATGAAATCCTGGAACATTTTTCATTTAAAAAATATTATACCCGAACATTGGGTAATAAAGAATTTGCAGAGCAGCTGTTATTTCGTCTTGCTATCTATAAGTTCTTTACGAAAAAATGGGTGGATTTTTATTATGAAACCTCTGATTTTAATTTCAAAATGCTGTTGAGTAGCTTTTTTATAGAACACCCAATTGAATGCAAAAGTAAAAGATTAGAATTAATGAAATCTTTTTTGAAAAACAATTTTTCTAAATATACAAATCAGAAATTTTTGAATATTTCGAATATTTCGGATAGTTCGGATAGTTCGAAATATTCGAATCTTTCTGATGAGGAGATTGAGAAGCTTTGGGGTATAGACGATGGGATGATTGTTCCTGATGATGAGATTATTGTTCCAGACGATGAGGATGCGGTATTAAAATCTTTAGATATGCTTCTCAACTATTATGTCAGAGTGTTGAAATCACCTCCAGTCATTAAAATAAATACCGAAGATGATATGATTTGGGCTGATGACGATTTTTTAATATTGGGTATAAACAAGTATCGTCCTTTGGGTTTAGTGATGCAAGAAATACAAAAAATTATCGAAAGTAAGCGCACGACCCAGCGAAGTCTGTTTAAGAATAATGGAGAAATCTCGGATGCCGATATAAAACGGTTGAGAGAAAGTTATATTTTGCAATATTTTGATTTATGGTTTTTAGAACAAGCTTATCACCAAAACCTGACGGATGAGAACATTGCCCAGTTATTCTTTGAAATAAAAGACGAATCGGAGACCAAAAAAAATGCAGAAAATATACGTAAAACCACCAAGAAGAATTTCAAAAATGTAGTTGATAGAGGTTATGATTATCTACTCATGAGGTACATTCACAGGCAAAAAAAGAGTTAGAAACTCAAGGGGCGGAAAGAAAAAGCCCCTTTTTTATTTCCGATAAAAGTAAGCAAAAACAGTCTGTTATGCGTTGACGGAGACATATTTAAAAGCTAAAAACAGAATCGAAAACAATTTTAATTTTTTAGACATGGAGATGAAGTGTGAAAGATATCATTCAAAGAATTAAAGAAAATTGTAAAAGCCCCTTTGTGGCTCGTGACAGATTGGCTGAAGTAACCGGCGGTGTGATTAATCCCCGGACAATGAGAAACCGAGATTGTCAAGGGACAGGTATTCGGGGGCGATTTAAGATTGGGCGAAAAGTCGCCTACCCAGTTGAAGAAGTCATCAACTGGCTAATTGAAAACTCAACCGAAATTCAGGGAGGTCAAAATGGCAGAACTCACTAATAAAAAAGAAGACGCCTTTGGTGCTGCAACACAAGAAGACGCCTTATATAATCTAAACGAAAATAATGATAATACCAAAAAAATAAAAAATCAAGAAAAACTCTCAATAAACGAGATGAGCCTTTCAGAGGCGGCAGAGCATTATGCGCATCTTGGGTATAAAGTTTTTCCCTTGAAACCTCGGGGTAAAGAGCCTTTAGGAGAATTAGTTCAGCATGGATGTAAAGATGCTTCCTCAGACGTTGACACTATAAAAAAATGGTGGAAAGCATATCCTGAGGCCAATATTGGTTTTGTAACCGGAAAAACCAATCGGTGTTTCGTCATTGACATTGATGGTTCAACAGGAAAAGAAGAACTACGTAAAATAAAAAAAGACAGGGAGTGGCCTAAGACAATTATTGCTAAATCAGGTAGAGATGGCGGAGGACATTTTTACTTTAGATATCCTGAAGAAATTGAAATGGTAAAAAACAGGGCCGGAGTACTACCTAACGTTGATATTCGGGGGGATGGCGGATATATTGTAGTTCCACCATCCATCCACCCCAACGGTAAAAAATATAGCTGGAAACGTGATTTTTGCCCACAGGAGATGGAATGTGCATCCGAGTGGATTCTGCAAGAGATTGTCCACGGAGGTCAAAAGAAAAATGGCTCTGAAAAGGCATTTGAAATAAAAACTCATCCTTATTTTTCACGGGAGTTCAGTAATACCCTAGAAAAAATAAGAACTTGTCCAGAGGGAAAACGGAACGATACTCTCTATCGGGGAGCTTTTAAATTGGCTCAAATGTGCCATAGTAGATATTTGCAAGAAAGTGTTGTAAAAGAAAATTTGACAGATGCCGCCCGAATTTGCGGTCTTTCGGATGATGAAACGAAAAAAACAGTTGAGTCTGCATTTAAGGAAGCTTTATCAACTCCCGGAGATTATTCTTTTTTGAAGAAGGGCGATGATGAATTTTCTAAAATTTATGATGAGAGCGAGATTGAATGGGAACCACCGTTATTAACAGCGTCTATTTCAACACCTGAGATAGAAGAAGCTAGCATCCCCTGCAAACTTCAACCTGTTGTATCTAATATTTGCCAAAATCTTGAGGTTTCGCGAGGTATGGTTTACTTAACCGCATTAGGTATGTTAGCTGCTGCAGTGCAAGGAAAATTTGAAGTTCGGTTGACAGACACTTTTTCAGTCCCCTGCAATTTATATTTTTTGGCATTTTCCGCTCCGGGAACAAGAAAAAGTCCGGTACTCTCTATATTAAGTCGACCAATATATGAGTGGGAAAAATCTCAAAAAGAAGTTTGGTTGCCTAAAATCCGTAAACAGGAACTTGAGGCTTCTTTAATACAGGAAAAATTGGCAGACCTAAGAAAGCGAGCTAAACAGGCTCAGCATCCGGATGCTATCATTGATGAAATGATGACGCTGGAAACCACGGCTCAAAAGATTGATGTTGTACCTAAAATTATATTAAATGACACAACACCAGAATCTTTGTTAGCCTTCTTAAATGACCATAATGGCCAATGTGCGATTATTTCCGATGAGGGGTCTATTTTTGATGTCCTTGGAGGTCTTTACACAAACAACATTGCCAACATTGATGTTTTGCTTAAAGGGTGGGATAAGGGTAATATTTCAATGAAACGCCGTGAGTGCGAAATAAATCTTGAACCGCTATTGACTTTCTGTGTCCTTGCTCAACCAGCTGTTCTGAATAAAATATCGGCAAAAAAATCTTTTTCAGGATTTGGACTGCTGGAACGCTTTTTGATGTGGTATCCTCAAAGTAATATCGGGTACAGAACTCATAACGGAATGCCAATACAAGAAGACATCATTAATGAATACAATAAATTTATTAAAAGTTTTCTTGATGTACCGATGGGTGAAGCCCCTCAGGTTTTATCTTTATCACCGGACGGTTATGGAGCTATTGTAAAATGTGTTCAGCGTTTGGAACGACATTTAGCTGTTGATGGAAAATACCATAAAATAGCGACGTGGTCGTGTAAAATGTCTGCCCAACTTGGACGTTTGTCCGGTTTGCTTCATCTGGCGGAAGGGGGGACAGGGAAAACAATTTCACTTGATACCGTCAGGAGGGCAATTAATTTATATAAACTCTTATTAAAACACGCTCTAAAGGCATATAACGAGGCTAAATTTGATGAAGATGACAAAATTTTGGAGGAATTAATCGAGTGGGTCTTGTTACAGGAACGAGGATTCTTTTTCAAAAAAGATTTGACCTATGCCTTTAAAGATAAAATCAAAGTCGATAAAATTGATAAAATGTTACGAAATTTAATTTCTCGTAATATTATAAGCCGACCATTGGCGATAGGTCATAAGACACTTAAATATTTTGTTCATCCAGATTTGCTTAAAAAGGATGAAGACGACAAAGAAAACAAAATTTAGAATATTTAGGTTATTTAGAAGAGTCCAAGCTTTTATATCTAGTGCGGACTCTTCTAAAAATAATTTATGACAAGGTAATTTCTCTCAAACTAACTCCACCACCCTTTTTTGTGCATCTGTATTATATTCAATATATCGTTGGGTAGTTGCTAAAGAAGCATGCCCGGCAAGTAGGCGGACATCATTAAGGCTGCCGCCAACAAGGCAAATGTTTTTTGCGGCATTAGTTATGAATGTTCTTCTTCCGCTATGAGATGAGCAACCATCTATTCCTACGGTTTTATATAATTTTGAAAACCAATTAACAATAGCTTGTGGGCTGGTTTTACGTCCTCGTTCACTATCGATGATATGATTTTCCAGACAGAAGCCGAGCTTTTCCTGTTTTTGCAACAACAATCTTTCCAAAAGATTTTTCAGTTGTTTATTTAACGGGATTATTCTTCCAGAGTAGTTCCCTTTCGAAGCATTGTTTGTCAAATTTATTTCTGTTCCGATTTTTCCATCAGCATTACAAACCATAGACCAAGTAACAGCTGCAATTTCTTTTGCTCGTAATCCAGCTTTGAAGCTGAACAGGAGCATTACCTTATTTCTTAATGGATATCTGGATTTTTCAAGATAGGTTAAAAGCAGTTCCTGCTGTTTATTGGTAAGAATTTTTGCTTGTTTTCCGATTCCCATAAAAACGTTCCTTTCTCATTATAAAAACATCAGATTTATTGAAATTATAATAAGTTTTTTATTTTCTTAAAAGGCTGTCAGCCTGGAACGTTGGATAAACAAGGACTTATTATAAAATTTATATTTTATAATAAGTCCTTATTTTTCAAGGCTTTTAACAACAAATCCGTTGATGGTTAAAATAAAGTCATTATAATTTATATAAAATATTGTGTAATTATAATAACTTGGAGAACATTATGGGTATAGGAAAACAAGCAAAAATATTAAACGCGAAACAACAAACCATGGTCTTAGCCTATTTGGAAAATACCAGATATCCGCTCAGAAACAAAATAATGTTTTTACTGAGCTTCAAAGCCGGCTTAAGAGCTAAGGAAATATCCCAACTCACATGGTCAATGGTATGTGATAGCGAAGGGTATATATCGGACAGCATTAATTTACCGAATAATGCTTCTAAAGGTAAATATTCCGGTCGGATTATCCCGATACATAAAGACTTAAAAAAGTTGCTGACAGACTTAAAACAAGAAAACACAAACCTATCTTCATATATAATAACGACCGAGAGAGATAAGAAAATGTCTGCTCAGGCAATCGTTAATTTCTTTTATTTACTGTATAAGGGGCTGAATATGGATGGATGCTCATCTCATAGCGGCAGAAGAACTTTTATTACCCAAGCTGCAAAAATGATCAGCCAAGCCGGAGGAACGATAAATGACGTCAGACAGCTTGCCGGACACTCAAGCCTAGCCACAACACAACGATATATTGAGTATAATACCGAAGCTCATAAAAAAATAATTGAAATGATATGAACTTAAATGCGTCATATTTTGTCGTAGGTTGTTGCTATATTAAATAATAAACCTAAGAGGCACCGATGACTAAAAAACATTTATATAAGGATTTATATACCCGTAAATGGATAAAAGTTTACCGTCAAAAACAGGCAAAAGGCGATTACTGTTGTTGTCTGGAATTTGCTTTACCCTTTTTTTATTATATAAAATTTACCCTTGCAAAGCCAATGCGTCTAACTTTCAGCAAAAACAAATTAGAACGTGAAAGTAACCTGCTGTCCAAAGCTGCTATTTCACGAATTTTGAAACTTTTACCCAGAAACAAGCCTCACTCTCCTGAATATATCTCCGTTCTGCTTAAACATAAGAAATACGACTTATTAAATTATGTATATAATCTCGCTGCATTTGTACCGGAAGATTTGAAAGAATATGTAAATCAGCATGGTTTTGAAGAATTTTGCCTGAAACATACATTTAATAAAAAGCTGTTTGATAACTTCTATAATGCCATAATCAGAAGCGATGCAAAGGTAGAAAATTAGGCAAATTTAACAATCGATAACTCAAATATTGCCGATTATGCTAAAAATAAACTGTTAAATTTAAGAGAATGTCGAATAAAACACTTACAAAACCAATATAATTTTAATCTGGAAAATATAGAAGACTATTGGTCTAACGGTAAATATTGGTGCATAAAAAGGAGTTTTGAATATTTAGGCAAAGCCTATTCATGGCAAACGATTATTGACTATCAAGGCAAGGAAATAATCAATTTTGCCAATAAGTCGGTTGAAGATATAACTCCCAACGGGAAAGTCATATTCAGAGATGAAGATGGTAAATACGGAGTTAAAGGTCTACCCGATAAAAGTATTAATATTTCTACAGAGACGAGCAACCCAAAAGAGCTTAAACCGATTACTCGCCATAATCACTGGGGATATATGGACAACACCGGAAAAATCATCATTCCGATAATTTTTGATAAGGTCGGACAATTTTATAATGGACAAGCTTTTGTTGCCGTAAACAACAAATATTGCATTATTGATACTTCCGGTAAACAGGTTAATACCGATAGCATCACGCTTAAACTTTCCAAAACTTTAGATAACAAAGAAGCAACCAAGCTCTTCCAAAAATTCCTTCATAAATACCCGATTATTTTTGATAACATATAAAAATAATGGGGGCAATTACTCACCCCCTCATTTTGCGGCATAAAGCCTTATTATATATGTATTGACCGTCTAATTAATCTCTGAAAAAATCAAAACATATAACGCTTACAGTATAAGAATATTTTGATTGAAAAGTCAAGTGCAATATTATAAGTTGTTTTATATATGGTCGTACAACAATAAGACAAGGAGATGTTTATGAAGTATCGTTTGGGTTTAGACTTAGGGGTTGGCTCCATCGGTAGCGCAATTATTGAGTTAGATGACCATAACAATCCTCAAAAGATTATCGATGCCGGGGTTCGTATTTTTAATGTTTCTGAAGGAGCTGAAGAACGTCGCCTCAAACGAACAATGCGCAAAAATCAGGTTCGTACCCGCCAAAGATTAGAATTATTAGCGCAAAAACTTTTTGAAAACCACCTTTGGGTAAATGAAACTCCAGAAGGAACTGAGCATTTACGCGCAAAATCTCCTTATAAGATTCGCAATGACGCATTAAATGGTAGGTTGTCTAACCCTAATTATATAGGACGAGCCATTCTGCATATAGCCAAGCACCGCGGTGCCGGATTTGTAACTGCCTCTGAAGAGTTACAAGAAGAAATTTTGGAAGAAGGTGAAAAATCCAAAGCTAAAAAATCAGCCTACGACATGATGTCCGAGCATTTAAAAGAAACAAATTCTAAAACAATTGGTGAGTTTTTTTACAAACGAATTTGCGAAGGATACGAAAAAGATAAAAATGGAGTAAAAACAAACGCTAACAAAAGAATAATACGACAAAAAGAACACGCCTTAAAACAACATATTGTTGATTATGCAATTCCCCGCTATCTGGTAAAAGATGAATTTAATCAAATCTGGGATACGCAGGCTCAATATTTTACTCAAATGCAAAAAGAAGGTTTGAAAAAAGAAATTTATAATATCTTATTTTATGAGCGTCCACCAGCTCCTTATGCTACCGGAAAATGTATATATTTCAAAGATGAAGACAGACTGCTGAAAGCACATCCATTATCAGAATTAAGACGTATTTATGAAGAAATAAATAATATCCGTGTATTAAGCGACACCAATAAACGCAAGCTAACTTTAGAAGAAAGAGATAAAATTATCAACGAACTTTTATTGCAAGGCAAGAATGCTGGAAAATCAGCTATCAAAAAATTATTAGGTCTTTCAGCTCAACAAAAAATATCTTTACTTGATGATAAAAACATCAAGGCTTATTTATACTCACGTTCCGAATTCTCAGAAATAGAATATATACAAAAGCTCTCAGATGAAGAATTGGCAAAATTTGTTGACTTTTTAGCTAATCCGATAAATCCGAATGATAAAAACGGACGTTTATACAGCGAGGATGAATTGATTAATCATCTTAAGCCGATTTTAAAAATTAATGATGATAAAGAAATCGGCAAACTGCTGACCAAACTTCCCAAAGGACGAGGAATGTTGGGCGAAAGTGCCTCGAAAATTATTTTAGAAAAATTAAAAGAACAAGTCATTACGCATCGAGAGATCACCGATAATTTAGCCAAGAATGATGCCCGTTTTATTGCCTCGGAAGAGATTGCGCGCAAAACTCAAGGTAAATGTCATGAACTTCCATATTATGGCGAGATTTTGCAGGCTGATACACAACCGCTTCCACCATTAATGGTCAAAAACAACAAAAATCTTAACCCTGATGAAATAAAATGGGGAAAAATAGCCAATCCGGCAGTTCATATGATTCTAAATCAACTCCGCTTGGTGATTAATGATATAATTCGCATTTACGGCAAACCTTATGACATCAATATTGAGCTTGGTCGAGATGTTGGTATGTCAACCAAGAAGAAAAAACAAGAAGAACAAAAACAAAAAAACAATGAAAAACTTAACGAAGAAGCAAAAAAATACTTAAAAGACCATAAACTTTTCATCAATTATCAAAATATCTTAAAATATAAACTTGCCAAGGAACAAGGATGGAAAGATGCCTACGACCCAACGGTTAGCATTCCCCGTAATTTTTCCGGTTTTGAAATAGAACATATTATTCCTCAAGCTAAAGGCGGAACGGATACCTATAACAACCTTTGTCTGGTAAACCGCAATGATAATAATGCTAAAGGTAATGACTTTGCTTATGAGTATTTTCTAAAAGCCAAATCTCCCGAGATGATAAGAGAAATTTTGAAGAATGCCCGAGAGAGAACACCTGCCAAAGCATGGCGTTTTGAAGCCGACGCTCGCGAAAAATTCGAGGATGAAGGAGATGTAGAAGAAACTACGCGTTATCTGACAGATACGCGTTATGTATCCAAAATGGCAGCACGATATTTAAGAGCAATTGTTGATAGCCCAGATAGTGAAGAAGTGATTCATAATCAGATTCTTCCGGTTAAAGGAGCTCAAACCGCTCATATGCGTCGTTGTTGGAATTTGGAAGGTTTGGAATATGATCTCATGGGATTGGATATTCCAAGATATGTAAATTGTTCTCCTTATTGGGTTGAGCAAGATACCGGAGAAGTTATTGAAGGAGTAAAACAACCTAATATTGATGGCAAATGGAGATTTTTTGATAAAACTAAGAACAAAGAATGGGTATCAAAGCCCAGAATTGACCATCGTCATCACGCCATGGATGCCATAACTGTTGCTTGTATGAATCGTTCTCTGATCCAGCATATGGCTAATGAAATCGATTTGCCGCATCAGCATGTACCTCTTCCGTTAACAAGTACTGAGTCAGTCGGAGAGTTTCGCCGTCAAGTTATTGATGTTTTAAAAAAGGTTAATGTTTCGCACAAACCCGAACACAGCAAAGCCGGAAAACTCCATAAAGAAACCGGTAGAACGGTTTTATGCATAAACCCGGATGACAGCAAATCCTTAATCACGGTTTATTCACGCAAGATATTACAAGTTGTTAAGTCAATGAAAGACTTAAATAAATTGCTCATTCCCGATTCTATCAAAGATGAGTGGAATGAACATATTGCCAAAGACAAAACCAAACAAGCTCAATTAGTCAAAGACTTTGAACTTTATGCAAATACAGCCGAGCAAATTCTGATTGCTGAAAACGAAAAAGCCGCATCTGAAGGCAAAAAAGAAATTTCCATCACCGAAAGCCGTATTTTAACTAGGGCTTTTTATCTCATTCAAGAGAAAAAGTTATGGAAAGGCGATAAATTTAGGAGTTATGAAAACAATTCTTCATTAGTTTATATCCCCAAGCATGGCGTTGCGTATGAAGGGAGAAATAATTATCGCATTGATTTTTACCAAAAAGATGGCAAAATCGGTTGGGAAGTTATCAGATGTTTTGACGTCAATCAAAAAGATTTTGTACCCCAATGGCAACAGACTGGAGGCAAAATAATCTGGTCTATACAGCAAGGGGATTTGCTTGAACTGGACACACCTGATGAATGGCAAAGCTATACGGACAAATCAAGATGTTTTGCCAAAGTCAAGAAGTTTAGCGAAGGAAAATTAGCCATAGATTATGTGTCAGATGCTAGAATGACTACTCCTCAAGATAAAAGTATAACATATATGATTGTTGACACAATTTCTGATAAAGGATTAAGCTATTTTATAAAACATAATGCCCGTAAGGTAGAATTAACCTCGTTTGGTAAAATAAAGAAAAAACATAAGGTATTAAGTAATGGCTCGGCAAAAGCGGCTTGAAACCTTAACCGGCTGGTCAATGATGTGGATAATCTGTATGTTTGACATACCGGTCAGAACTCGAACCGAGATGCGCAAAGCTACCCGCTTTCGCAATCTACTTCTGGACGAAGGTTTTATGATGAAGCAGTTTTCCGTTTACATCAAACCGGTTAAGAGTTTGTCGGTAGGACAAACCTTAACTAAAAAGTTATCCAAATTCATACCCGATAATTCTTCGGTATCATTTATTTATATCACCGATAAACAATATCTGATGACTGAGAACTATTTAGGCAAGAATTCTGAAGATAATGAAGAAGAGATTCGCGAAAAAAATGGACAGCTATTGCTGTTTTAGGAATAAACAAACAACATTTTTTTATTAAAGCAAGGCCTTGAAATCTAGTTATTTCAAGGCCTTGTGCTATCACATAGCATATCAGAGATTAATTAGACGGTCAACTATAACACAGCTGACACTATCCGTCCTGAAATGGATAGCATATCAGAGATTAATTAGACGGTCAACTATAACCGTTTTCGCGCACTATTCTTTGACATTTTTAGCATATCAGAGATTAATTAGACGGTCAACTATAACGATAATTCACTGTTAATATTAATAACATTTAGCATATCAGAGATTAATTAGACGGTCAACTATAACCCTCTGCGCCAATTTGCTCAATCGCCGAAGAGCATATCAGAGATTAATTAGACGGTCAACTATAACCGCCGTTTCATACTGCCCGCCCAGCTTTCAAGCATATCAGAGATTAATTAGACGGTCAACTATAACTGCCAAAGTCAAAGAATCCTCAGCCAATTCAGCATATCAGAGATTAATTAGACGGTCAACTATAACCTTTGCGTTTACCAGCGCCGGCCGGAGCAGAGCATATCAGAGATTAATTAGACGGTCAACTATAACTTCATGTTTTGACTCCTCAAAATAAATTGTAGCATATCAGAGATTAATTAGACGGTCAACTATAACGCAATTGCTGAAGTGTATGTCTTGCCATTGAGCATATCAGAGATTAATTAGACGGTCAACTATAACTTATTGTGCTAATGGCCAAGGTCATGCATGAGCATATCAGAGATTAATTAGACGGTCAACTATAACACCTGATTAACTGATTTTTTCATGTTCTTAAGCATATCAGAGATTAATTAGACGGTCAACTATAACATTAACGAAATAAAGGAGAGTGAAAACTTGAGCATATCAGAGATTAATTAGACGGTCAACTATAACAGAATAGAGTATTGCGAATCTCTGTTTTGTAGCATATCAGAGATTAATTAGACGGTCAACTATCTTCAAACTCTGGATATTTTAATTTAACTTTCTTATCTTCAAAACTGGCAACCAAACTTACCACAAAATCAAACACGGCATCATTTAACGAAACACAACCTTTACTAGTCTTGACTGGAATAGAAATCAGTCCTGTTAATCTTCTTTTTATTTCCGGCGTCAATTCAATATCTTGAATATTAACTAACCTATTTATTTCCTCAAATACCAATTTGTCAGCCCATGGTCTAAAAGGCTCCATTAAATCATCCGCTAAAGGAAATGTATTGGTTTTAGCACAATGCTTTAATCCTAAAAAAGG
>CALXTE010000009.1 GCA_944391345.1 uncultured Alphaproteobacteria bacterium
AAGTGCAAGAACGTAACCTGTGGTGCAAATGCCACCTGCTCAAATGGTAGCTGCGTCTGCAACAAGGGTTACGAAGGTAATGCAAATACCGGCTGTACACCGATAGATAAGTGTAAGAACGTAACCTGTGGTGCAAATGCCACCTGCTCAAATGGTAGCTGCGTCTGCAACAAGGGTTACGAAGGCAACGGCGAAGCCGGCTGTACTCCGATAGATAAATGTGCAAACGTAACCTGTGGAGCAAACGCGACCTGCTCGAATGGCACCTGCCTCTGCAACAGTGGCTATGAAGGAAACCCGAACAGCGGTTGTACGGAAATCGACCCTTGCGATGATATTCCATTACTAGCAATGCCAATACACTCACATTGCACGTCATATTATAGTGAGTGTCCGTCAAAATGTAAGGCATGGGCTTGCGATGATGGCTTTACTCAAAAAGGTAACTATTGTGAAAAGGTCTGCGAAGTTGAGACATGTACGGGATATGGTTTAAGTGCTTGTCCAAGCCATGGTAATTGTTCAACCTGTACATTGGTTGGAAGCAACTGCGCACAAGGGGCAACGAAATACAAACTCGACAGTTGTCAAAGTGGTTATACCAAGAGTGGAGATAGCTGTATACCGGATAAAGATCCTTGTGATGATGTGACAGCGGTAAAGGTCCCGGCAAATGCACATTGTACCTCGTACTACAGCGAGTGTCCGTCAAAATGTAAGGCATGGGCTTGCGATGATGGATATGTAACACTGATTGGAGGTACCAGCTGTGTTAAGAAATTAGACCTAGCTCCCCTTCCGACCTTAGACAAATGTCCTTCAGGATATAGTCTTGGAGATGGATGCTCTTGTCCTTATGGACGTAGTATCGCAACCTCAACGCAAGGGAATACCTGCTATAAATGCTGTTCTCAACCAGTACCTGGAGGATTTAAATGTGCTAGCTGCGATGTATCAAATGCTCCGGTAGAAACACCTTCGAAGACACACTGTAATGGTGGTCTAGCCAGAACAGTATGTCAGTGTGGAGGTTTCCATACCAAATGGACTCAACCTCACAATTGTAACTAAATAGGAGGTATAACGAATGAAGAAAACCTCGTTTGGCAACAAGCGAGGTTTCCTTTTATGTCTATGTTGGTGGGCTTGTTACAGTCGTGCAACGGTTTGTCCAAGCGGAACATCTACCTCATGCTCAGGAATGATATCCTCGTATTTTTCATTTGACTATCATGTCGAAAATGCAGAATGCGACGAATTTAGTTCAAACGACTTCACCGATAAAAAAAGATAATCCCTATGGTGGAGTAGAGGCTGTTTTAATGCATCGAATTGTATTGGTACCATGTGTTCTAAATGTAATGTAAATGACTCACCATTACGTTAGAGACAAACAAAAAACGCGAGGAATTTAATTCCTCGCGTTTTTTTTCAAAGATTAATTAAGCCGATTTTTTAGCTTTTTCAGTTTTCTTTGCGGCCTTGCGGCTTTCAGCCGTGTGCCAAATATACTTATCATATTCAAGAACGGCGCGGTCAGAAGAAAACTTACCGATGTTGGCTACATTGGCAATAGCTTTTTTTGCCCATTTTGATTTGTCTTGGAAGTCATCGGCTGCTTGCTTGATGGTTTTATCAAAAGCTTCCAAATCAGCCAAAACAAAGAAATAGTCGCGGTTAATAAGTTCTTCAAAAATCGGCTTAAACAGCAAAACATAATCTTTTTCGCAGAACATATTTGAATTCAGTGCGTTCAAGATTCGTTTTATATAATCGCTGTTTTCATAGATGGCACGAGGATTATAAGAAGAACGTTGCTGTTGAATCTCATCAGAAGTCAAACCGAAGAGATAAAAGTTTTCTTCTCCGACTTCTTCTCTGATTTCAATATTAGCCCCATCAAGTGTTCCGACGGTCAAGGCGCCGTTAAGGGCAAATTTCATGTTTCCGGTACCGGAGGCCTCAAAGCCTGCGGTAGAAGTTTGCAAACTAACATCAGCTGCGGGAATAATAACTTCAGCCAAAGAAACCTTATAATCCGGTACAAAAACAACCTTAAGCATATCGTTAACTCTTGGGTCGTTGTTGACTACGTCAGCCACATTGTTAATCAGCTTAATGATAAGTTTTGCAAAGTTATAAGACGGAGCGGCTTTTCCGGCAAAAATATAGGTTTTAGCCGTTGTGAATTTTTTATTATCTTTGATAATGGCAAGATAATCACCGATAACTTGCAGAATAGTCATTAACTGACGTTTATATTCATGGATACGTTTGGCATGAACGATAAACATACTATCAGGATCAATCAAAATACCCGAAGTTTTTGAAATGACTTTAATTAAACGCTTCTTATTTTCGCGTTTGACGCGAGAAAAGTCTTTAACAAACTCTTCGTCATTAATAAACTTATTAAGAGCGTGTAATTCATCAAGGTCAATAATCCAGCCTTCGCCGATTTTATCGCTGATAAGATCAGATAAAGCGGTGTTAGCGTGCAAGAGCCAACGTCTTGGTGTGATACCATTTGTAATGTTGATAAATTTTTCAGGCCAAAGCTCATAAAAGTCAGGAACCAAATTTGTTTTAATAAGCTCAGAGTGAAGGCGTGCTACGCCGTTCACCGAGAAGGATCCGACAATAGAGAGGTTTGCCATACGAATAATTTGGTTGTCACCATCGCCGACCACAATCGAAAGCCGCCCGAGTTTAGCATTATCCTCACCGAGTTTTGAGCGGGCAAAATCCATAAAGCGACGATTAATTTCATAAATAATCTGCAAATGACGCGGCAGAATTTTTCCAAGGATTCGTGTCGGCCAAGTTTCGAGAGCCTCAGGCAATAAAGTATGGTTTGTATAGGCAAAAACTTTGGTAACAATTTCCCAAGCGGTATCCCAATCTTGTCCATATACATCCATCAATAAGCGCATCATTTCCACAATAGCGAGTGCAGGGTGCGTATCATTCAGTTGAATACAAACATAATCCGGCAGCTTGTGGAAGTCATTGCTTTTCTCTAAAAAGCGACGAATAATATCTTGAACCGCACAAGAAACAAAGAAATATTGTTGAACAAGGCGCAAAGCTTTTCCCGATTCGACAGCATCTGAAGGATACAAAACACGAGAGATGGTCTCTGTGCTGATTTTATCCTTAACAGCTTCCATATAACCACCTTCGTTAAAGATGTTAATATCAAGTTCGTCGTCGGTTTTTGCAGAGAATAAACGCAGATAGTTAACAGCCTTTCCCTTATATCCGACAATCGGAAAGTCATAAGGAATACCATATACATGTTGCGTATTCATCCAAATAAAGGTGTCTTGGCCGTTAGCGTTTTTAATAACTTCCACATTTCCGTTAATAGGAATGGTAACCTTACGGTCATTTCTTGCAAACTGCCAAGGAGAGTCCTCGCCTTGCCAACTATCAGCTTGTTCAACCTGATAACCGTTTTCAAACTTTTGCTTAAACAAGCCGAACTGATAGTTTATACCATAGCCAAACCCCGGAATTCCGAGCGAGGCCATAGAGTCCAAATAACAAGCGGCCAATCGGCCCAAACCGCCGTTTCCGAGTGCCGGATCATATTCGGCATCAAAAATTTCTTGCAAAGAAATATCCGGAAATCCATCAATTTTAATATCTTTAAGAATATCAAACAAACCGAGGTTGTGCAGGTTGTTTTCCAACGAGCGTCCGATAAGATATTCAATAGAAAGATAATAAACTCTTTTGGCATTTTCACGATTATAGCGAGCAATCGTGTCATACATTTTATCCATGGCAAACTCGCGCACGGCCAAGGCAATTGCCTCAAGAGCCTCGTCCTTATTAATCTCGCAAGTTCTTTTGCCGATAAAATATTTGATATAATGCTCAATAGAAAGTTTCAAACGAGCTTTATCAATTTCGCTGATGATAGCGGCGGTATTATCTTTTTTCTTCACGAAAACTACTCCTGAAAAAGTTAAACCTACAACATTATCCCAAGGATAGAGGAGAATTGTTTGAAATATAGTTAATATGGATTATTTTTATAACAAGATGCAATTTGTTATTATTTTATTTAGAAATTTCATTGCATAATTCAACCAGTTTAATATACTGCATTAAGAAAAGATTTTAAAATTGAGGAAAAAAAGAAGTATGAAAAAAAGTTTTTTATCGGCACTGATGTTGGCAAGCATGTTGTCAGGCACGGCGCAGGCAGAAACAATTTTTGAGGCGATGGAATCAGCCTATGAAAACAACCCGACCCTACAGTCGCAAAGAGCTTATTTGCGTTCAATAGATGAAAATGCCGCAATCGCACGCTCTGGCTTCCGTCCGACCATTTCGTTGAATGGTGGCTATAATGACCTAAAAACTAATGATGATTTAGAAGGCTCAACGAATGAAGGCCAGAACGGAACAACCATATCCGCAGATATTACTCAACCGATTTTCTCAGGATTCTCAACGGTAAATACCGTAAAGTCAACCGACAGCGCCATTCGTGCCGCCCAAAACAGCTTGATGAATGTTGAGCAAGAAACCTTGCTGAGTGCCTCAACCGCTTATTTTGATGTTATTCAAAACAAAGCCATTGTTGACTTGCAGAAAAATAACGAAAAACTTCTTAAAAAACGCCTTGATGAAACTTTAGAGCGCTTTAAGGTTGGTGAGGTCACCAGAACCGACGTTTCTCAGGCAAAGGCAAGATACTCAAGCGCCCAAGCTGACCGTATCGATTCGGAAGGAACTTTAGAGTCTTCAATCGCCGAATATATTCGCATCATCGGCAATGAACCAAAAGATTTAACCGAGCCCGGAGATATCAACAAATATCTGCCAAAGGATTTTCGCTCGGCTTATGAATATGCCAAAGAACACAATTATTCAATTCAACAGGCACGTTATCAACTCGATTCGCAAACATATAATGTTGCCGCCCAAACAGGAGCCTTGCTCCCAATCGTTAATTTGACCGGCAGCGTTTCTAAAAACAATAGTGACCCTTATGGCTATGACGGTGAACATACAACCGACAATGTTGAGTGGGGCGTCAATATGTCTGTGCCGTTATACAGTGCCGGCGAAACCAGAGCCAAAATTCGCCAAAGCAAATACCAAAAATGGCAAGCTCAGGAAGATGTTTTGGCCGCGGAAAGACAGGTTCGCTATGATATAAAAAATGCTTGGGAATTTATGGTTACCAACAAAGCCCGAATTTCTTCAATTAAAGATCAGGTCAAAGCCAACGAGGTTGCACTTGATGGCGTTCAAAAAGAAGAGGCCCTCGGCAACCGTACAATTCTCGATGTCTTAAACGCTTATCAAGAATTGTTGAACTCAAATGTTGAAGAAGTAAAAGCCAAAAGAGACTACTATGTTTCTTCAATGCAGCTGTTAATGGCTATGGGCAAATTAACGGCCAAAGATTTGGCGTTAAACGTCGAACTTTATGACGCTCAAAAGTACTATGAAGAAACCAAAGGCAAATGGTTGACCCTTTCGGTTGATGATTAACAAAAAAGAGAGGACGCTATAATGGCAGAAAACGACATCCCTCAGGATAACCCTTCGATGGAAGACATCTTGTCTTCAATCAAAGGCATATTATCAGAAGATGAACAAAGCAGCACCGCTGCCGCAGACACCAATGAGAAAAAAGAAGATGATGACGATATCATAGATTTGTCTTCTTCCATGATTATCGACCCCTCATCGGAGCCGGCTCAGCAAAAGGCTGATGAAGAATTGTCAGCCGTGCTGGATGATGACCTTCCTGAAATAAAATTAGGCGAAGACGAAGCCTTAGAGCTTCCCAAAGAACCGGCCTTGAATCAGCCGGAACAAGCTGCTGATGAAAAAATGTCGTTTTCGGCAGAATCTATAGAAAAAGCAGAACCTAAAGCCAAAGATGAATCGATTTCAGAAGAACAGTTGGATAAATTAATCCAATCCATTGATGATAATAACGTCGATTCTGTACTCGAAAAAGAAATTCCGGAAGAAGCACCGGTTCCTGCTCAGAAAGAAGCCGAAAAGCCGGAAGAAGTCTCCGATTCGATAATTAATAACTTTGCGCAGATGTTTTCTGAAAATAATAAAAAAGAAGAAAGAGCCGAAATTGCAACCGCGGCGCCAAGCATGAAAATCGGTGACGGCGCACAAACGGTAGAAGATTTAATCAAAGCTGTCATGGCAGAGAGCCTAAAGCCGGCAATTGAAAAAGCCGTTGCTTCGGTAGATAAAGATATTATGGAACTTGCCAAAGAACAAGTCTCAAAAGAGGCAAAAATCTGGGTTGATAAAAATTTGACCGAGGTTGCTGAATCTGTAATCCGCGAAGAAGTAAAACGAGTGATGGCAAAGGTTGGGTCTTAAGCAAAAGGCAACAGCCTGACCTGACCTTTTTAAAAATGCTCTCAATTCATCAGAAACTGAGAGCATTTTTGTGTTTACATGTTTGAAATTAAGTGTTAAGAAAAAGTTAATTAAAAATTAGAGGAATAGAATAAAATGTTAGAAAAAAATTATACCCCTAAAGATTTTGAAGAAAAAATTTATGCGGATTGGGAGGCTTCGGGCGACTTTAAGCCGGATATGCGTTCAAATAAAGATGCTTTTGCAATCGTTATCCCGCCGCCCAATGTTACCGGTATTCTGCACATGGGACATGCCTTAGATAATACCTTGCAGGATATTTTAATTCGCTATAATCGCATGCTGGGCAAAAAAGTTTTGTGGCAGCCGGGAACCGACCACGCCGGCATTGCAACACAAATGGTTGTTGAAAGAAATCTGGCCAAAGAAGGAAAGACCAAGCATGATTTAGGGCGTGAAAAATTTATTGAAACCGTTTGGAAGTGGAAAGAACAATCCGGCGGCACGATTACCAAACAGCTTCGCCGCTTGGGCGCATCATGCGACTGGAGCCGTGAAAGATTTACCATGGACGAGGGGCTATCGCGCGCCGTTCGCAAAATCTTTGTCAGCTTGTATAAAGACGGGCTGATTTTTAAGGCCAAAAAATTAGTAAACTGGGACCCGAAATTAGGAACAGCCGTCTCGGATTTGGAAGTTGTCCAAAAAGATACACTCGGAAAAATGTATTACTATCGTTACCCGATTGAAGGCAGCGAAAACGAATATGTTACAATCGCCACCACCCGACCGGAAACCATGTTTGGTGATACGGCAGTTGCGATATCTAAGGATAACGAAAAGTTGAAGCATTTAATCGGCAAGAATTGTATTATTCCGATAATCAATAAGGTCATCCCGATTATTGCAGATGAGCATGCTGACCCTGAAAAAGGAACCGGTGCGGTTAAAATTACGCCGGCTCATGACTTCAATGACTTTGAAGTTGGCAAAAGACACAACCTGCCGTTGGTTAATATTTTGAATCCGGATGCAACCTTGAACGAAAACACGCCTTATGAAGGCATGACCACGCAGGAAGCCAGAGCTAAAACGATTGAAGAATTAACCAAGCTGGGGTTAATGGACAAGATTGAAGACCACCCGATGGTTATTCCTTACGGCGACCGTTCAGGCGTTGTCATTGAGCCTTTGATGACCGACCAGTGGTTTGTTGATGCTCCGACTTTGGCCAAAGCCGCAGTTAAAGCGGTTGAAAACGGCGAAATGGAGTTTGTTCCGAAAAGCTATGAAAAAACATACTTTGAGTGGATGAGAAACATTCAGCCATGGTGCATTTCACGCCAACTTTGGTGGGGCCACCAAATGCCGATATGGTATGGTCCAGATGAAACGATTTTCTGCGAAGAAAATGAAGAAGAAGCCCTTGCAGCAGCTGAAAAACATTATGGCAAAAAAGTTGAACTTCGCCGCGAAACAGATGTTTTGGATACATGGTTCTCCTCAGGCTTGTGGGCTTTCTCAACTTTGGGCTGGCCGGATAAAACAGAGTATCTTGATACATTTTACCCGACATCGGTTCTTGTAACCGGCTTTGACATCATCTTTTTCTGGGTTGCACGCATGATGATGATGAGCATGTACAAGATGAAACAAGTTCCGTTCAAAAAATGTTATATCCATGGCTTGGTTCGTGATGAAAAAGGCCAAAAGATGTCAAAATCAAAAGGCAACACGGTTGACCCAATGGCCACGATTGAAAAATATGGGGCTGATGCCTTGAGATTTTTCATGGCCGCGATGGAAACGCAAGGACGTGATATTAACTTATCAGAAGCACGCATTGCCGGCTATCGTAACTTTGCGACCAAACTGTGGAATGCCGCCCGATTCGGCGAAATGAACGAATGCCGTTTGGATACGTCGTTTAACCCACAGAAGGCAAAATTGGCCGTAAACAAATGGATAATCGCCAAAGCTCAAGAAGCCAGCAAAGAAGTCACCGAAAATTTAAACAGTTTCCGCTTCTCAGATGCGGCAAATGCGGTTTATCAGTTTGTTTGGGGCTCCTTCTGCGATTGGTATATTGAGATGATAAAACCGATTCTCTATGGCGAAAATGAGGCCGACAAGGCCGAAACCAGAGCCACCTTTGCTTGGGTTTTGGATAGAATTCTGATTATTCTCCATCCGTTTATGCCGTTTATTACAACAGAGCTTTGGAACAATACGGCAGAAAGAAGCGTTAAGTTAATCCACGCTTCATGGCCGGAAAATGAACCAATTGATGAACAGGCTATGAAAGAAATTGATTGGGCCATAGACCTGATTTCAGAGATTCGTTCGCTCCGTTCGGAAATGAATATTCCGGCCTCGGCAAAATTGACGGTTTATCTGAAAGGCGCTGAAGAAAAAAGTAAGCAGCATCTGGCTCAGCTTGATAAAATCATCTGCACTTTAGCAAGACTGGAGAGCATTTCCGCTTATGATGGCGAGATAACGCCGGATATGGTTCAGGGTGTTTTCAAAGAAAGCACATTGCTTTTGCCGTTAAAAGGCGTTGTTGACTTTAAGGCTGAAAAAGAACGCCTTAAAAAAGAGCTGGATAACCTGAACAAATATTTGGAAGGTTATGAGCGCAAGTTGAGCAATCCAAGCTTTGTTGAAAGAGCGCCGGCAGCGGTTGTTGAAGAAGAACGCCGCCGCCAAAGCGAGGCAAAGGAAAATAAAGCCAAGGTAGAAGCCGCGCTTGAAAGAATAGCCAACTTCTAAGGCAACAAAAAAACAACGATTAAAGCCGTCCGTTACCGGGCGGCTTTAATCGTAGGTGCGGATAAGTCTTAGGAAACAGTTTATTCTTAAATAAAAAGGTATATAGTAAACAAAAGGATAAAAGGTTATCGAAAAGAAAAATATGAATATAAGCCGCTTAATAGGGGGAATAATAGTCGGTTTGGCCTTCTTGGAAAATGGATATGCCCAAGAGGAACGCGCTGTTTTATACGCGCCGTCAATGGCCGAAGAGTCAGATATTATTGCCAGCGGAAAAATTGATGACAGTGTTTTGAGTTTTGATAATCTTGAATTTGATGAAAACGGCGAGCTGATGACATCTTCTCCGCAAGAGAAGAAGCAGCCGACACCGGCCGAAGCCCCAAAAACACAAACCCCGATATCAGCACCAAAAGTGCAAGGCATCGTTCCGCTCCCCAGCCCGATAAAACCCGATGAAAGTTCAAACGGTACTGCCGGAGAAATGTCTGCGGAAAAAATAGAAGAAATCTCTGACGGAACCAGCCTGACCGATGCCTTAAAAATCAAAGAAAATGAAGAAGAACAACAAGAAGCAGCCAAAGAAAATAAGGATGATGAAACTTGGATAAGCAAGCTCAAACAACCTTTGAGTGCTATCGGCAGCAGCCTTGTTTCCGGAGAAAGCGCCAAAAGCACGCTTGAAAACTTAATGACCGATTCTCAAACCAATCCCGAGCGCTCAAACGCCTCGGTGTTTGACATATCCGGTATCATGCTGAGAATGTCTCCGCTTCAAGTTGATGATGCCATGAAAAAAAGAGGATTTCAAAAGGTTAATCAAGAATATGAAATTCCTAATTTCATCCGCTGGCGCAATGAAGAAAGCTGCCGCAATAACGGTGTTGTCGGATATGAACGTCTGGAAAGCTGCGTGGTAGAAATGGCCAAGAAAAATAACTACCAATATATCTACCTGACCAAATATGTAAAATATAAAACTAAAGAAGAAATTACGGTAAGATATACCAGTAATTTTACCAATAATAAAGTTTATCAGGTTATATATAAAAGTATGGCGGCAACCTTGACCAGCAGCGGCGCCAAAGCAATCTATTTAAGAAACATAAAAGTATATGATTTCTGGAAGTTGATAAACCGCAAATATGGCGCACCGGATAATAAGGAAGAAGTCACTTGGGGACTGGGAAATAACAAGCCCTATATGCGCGCCTCAACCGGCTTCTTGCTTCTGGAGGACCCCATGCTAAGAGAGCTGGACTATACCCGTATGTCGCGAGAGGATCAGTTATTTATGAACACAAATTTATATAGTTTTTAAGAAGGACCAAAAATGAGCATTCAGGCAACAGAACTTGCAGAAATAATAAGTACCCGCATAAGCCACGATCTGATAGGAAATATCGGCGCTGTTGGCAATGCGGTAGAGTTGCTTGAAGAAGGGGATATGGACTTTCTTGATGATATAAAATCGATTCTAAAAGTCAGCTCCGGAGTGTTAAACAGCCGCATGAAGTTTTTTAGAATGGCCTTTGGCCTTGATAACAGTAATATAGAAGACGAAGAGCAAGTAAACAAAATCTCGCAGGCTTATATTAAAACCATCGGGAGTGGCGCCAATAACGGCATAAGTCTTAAGATGACCTTGTCCGGAAAAAAATTATATCGTGAGGCAATGTTATCGGTTATGATATTGGTCGATACCATCATTCGCGGCGGAGAAATAACCATAACTTGTGACGGCAACGGTGTGGCAGCCAAATTGCGTTCTGAAAAAGGTCTATCAGCCGAAAAAATCGCAACGTTAAAAACAATATGGAATAATGTTTATCCGGAAAACAAAGCCATCTATGCTGCCGGCATCTATTTGAATGAAAGAAAAAATTATCACGGTTACACCATAACACAGACCGAAACCGAAGGATTGGAATTATATATCAGATAAGGAATGCACTATGAAAAAATGTATTATCGCTGATGACTCAAAAATAATATGTATGCTGATTTCCAAAATCATGAGCAATTTGGGATATGAGGTCATCGAGGCTGAAGACGGCGAAGAAGTCGTTGAAATGTGCGAGCGAGAAGAACCTGAACTGATTATCATGGATACAAAACTTCCGATATTAGACGGCCTTGATGCTATGTATAAAATAAGGGATATGCTCCGCATAAACCAACCCAAAATAATATTTTGCTCGGCAGTGAACGATCCCGAACGAATAAAAGAAGCATTAGACGGCGGTGCTGATGATTATATCATGAAACCGTTTGATGAAGAAATTATAGTCAGTAAGTTAGAGATATTAAATTTATTATAGGAGCAGCCGATGAAAAAAGACGATTTTGAATATCTTTTGGGATTGCTGAAACAGCATGCAGGCTGGGACTTGGGCGAAGACAAGTTTTTTATCCTAGATAGAAAAATATACAATTTTGTAAGAGAGAAGGACTATGCCTCGGTCGAAGATTTAATCGCTGATTTACACCAAGGGCAAAAAACATTACTTTGGCAGGTTATTGAGGCGCTGGCTTTATCTGATACCTGTTTTTACCGCGATTATAAAGTATTCAATACATTTGAAAGCCGCATTCTTCCGCATTTAAGAGAAGCCAACCGCGGCAGCCGAAAACTAAGAGTATGGAGCCTTGGATGTTCATCTGGGCAAGAGACATATTCCATAGCCATTTCCATAAAGAACAGAATGTTTGCCATAAGCGACTGGGATATAAAGATAATCGGCACAGACATTTCAACCGCTTCCATCGGTAAAGCTCAAAAAGGATTATACAATCAGTTTGAAATACAAATGGGGCTAAACGCGCGCACCATAATAGATAACTTTCATCAAGAAGGCGATCAGTGGCAAATAAATAACGATATAAAAAACATGATAGAATTTCGACGTTATAACTTGCTTGATAATGTTACTTTTACTGAGCCTTTTGATGTCATATTCTGCCGCAATGTTTTAAGGTTTTTTTCAAAAGATAAACAGGCAGAAATGTTGGAATCCATATACCGCAATCAAGTAAACGGGGGATTTTTATATTTAGGTTTGGGAGAGGACTTAAACGGCATTGATAAATATTATGATCATGTCAAAGGCATGAAATGCCTATTTCAGGCCAAGCCGGAAATTACTTTACCCAAAGAGAAAAAATTAGAGATAAAAACAGAAGTAAACGCACCGAAGATGCCAAAATTCGTCCGTCCGGATAATCTGACAACTTTGTCATCAGGCATAGTCCGCAAAGCAAACCTTGATAAATAAAAGGCAAAGACTAATAAGGACTTTGAAAGAGCGGCTGGTTTTGAGACTTCTTTTGTGGATGATAAATAAAGATATTTGTCGTCGTCGGAATATTATAAGTTCTGTTCCAATAGCCGCGGTTTTCCATACATTCGCGATAATCACTGGGATCAATATTAGCATCATCACGCAGAGAATTAACCACAATCGGCTGTGCCCCCGGATAAGGCACATAAGAGGCCCAAATACCGCGTTCACTATGCCAATCAGCACGAATGTCCAGTTTTTCTTCTTCGGAAAAGAACCAGTTTCTAACATCTGGAATAATCTGAAAATATTCAGCCTTGCGCAAACATTCGGAATGATCTCTAGCAAATTTTTCAACACCGGTATTTTCTCTTTCCCAGTGATAAATAACTTGCCCGCGGCCGGTCACCATCCAAGCACAACCTGAAAGATAAACTGAAGCAAAAACCGAAGCAAGAATAAACTTTTTCATGATAATTTCACTCTAGAAATCAAGATTCGCATAATGTTTTGAGGGGAGAATACCTTTAATGGTATCTTTAAGGATATCCTTAAAGCTGGGGCGAGATTTTATTTTAGAATACCAAATTTTAGCATTTTTATAACCATCCCATGGAATATCTCCCAAATAATCTATGACAGAAAGCTGAGCTGCAGCGGCAATATCTGCCAGAGAAAAATCATCACCGGCAAGATAATTTCTGCGTTCAGCGAGCCAATCAATATATTCCATATGGAAGGAGAGGTTAGACAGCCCAGCTTTCAAAAGTCTGGAATTCGGCGCCTGATTTTCCAAAAAACGTTTATAAATTTTTTCAGCAACAATAGTTTTAAAAACTTCAGAATAAAACTTGTCATCAAACCATTCGCAAAGGCGACGCACTTCGGCACGAGCTTGAGGTGTTTTGGGTAAGAGCGGTACATCAGGACAAGTTTCTTCCAAAAACTCGGTAATAGCATAATTTCCGGCCACAACTTTTCCGTCATAGACAAACACGGGAAGGGAACCGGCGGGGTTAAGATTCAAGAGTTGTTCAGAGGGCTGCCAAGGCTGCTCTTCTCTAAGGACAAAGAGCATTTTTTTCTCAGCCAGAATGATTCGCACTTTTCGAGAAAAAGGAGAAACCGGATGATGAACCAATAAAACCATAAACCCTCCCACTAAAAAACTAGAACAGATTTTATCAGCAAGGAATGTTGAGGTCAATAGGATAAATCAAGTTATTTATCATTAATAAAATCCGGAGCAACGATGCCGATATTTTTTTCTTCGATTTTATTAATATAATCTTGCAGGACGGAGATAAGTTTTTCACGAGTTTCGGGAGCTGAAGAAATTTTGGTCAAGCCGCGTTTGAGCTTATCACGGAAGAGTGAAGCTTTTGAGATACCGATAAAGACCGGAATACTCCACACCGGAGAAGACATAGAGATTTGAGTTTTCAAACCTAATTCGGCGAGCAACACCCGAGCATTATATTCAGAGGCCAGCACATAATCAATTTCTTTGGTAAAAAGCATTTTGTACAGATCATAGGGTTTTTCCACTTTTTGCACATTCAGCGCACTAATCTGCTGGTTTACAAAGTCGCTGAAATATTCATAGCTTCCCATTCCGCCTTTAAGGTTTTTCAGGTCAGAAACAGAAGAAATTTTAACGGTAGAATAAAGCGGTGTAATGACCACCACGGGGTTATTAATCAGCGCCGGATAAATCAACTCAATTCCGGCATAGTCAGCAGAAGCACTATAAGCACCAAGAATAAAATCTAATTTTCCGCCGCGCACATTACGCACCAGTTGGTCATAATTTCCGTGTGTGTCATAAGTGGTTAAAAAATTCGCTTGTTTAGCATAATCTTCAATGACGAAGGTAAAGATAGAGCCAAAATAATCGGTCGCTTTTTCTGGAGAAGAATAGCCAAACGGAGGATAGTCAGGAAAACCGGTTCCTCTGATAACCTGAGCTTTGTAGTTTCTGTCGGTATCAAGTTCAACTTGAGCAAATACTTTTACCGGAAAAGTCACCATCATCAAAAGGGCAAGAAAATATTTAAGCATAAGCGGCTCCCAAAAATTTATACAATTTTAATAAAGATAGTATATAATAAAAAACGTTAACAAAGGTGAAACAAGATGATGATAAAAAGGAAGGAAAATGGATTCTAATCAAGCCTATGTGCAAACGCAGGTATCAGGGCTTACAGAAAGTGAGTTGGAAAGCAGAGCGTTGATAAAAACAGCCGCCGCTTTGAACGACATAAAAGAACATTGGGAAGAGAAGAAAACAGAATTACCGCAAGCACTTGAAAAAAATCGTAGACTGTGGAGTTTAATAGCTGTCGCGATGGGAGAGCCGGATTGTCCGCAAGACAAAGCCGTTAAGATTAACATAATAAATTTATCAATATTTATATTTAAGAGAATAAACATGATATTGGGAGCAGAAGACCCCAAGCCGGAACTTTTAAATATATTGATAGATATAAATATGAATATAGCCAAGGGTCTGAATGAAAGAACGCAACCGGAAGAAGCACCGGCCGAAAACCCCTAAGATCAAATCAGAAAGCCATTAAGATAAGAAAAATCTTTAACGGAGCGAGGAAAGCCTCGCTCCGTTTTTTTTTCACCACTCTCCCACCTTTCTTAAAAATGCATGTTGCAAGTAAATAAAAAATATGCTATAATCGAGTCGTGAAGGCAAGCTATGAAAGGTAATATTATGTTGAATTCGCGACAATATGCGGTTTTAACCGCAGTGATTTCAGCGGTTGGAATAATACCGCTGAACGCAAAAGCTAATGTTTCTTTTCCAAAGTATGGAGAAGAGCTTATCGACACACTTCACACACACCTTACTTCTCCTTCTTTGAGTTTGCCTTCTTCTGATGAATTTGAAACCGCGGCAGTCTGTTTTATTAGTGATACAGAGGCTTGTGCCGGCTTGGGCTTTGGTAGTGGGACAAGTGATGATGTCCCAAGCTTTGACCTTAATCCGGATGAGCGTTGCCTTAATGAAGGCTATACCGTGAGTGATTGCCCCGATGGGTATAAAGCCGGCGGCAAGAAATGCCCTTATGGAGCTTATTATTCGGAATGTGTAAAAGCTTGTCCGAGTAATTATGTGACTTGTGAAGAACCGCATATCGGGGTTGGTGAGCCTTGCAACGGAAAATACGTGTCATGTACCTGCACACCTTGCGGTGCCGGATATGATTATACCACAATTCCCGAAGGTTATGTCCAAGACGGCGAAAGTTGTCTCGATTGCGACGGGCAGACAAAATATAAAATCAAGCCTAATCCTTGCGATGGCTTTATGGATTGTGGCTCAATGGGCGGTGAAGCCGGTGCCACAACTTGTTTGTCCGGCACAATCACGAAATATGATAACTGCAAAGCTTGTCCGAATTTAGGCACTTATACAAGTTGCCCAAGCGGCTCGGTCTGTGAATATGAAGACTGTTCGGGCTTGTGGTACGCCACCGGCTGTAAAAGCGGCTACACGGATTATTGCGACTATTGCGCAATGTAAAAAAACAAAGGAGAAAGAAGATGAAAAAAATACTCTATACAACAACAGCATTTGTTCTTTGTGGCAGCATTGTGCAAGCAAATGCGGCCTGTATCGCCACCCCGAGCTGTACGGCAATGGGCTATACTAGCACATCAAGCTGCACCAACGGTATTAAATGTCCGTTCGGGGAATACTGGAATTGTGCGAATAGTGATTTGAGTAATAAGATAACGGAGTTAGAAAACAAAATTAATTCTGGTGCGGGAACAGACCCAAGTGATAAAACTTATGACTGCAAAATCGGAGATATATTTTATTCGGATTGGACTTGTTCTACGGATGTTATTTCCGGAAAGACACCGATTGCGGTCGTGGTTTACATGGATGGCGCCGGACACGGGCAGGCTTTGGCTTTGAATTCAATCGGAACCTATTATTGGCAAAGTTATTCAATGGTTGATTCTGAGGGAAATCTGGTAGATGCGGCTGTATCAAACTATGATGATTCATCTAGTGCATCTAAAGATTTTAATAGCTGTGTTAATACGCTTATGTTAGTTTCCTCCGGCACACCAAATGATTTTCCGGCAGCATGGGCAGCCAATTATTATAAAACAGCAGGAACGGAGGCCGGAGATTGGTGCCAACCGGCGGCAGGAATATTTACCTCATATTATAATAACCAAGATGCAATTAATTCAGGTTTTACCAAAGCCGGTGGGACAAAATTCACAAACAGCACCTACGCTTGGTCGTCGTCCGAGGACAATAGTAACCGCGCGTGGGGCTCGAACTTTAGCAGTAGCTACGGTTTGTACAGCTACTACGGTAAGTATAACAGCCACGAGATCCGCCCCGTTCTTGAGTTTTAGTTTTTTTTATCCTTTATCTCACAAAAGCGGAGCTAAAAGCTCCGTTTTTTTATGAACGTATTTTTTTTGGCACGATATTTGCATTGAATATCCGTAGATGAAATTTATTTGAGGATTCTGATAATGGGAATTAGGGATGTAAACAGCTTAACCGGAATGATACTGAATAAGTTAAATTCCACTTCGACGCAAAGCACAAACAGCGTGTCTACGGCTGTTCAAGACTTCAAAAAGATTGTCGCCGAAGGGAGCTTTATGAACTTTGCCTCTGTCGATACCGGCGATGATGTAACCGCTCAACCTGTTGAAAAAGAAGTTAAAACCGCTGATTCTTCATCTAATGATAAAAAAACAGAAAGACCGACTGCGGAAAAGGCAGATAAAAAAGAAGATGCGCCTTCAGCCAAAAATGAAGACAAATCTCCTGTTGAGGATAAAAAAACTCAGTCTGAAAACAAAACTGAAAATAAGGCAGATAAAGAAACGGTTGAACAAGACTCAAAACCGGAGCAAACAGCCGAAAAAGCTGACAATTCAAAAGAAAATACATCAGATAATACAGTTGAAGACGCCGATTCTGCTTCAGCTCCTGTTGACGGGGAAAATATTTCCTCAGATAAGACACTGCCGAATAAAAACATAAAAGAGCAGGTATTTGTTGCTGAACAAATGATTCCGCTTGAAAATTTAAGTGCTATGAATGCCGTCACGGTTTATAATGCCGTTGACGGAACATATAGCGTGATGACCGGTGCGGAGCTGGTTGCTCAGATTGAAAACTATGGCACGGAAATCGGTGCCTTCATGAGCCAAAACGGCCAGTCTGATATCACTTTGGTAAACTTGCAGCAACCGCAGGCTAATCAGCAAGTCAGCCTTGTTTCTGACAAGGGACAAGTAGAGCTTGTTGAGGGCATGGAAACCGTTCCGGAAGAAACTTTTGCCGCCGCTGTTAAAGAAGCACAACTCCAGCCGGAAGAAAAGAAAAAATCAGATTCTCAAGTCGCCGCTAATCAAAATAACAAAACCGTAAAGCCGGCCGAAACAGCAGAAACGGCAAAAGTTATGGAGCCGGTGGCCGAGCAAGAAGAACAAATTTCAAAACTTGTAGGTGAAGATAAAAAACTTGATATCAAAGTAGATGTCAAAGAGGAAAATTTTGCCTATGACAAAGCTCGCGTAAATGTCAAAGGGGAAGAAAAAGCCGAAAATATTAAATTTGACACGGCATCAATCAAGACCACAGCAACTTCCGCAACTGAGGTAAAGGCACAGCCGACAGCAATGAATAACAATCTGGTTCAACCTCTTGTCGCCGAAGTGCAACCGCAAAATGCGGCTCTGAATACGGCAAACACAAGCAGCTTGAGCGCCGGAATAAAAGGTGTTAGCGAAGGATTAACCCAGAGCAACACCGCTAATCTGGCAAATCTTGCCGGCACCGAAACCGCCGCGCATAACCTAAAAGCCGAAGGCTCTGTTCAAGGCGATAATAAGACCACCTTCCGCGATGTTTACAAAGGCATGAGCCGTGAAGTTGCCGAACAAGTTAAAGTAAATATTACTAAATCTGCCGTTAAAGGCATTGACAGTATTGAGATAAAATTAAAGCCGGAAGAACTCGGGCATATTGAAGTTAAAATGCAAATCTCAAAAGACGGAAAATTACAGGCGCATATTATTTCAAGCCGTGCCGAAACCATGGACATGCTGCAAAAAGAACTTCCGACTTTGGAAAAAGCTTTTGCCGATGCCGGATTTTCACTCGACAACGGCAGCCTGAGCTTCAGCTTTAGAGATAATCAAGCCGGCAACCGTGAAAACAACGAGCTTCGCCAGTTTTTGAGTAATGTATTTGAACAAGAAGCCGGCAATGAAAATAACATGGCGGAGCTTTCCGGCTATGACAGCTGGGACGGAAAATCAGCTCTGAATATCAGAGTTTAATCTAAAAAAGGAGTAAAGCCATGACCGATGTAAATGCAATAAATGGTTATACCCAGACCGGAACGTCAACAACAAGTTCCGCCTCACAGACTTTGTCTGCGGATATGAACACTTTTTTGACGCTCTTAACCACCCAGTTAAAATATCAAGACCCGCTTGACCCGATGGACACAGCTGAGTTTACGAACCAGTTAGTTCAGTATTCCAGCGTAGAACAAGCCATTCAAACCAATTCAAAACTTGACACCTTAATCAGCATGACCACCTCAAATCTGGGCGCTCAAGCCGTGTCTTATATCGGCAAAGTCGCACAAGTTTTGGGTGATGTTATGCCTCTTGAAAATGGCATTGCCAAGGCAGCTTATACCTTGGATAAAGATGTCAAGAGTGTCTCTGTTGTCGTAAAAGACATGAGCGGCAATATCGTATATTCTGGCGGCGGAGAAACAACCGCCGGAACCCATGAATTCACTTGGGACGGAAAAGACGCCAACGGCAACCAGCTTGAAGATGGTGCTTATCAGATTGTGGTTCGTGCAGAAGTTGCCAACGGCGAGGCTGCTGCAAATGTCACAACAACGATATTCGGACGAGTCACCGGTGTTGCCAGCGACAGCAATGGAGTTTACATCGGCTTGGGTGATGCCGTAACCGCAAACTTAGACGATATTTTGACTATTCGCAATGATGATTATTTTGACAAAGACAAACCGGTAGAAGGAGAGGTTGCCGATGAAGGTGACAATTCAACCGGAGATGAAGAAGACAGCTCTATCGTCGAAGAAGTCGTTGATAGTGTTGCAAACGTAGCCTCCGCTGCGGCAGAAGTTGCCGGAGCCGCGGTATACGGAATATTATAAAAACTTTAGGGAGTAAAAACAATGAGTATATTTGGAGCAATGCAGTCCGGTATATCAGGCTTGGCGGCCCAGTCAACGGCCATGGGAGCCATATCGGATAATATTGTAAACATTAATACGATTGGTTACAAAAATAACAATACCTCATTTCAAACTTTGGTAACCAAACAAACCTTTACCAGCCGTTATTCACCGGGTGGTGTTCAGCCTGTCAGCAAGCAACAAATTAATGCTCAGGGATTGCTGGCCTCAACCTCCTCATCAACCGATTTGGCAATCAGCGGCAACGGCTATTTTGTTGTCAATCAGGCCGCCAATCCGGGAGAGGGAGACTTGTGGGCCTATACCAGAGCCGGAAGCTTTGATGTAGATAACAACGGTTATCTGGTAAATACCGGTGGTTTCTATGCACAGGGCTGGACCTTACTTCCGTGGAACGGCAATACACAGGCCTCTACGGTGGAAATCAATGGCATTACTTATATGAAGGCTTATTACGAAACCGACGGTAGCTTAACACTGATTAACGATAATATTATCGACAACCGTAACTTAAAGCCGATTAACTTAAACAACATCGGTGGAACGGCCACCCCGACACAACAAATTAATTTTGGTGCCAACTTGCCGAGTAATGACAGCATCGGAACCACCCAAAAAATTTCAGCTCTGATTTATGACAGCCTTGGAAACGCCAGCAACTTGAGCCTTGATTTCCAAAAGACCAGCTCAACCGGCTGGAACTTGTCAGCCACTGTTCCGGACGGCGCCGCAACTTCAGTCTTGTATGGTAATAATAATACGGTTGATGGCTCGGCAGATGTTTTCTCCGCCGCCGGACAATTAGAATTCACGGCAATTCCTGAAAACGGTTCAAGCATTGACATAACCGATGGCGCAACCAGAACAACTTATACCTTTGTGTTCACCAACAATCCGGCAGGCGTAACCGGTCCCAACCAAGTTGCGATTGACTTATCAACCGGCGTTGTCAGCTTGAGCGACTTTACCTCAAAATTTGCAACCGCCTTACAAAATACATTGTCTTCAGGCGACCGCTTTACCGCCGGAACAGATAGAATTAACATTGTTCAATCCACAATGGGTGCAGAGCTGACCATAGATGCTAGCAAGACCTTGGCTTGCGTCCAACACTCAGCTAACCCGAACTTTAACACCGGTATTCCGACAGGTCAGTTCGTTATTCCGCAAATTGATAACGACATCAAAAACGGTGCCCGTATTGACTTTACCTCGACCACAAGCACAGACTACATCGGAAAAAGCATCGTTCTCGATGGTGTAACTTATACCTTTGGAGAAGCTGGAACTCAGGTCGATCCTCCGGCGGTAAAAGTCGATATTTCTTCAGCAATCAGCGGCGGTACAAATGTTGATGTAACACAATTAGTCAGCATCTTAGGTAGCACCATTCAGGCCAATGCGACCGAGCCAAGCCGCTTTAATGCAACCGGCACCAGCTTGGAGATTTTACCGAGCGAAACCGGTGGAGATATGGCTATTAACACCCAAGGACTGGGCGCAGCGGTTAGTGGTACTGTTCGCGATGAAACTTCAGGCTGGGTTACGGCAAATAACTATAACGGAACTTTAAGCAATGAGTTTTCAGTCGGTGAAAACGAAATCGAAGTCGGTTCAAAGGCCCCTGCTGTTCGTTTTAATGCCGATGGTACACCAAAATACTTTAACGTAGACCAATTAGCAATTCAGTGGGCAAACGGTGCCGAAAATATGGACGGAACCCCAAATAACGGTACAATGATTCAGTTGTTTATGGGCAATACCGGAACCAATGACGGCTTGACCAGTTTGTCTGGCGACTTCACCACTGACTATATCAATCAAGACGGTGCAAAATTCGGTAGCTATTCTGGCGTTATGATTGACGAAAGTGGCGTTGTAACCGCTCTGTTTGATAATGGTGAAACCCGTCCGATAGCAATCTTACCTTTGGCCACCTTTGCTAACCCGAATGGAATGGAAGCCTTGACCGGTAACGCATGGATTGAAACCGATTCTTCGGGACAAGCCTTGCTGCAAAGAGCCGGAACCAATGGTGCCGGAGAAATCTCAAGCAGTGCTTTGGAGCAATCAACCGTTGATTTGGCAACCGAGTTTTCAAACATGATTGTCACCCAAAGAGCTTATTCAGCCGCCACTAAGATTATTACGACGGCAGATGAAATGCTTGATGAATTAACCCGTATGACCTAGTTTTAGGGACTAATTAGAAAAGCTAAGAATTAAGACTATAATTATAAATCCCTAAAGTTAAAAAAACAGGCTCACCAGAAGGAGAGCCTGTTTTCTTGTGTGGTTATTAAGACGAGGCGCTGTCCTCATCTTCTTCCAAAGAATCGGCATCAGGATCTTCTTCCGGGTTATATTCAACCCCGAGCTTGGCCAACATATCGGCATTAATATCCTCACGCTGAGCCACAATCCAGTCCGGAACATTCGGTGCCGGAGGCAGAGCAGCCAAAGCCTTCATCTTCTTGTCCAGATACCAACGAGGAGAATCTGCCATAATCGGACGGTCAATAGAACCTTGCATCAAGACAACTTGTTTGAGCATCGGCAAGCTCAACAGCTGGGTTGTGCTGATAACGGAAGTCCCTTGCAGCTGATAAGAAACATTTTTGTTAAATGGGTTGTTTCCTTTGCCAAAACCCTCGCTTTTGGAGAAAGATGTTGTTTGCACGGTTTTGTTACCAATCATCTTAGAAAAACGCTGGGCAGTCACTTCGTTGTTCTGAGAAAGAATAACTTTGCACGCCGTGGTAGAAATAACGGTTTCAAGATCATCTTTACCATATTTTCCGGAGATTTGGCCCAAGTCTTGTCCAATCAGCAGGTACGAAACTTTTTGACCACGACCGACCGCCGGTCCGTCAATAATTGCTTTAAGCTTAGGCATTTGCGGAAACTCGTCGAGGATGAACAAGGCAGGGAACGGCCCCATCACGCCATCGGTCTTGTTGTGGAATTTTGGCGGGTTCGCAATCAAATAAGAAGACATCAGCTCAATAAATGTACCCGAAATAATATTCAAGGCACGCGCATCAACCTGGTTAACGGAAAGATAAACCGAAATCGGTTTCCACTCACCGGTAACGGGGTCTTTCATTCCGCGCAAATCTTTGAATTGTAAGTCGGAGAAACTTGTACGAGAAACCACCGCCGCGTTCTTAAAGATACCAATACCGGACAAACCGGTTGACAGCACGGAACCGCGCTCTTTATCCGGCATGGCACTGAGCTGGCTAAGTTCGACAATACAACGTTGAGAATAACCAAAGCGGCGCGCTTCTTCAATTGCTTCTTCAAGCATGTTGCGCATCGGATCCGCCATCGCTGCCATCTGATCGCCTTCTTCAAGGCGACGCTTAATTTCTTCGGATTGCTTGATTTGTGCTTCGGTAATCCATTCCAGAATCATAGCAAGGCAGGCTTCATGGCCAATCCACTTTTCAGGGAGCAAAGCCCAAGAACCGATAGGCAGATAATTATCAATAGTCAGATTGCCGGTTCTCAGATCCTGAATAGCTTTTGCCGCCATCGGGTCGCGCATTTCCAGATAATAGCCTTCAAGCACGCGACGGTCTTCATCATCAAGCTTTCCTTCATAAATACGCGCTATAAAATAATCATTGGCGCGAGCTTTTTCACATTTGAATGACACAAAGTGAATAAAGCCGGTAAGCGCCGCACGACCGGTTTTAGACCAGTGTGGGTCAGCATTTCCTTTCGGGTCTTCAACCAAGATGTTGCACATAGAATCAACATACATATCGCGGTCAGGCCCCGGAGCCGGCATCGCATTTTGCGAGAGCGGATTCCAACTCGGATAATAAATACCTTCGGCAGGGTTATCTTCGGCACCCCAGTTAATGACAAATACCGGACCGTCTTTTGCGCGCGCACCGGTTGTGCTGAAACAAAGCTCCGGTTTAGGGTCGTTCACGATAATGCTAAGCCCATGAGAGTTAAAAATTGTCGGAATAACCACGCCGGCTGTTTTACCGGTACCCGGAGGAGCGCAGCAAAGCGTTGCGAGTGTTTCTTTGAGCATCAACAGCTTGCCGTTAAACTTTCCGACCACCTGACAAAAGCCGTCAAATCCGAGCAGAGGCATTTTTTTAATGTCTTTTTCGGTTGCAATACGGGCAGAACCGTGAATATTTGATTGAAAGCGATACGGATTAGCGAGCAAGCCGACAGTCAAACCGAGCGGCAAAGTGATAAAAGGCAAAATAGGCAGCCACAAACTAAACGAAAAAGGCCCGTGATAACTTGAAAGTTGCTTAAACCAGCTGATATATCTGGCGGTCAGATAAGACGGATTATTAAATATGGTTTTGATAAAGCGTCCGGCCACATCAAGGCTTTCTTGCGACACGCCGGTTCCGATTAAATATCCGAGCGGCAAAGAAAAAATCGCCAGCAAAATAGAAACAATCAGCGATACCAAAACGGTCACGGCTGCCCATTGCACGGCATTATTATATTCTTCCCATTCTTCACCTTTTTTTTCAGCCATCAGTCAACCTCTTGAACTAAGCAATATTACGAACAAGTTTTTTAATTTTTTCAAAGTCATTTTTAGCCACGGGCGCACCGGCATCAGGCAAGGTCCGTGCAAAGAGCGGAATTTCTTTTGGCGTGCCGCGGTCAATACGCGTAACCGAAACTTTAAGGTCTTCCCAGATGTCAACCATATCTTCGGCATTAATAATATTGCCGATAGAAACAATAACAAAAGCCTTGACCGAAAATTTAAGCCCTTGTGCCGCCAGAGCCTCTTCCAAAACCTTGCGGGCAATATCAACTTTTCTCACCGGAGAAATTCGGTGTGAACTTTCAGAAAACCACAAAGGTTCCTCATCATTAAAACGCTCTTCATCAGCCAGCCAATCACCGGTTTCTTTATCAATCAGGCAGAGAACAATTTGATTTTGTGCCACGGCCAAAAAGTCAATAAGATTATTTTTGATGGTAATGCCGTTAAGCGTCTCAAAGCCATGTTGCTTAATCACATCCAAAACGGAATTTCCGCTGCCTCTGGGAGAGGGCGGATTATTTCTTGGTTGAGAGGGAAGGTTAGAATCCCGATTCTTTTTGCCGCGTTGAAAATCTCTGTCACGGTTATTGCCGCGCTCGTTATTAAAGTTTTCTTTTTTCTGAGGAAGAGAAGGCTTAGGCGCCGGCTCGTCGATTTTTTCACTGGGGGTAGAGGCTTTTTCAATATCAAAATCATCAATATTAAAATCAAAGTCATCAGCCGCATCAGTTGTTTCCATCTCAAAAAGCGAATGACTAAATTCTTTGGGCTCTGCAGACTTGGAGGCTGTATTTTTCATCAGCGGCGCCGGAGAAGCCTCAACCGCCGGTGTCAAAGGCTTTACTTTGGCAGAAGTACTAATAAGCTTGGACGCATTTTCCGGTTCGGGCCGATCATCAAGCGGCAAGCGCAAACTTCTGGGACGAATTTCTTTATAAGATTTCTTTTTCTTAACATTTTTCACTGCGCTTGAATTAGCAATAATTTTAACCGGCTTATAGAAAATTCTGCGAAAAAGCTTAACCGGAAAATCCACGATTTTAATAACGATTTTTTCCCATTTAATCAGGCTCAGGGCAGCCCAACCGGAAAGCCACAGCGGAATAAATGTGAGAATGATAAGAACGAAGGCCCATTCTTTTGGGGTATTAATAACCCAGCCCGAAAGCCACAAGTTCCACGCATGATTCCAGTGAGATGTCTGAAACATGTCAAAATGCCAGTTTCTGAGCATAATAACACGAACGCCCTCAATGAAGAACAAGCTCCAAAAGAGGCCGACGCACATGATTCGAGTAAGAACAATCAAAGGTTTCAATGCACATTATCCTTTATAAATTATGGCAAGTATAGCAAAATAAAGTTAATAATAGCTTAGCTTTTAGGGCCGGAGAACTTAGATTTCATAATTTCGCGAATTTCGCTGGTTTTTTTGCTGTTATCCAACTCTTTTTCAAGAGATTTAAGCTTTTTCTCAACAATGGCTTTATCATCAGTTTTAGCCTCAACCGAGGTTCCGATATTTTTCAGCACAATATGAGAAGAAGGCTGATATTTGCGTATTTCCCATTGGCTAAAGAGTTCAAACGGTTTGCGAATTAAGGCCGCATAATTTGTCCGCAGCGCTTTTCTGAAACCAAATATCCAAATAAACAAACAAGCCGCAAAAGAAAATACAAACAAATAATCTTGATAAGATTTTATAACGCCGCCGCTGTTCCAAAATGTCACTAAGAAGGCTCTGTCACCGGCGGACAGAAAGTTAAAATTCCAAACCCAAACAAAAAAGTAAAGACAGACCAAAAGAAACAGGGCTGTCCAAAGAGTTCCGATAAAAAGAAAACGTATAAATTTTTTCATGGCTATTTCATCATAAATCTGTCTTGATAATATTTACGCATAGCGGCAGTCAGCGCGGCGTCATTTTGTCCTTTACTGTTTTTCATAACATATTGCGGATTTCTGAGGTTTTCGATTCTCTGCTGACGTTTTTGCTCACGAATTTTCTCAGCCTTTTCGCGGTTGGCTTTTTTCTGCGGGTCGCTATAAATACGCGCTCTAGCTTCCAAAAATCTCTTACGCCGTGCTTCAAGGGATTGCAACTGATTGTTAGTCATCTCTCGCGCGGTTGTAAAGCTGATAATTTTATCTTGGTTATTTTTATCAAAATTCTGCTGTTGCATAATTTCTTCATAAATACCCTGAGTTCCGCTGGTTTGTCCCAAAGAACTAGCCTCGGCAAGAATATCTTCGAATGCTGAATTTTTCTTATAAGATCCTTTTTTCGTGCGTCCGAACCAGCCTTTTTTGCTATAACCGTCAAAGTTTCCTTTGCGAACATCTTTCTGAGTTTTTACAATGGCACGATCCATCGTTTTCATCAAAGCTTTAGTATATTGACGAATTTCATCAGGGCTTTTACCTTGTTGCTTCTGATTGGCAATCAAGCGGATAAAAATCTCGGATCCTTCACGTTTGGCTTTGTCATAGGCTTCCTGATCTGTTGGAGCCTTAGCATCTTTCATTTTGGCATTAATGACAGAAACCTGCGCATAGTTATTTGCAAACAAAGCAACTGCGACCATATTATCATTATAATTTTTCTGCAGCTTAGCCATTCTGTCTTTGTCAAACAGGCGATCAAATTTTTCACGCGGCAAACTTTTAAGCATAAAAGCCGTATCTTCGGAAACCCCGCTAAAGTCCCCCTCGCGCAATTTTGCACCTAAATCAATCAGGGCAGTATTGCCGGTAAAATAATCATGTGAACTCTCAATATTATCTTTTGCTTTTCCTGCCAAATCTGTCATTTTCTTATAAGTATCATAGGTCTTGACTTCTTTATCAGCTTTTTTTGCCGCATTTCTCATATTTCGACGGTATTCTCGGTTGTAATATCCCTTATCAAATTGATAAACCGTTTCCTCACACAACCAGTTAATGCCGGCAATTAACCACTCTTTGAACATATATTGAATAACGTCACCTTCCTTGAAAGGCTCTATCTTTTTTCTTTTCGGATTAATCTCGGGAGTATAGTTGTTTGACGAGATATCGCCTTCATTTTCGTCATCTTCTTTTTTTTCAGGAGATTCGCTATCAGTTGGCTTGGCATCTTCTTGGTTAACTTTGGTCTCACCATTATTTTTTTCACTTATGGTTGTTTGTTTTTGCGCTTGATTGACCGTAGTTGATTTTACATCCTGATTGACGGTAGTCGTTTTAGGAGTATCGTTTTCCTCTTCAACAATAACTTTTTTATCTTCGTCAGCCATTTTTTCCTCGTCAAATAAAGAGTGTTTTTTTAATTATTAACTTATCATAGCACTAAAAATATGTTTTGTCTATAATTTTCTCTAAAATATTTTAGATTTTTAGATGTTTTAAAAAGTTTCCGATAATCCGATTCATGCGGATACCGTCTTGCGGTCCGACTTTAAGCAGTCCAAAAAAGCGCGGCTTGATTTTATTAAACTCGATAGGCGAGAAAACCGCCGGATTTTCGGTAAGAATCTGATAAGCGCCTTTAGGATCTTTGGTCGAAGTTTTGAAAAAGTTTTTAACCAAGCGTTCGGCATTTATCGGAAATTGTTTTTGCTCAATAGCGTTAATATAAGCTCTTGCGCGGTCAGCGCGGCGTTGATGTTCTTCATAGATTTCGCGTTCAAGCTTTCGTTTTTCTTTACGCAGCTTGCGTTCTTTATAGCTGATTTCACAGCCCTCCATTTCAATCAATACCTCAATATAAGAGATAATAGCAAATTGCAAGGTTTCGTGCTCGCAGTTTTCAGCAAATTCCAATAGCTTTTCATCGCTCATATCCGGAGAAATTTTTGCGGTAATGTCCGGAAAGGCTTTCATCAAAACATCCCATCCGGCAATCACGTCATCAACGATTTTTTGCCCGAGAGAAGGCTTATAGTTAGGATAGAGCGCCTGAGGTGTAATCTGAAAGTCATGTAAGGGCAAATTTGCTTCATCGGCAATAATGGTCACGGCATCAGAAAAATTTCTATAAGCACGCGCCAAAGCTTTTTCCTCAGGGCGAAGTTGAGCCATTTCGGGGTCATCATCTTTTTCTTCTTGCGGCGTATCTTCCGACAGATTATCTTTTTCCTGTAAAATACCGGTGTCGGAATCAGACTTTTTTTCAGGCGAAGAGACAGAGTCAGAAATATCAACATCTTCCAACTGCGAAGAAATAAATTCATTCAAGAGTTGTTCAAAAGCTTCATCATCAGTTTCTTCAGCCATTTTTCAAAACCTTTCTAATCAGTTTAGGGTGATATGCGCCGTTTTTTGCATGGTTTCGGGGTTAAGAATAATAATTCGATCAGCTTCTCCGCCGTCTTTAACCACAAGATAAATATAACCATTATATTCTAACATAGAGTTAATACGGCTGCCGCTGGGCTCTCCGAGGGATAAAGACAGCGCTTCAGCCGAGGGCTGAGATGATTTAATATTTTTATAAACGAGCGTTGCAGCCATCAAAATCCCAAAAACGAGCAAAAAAGTTAACAACGCCACAACGGCCTTTACCAGTTTAAGTTTATCCATATCATTTTCCTTGCAAAAATCAGAATATTCTGTATCTTTCATAATACAAGAAAATTAGGAAAAAGTAAATGGAAAACGATTCTCAAACATTCCAAAGCCCCGAGGTAGAGGATTCCGAGCAGGGAACACGGCTCGATAAATATCTTGCAAACCACATGCCGTCTCAGTCACGCTCTCAAATACAACGACTGATAAAAGAAGGCAATGTGAGTATAGATGACATTATCTTAGCCGATGCGGCTTATAAGGTCAAAACCGGAGAGAGTTATACAATATATGTTCCCGAAGCCGAGGAAGCCGAGCCTGCCGCTGAAAATATTGCACTGGACATTGTATATGAAGATGATGACCTGCTGGTTGTTAATAAGCCGGCCGGAATGACCGTTCATCCGGCTGCCGGCGCTTGGAGCGGAACTTTGGTTAATGCGCTGTTGTACCATTGCCGCGGAAAATTATCCGGAATAGGGGGCATCAAGCGCCCCGGAATTGTTCACCGAATAGATAAAGAAACCAGTGGTTTGTTGGTTGTTGCCAAAAATGATATTGCGCACCGCGGCTTATGCGCTCAGTTTGCAGAACACAGCATCGAGCGCACTTATTATGCCATTGTCTATGGCGTGCCGCAACCCTTATCCGGCAGAATAGAAGGCAATATCGGCCGCAGCCCTTATGACCGCAAAAAAATGGCAATCGTTTCCCGCGGCGGTAAGTTTGCTGCCACAAATTATGAAACAACGGAAGTATATCATAATGCCGCAGCCACCGTGCGCTGCAAACTGGAAACCGGTCGCACGCATCAAATCAGAGTACATTTATCTTCAAAGGGATGGAATTTGATCGGAGATAAGGTTTATGTAAAAAATCATAAAAGCTCTTTACCTTTTCCGGATGAGACAAAGTCTTATGTCAATTCGTTTGGCCGGCAGGCGCTCCATGCTGCAACTTTAGGTTTTATCCATCCGCTAAGCCAAAAATATATGATATTTGATTCTGATTTACCGGCAGATATGCAAGAACTCCAAAAAAAGCTAAATGATTGGAAGTAGAAAAAACAAGGGTTATACAACTAAAGTATAGATTGTAGAAAAATCTAATACACGATAAGGTTGACACAGTTCATTTCAAGGAGATTATAGAAAATGACGGAAACTCCTATTGGACTTGACTTTTCGCCTGAGCTTAACATGGCGAGATATTTACAAAGCATTCGCAAATATCCTATTCTAACTTCTGAAGAAGAATATCAACTGGCGAAAACCTACAAAGAAACAAAAGACGACAGAGTTGCCTACAAACTCATCACGCCGCATTTGCGCTTGGTGGTCAAAGTCGTATCAAAATACAAAGGTTATGGTTTACCGCTCAGCGAGATGATATCGGAAGGCAATATAGGCCTGCTCTATGCGGTTGAAAAATTTGATCCGGACAAAGGCTTTCGCTTTTCAACTTATGCTTTGTGGTGGATAAAGGCTTCGATTCAAAAATATATTCTGAATTCATGGTCATTGGTAAAAATCGGCACCACTGCCGCGCAAAAGAAATTATTTTTTAATTTAAGAAAAATAAAAAACAGCTTACGCTTGGTTGAAGACCGCGAAATGAGCAGCGAGATAATGGAAGACATTGCAAAATCTTTGGATGTTAATCTCAAAGAAGTTGCCGATATGAATAATCGCATGTCATGCCATGATGGCTCTTTAAACACGGTGATAGATTCTTCATCTGACAGCGGAAGCGAATGGCAGGATTTTATTGCCGATAAAAAGCCCAATCAAGAAGAAACCTTGGGCTATAACGAAACCTATCAGTATCGCAAAAAACTGTTTACTCAGGCGCTGGGCTGCCTTAATGAACGCGAAAGAGATATATTATACAAGCGCCGCTTAAATGAAAAAGCTTTAACGCTTGATGACTTAAGCCGCGCTTATAATATCTCAAAGGAACGTGTCCGACAAATTGAACTAAACTCAATCCGCAAACTTCAAAAGGCAGTAGGCGAGCTGGCTTTTCGCTAAACAAAATCGCTATAATCTTCCCCGATAAAATAAGAGTTTTGAAAAAAAACAAAATTCTTATTTTTTGTTTTTGAACTGAGCATTATAGAGCGCGCGATAAGCTCCGTCTTCAATCTTAAGCAAATCATCATGCTTTCCGGCCTCAACAATTTGTCCGTCATTAACCACCATAATCATGTCGGCATTTTGAATGGTTGAAAGGCGATGCGCAATAACAAAAACCGTCCGGTCTTTCATGAGGTTATCAATGGCTTTTTGCACCATAGCCTCGGCCTTATTATCAAGGGCGGAAGTTGCCTCATCAAGCACAACGATTTTTGAGTTTTTCAAAAAGGCGCGCGCAATGGCAAGTCTTTGTCTCTGTCCACCGGAAAGAAGCGTTCCGTTTTCTCCGACATCAGTATCGAGCCTTTTTTCCAGCCCGTTAACAAATTCATCAAGATGTGCCATTTCCAGAGCTTTTTTAATTTCTGCTTCTGAGGCATTTTCGTTTCCGACCAAGATGTTATCACGAATAGTGCCGGCAAAAACAAAATTATCTTGAAACACAACCGCAATATTATCGCGCAAAGATTCAAGTGTAAACTTGCGAATATCTTCACCGTCAAACTTAATGGCGCCGCCGCAAACATCATAAAATCTTGGCAGCAAGCTGACTAACGTGCTTTTTCCTCCGCCGGAGTTTCCGACAAAGGCAATCGTCTTACCGGTTTTAACCTCAAAGTTAATATCTTTCAACACCGGCTTTTCAGGCACATAAGAAAAATCTACATGTTCAAAAGAAATCGTTTTAGAAATGTTGGTCAGTTTTTTAGCCTTGGGTGCATCATAAATCGTGGGTTTAATATCCAAAATTTCTGCAACACGTTCAATCGCAAGGAAAGAAAGCTGCACCGCCTGATAATTTTTTCCCATAGACTTAATCGGGGTATAGAGTAAAACCAACGCCGTGATAAAAGAAACAAAATTACCGCTGGTAATATCGCCGCTCACGATTAAAAAGCTTCCGTAACCGATAACGGCACCGATACCGATAGAAACAATAACATGCATGGCCGGTGTCATCCAGCCGACTTTTTGTACCATTTTAATGGCAAGCTTAAACATTTTCTGCAGAATAGATTCAAAATTTGAAAATTCTTTCTGTTGCAAGTTATAGGCCGCAATTGTTTTGTTTCCGGAATAAACTTCGTTATAATTCATAAAAATGCGAGAATTTTCTTCAACATTTTTCTTAACCAAATCCTTAATCTTGCGCCGCACCGAAGCCAAAGGAAGTAGAGCGCCGAACAAGATGACAATGGCAATAATGGATAACTGCCAAGAATTATAAATAAGCACGCCGATGAGAGACAGCGATGAGAAAAATCGAGATACAAAAACCTTCAAATTTTCCAACAGTCCGGTACAAGCGGTGGTAGCGTCCGTACTAAAACGCTGGAGTACAAAGCCGGAATTATGTTGGTCAAAAAACGCCGATTCGAGAGAGAGGAGTTTTTTAAACAAGTCACGCTTTATATTCTGGTCGATTTTTGTTCCGACCCAAGTATTGAGATAAGTGGCAAAATAGTTCAAAAAGCCCTGTACGGAGGTAAAAGCCACAATCAAAAGCGGAATATACGCCGGAGATTGAGCCGATTTATCAACCAAAACAATGTCCATATAAGGCTTGAGGGCCAAAGCCACCACGGAATCAAGCGCCCCGATGGGAATGCTGACCAACACCGCCAGTAAAGCTCTAAACCAATAAGGCTTCACATAAGGCCACATTTTTTTGTAATGTTCAGAGAATTTTAGCTTTGGTGCTTCTGCCGAAAAATCATAAGACATAAAACAATCCTTAAAAATTTATAACAATCCGAGATAAGAGAGAATAGCCCAAATCAAAAAAATCTGGAAAAAAAGCATCAGCCAAAACACGGCGCGAAAACTTTTCTTTTTCGTTTTGTGCCTAAAGAGCTTTTGCGCAATAAAAGCCCCGCACCAGCCACCTAATAATTCAAGCGTGTGGAGCTGAGCCTCCGGTACACGCCATTCGCCGTTAATCGCCGCCCGCTTATCAACCCCATAAGCTAAAATCGTCACCAAATTAATAGAGATAAGCTGAAAGACCAAAAACAGCAAAAAAGTTTTTGGCACAAAAGGCGTAACCCTAAAAAAATGCGTTTCCACAAAATAGGCGCTGCCGATAACTAAAACCGCATGCAGCACAAAAAAACGATTGCGTTGCAAAGGCCGGAATAAAAAGAGCATCGCCGCCAATAGGGCCGAAAAAGTTAAAACCATAAAGTCATCTCTCCTAACAAAAAGACATTTCAATTTAGCATAGAATAAAAAAATTGCAATGAGTGAATAACTAAAAAAAATAATGAGAAGAATAAAAAAATAAATATAATATCAATTATGATGAGACTAAAGAACAAATATGCAAACTTGCTTTGTGGGCTTTTGATGGTTGCCGCGATAAAAACGGAAAACGCGGCTGCAGAAGACTTAACGTCGATTAAGGTGCAAGGCTCTGCTTGCGAAAACCTAAAGCGGGGAGAAACTTTATCAACGGCAAGGGTCAGAGCAACCGACGCCGCCTCGTTTAATGCGGTCAGCAAACTCGATTCCTTAAAGCAATATAAGGAAGAGCTCGATTCGCATGACTTTAACGTCATGGTCTATAATATTGTTGATAATTACCTTGAGGATCTCAACGTTTCAACTCAAGAGCAAAATGAGGAAAAAATCTGCATCGAGGTGAGTGGTTATGTTAGCCCAAACCATGTTCAACAAGGGATAGACGAGAGCTTTAACCGTCAAACCCAAGAAACCGAACTCATTGACGACACGGCAGAAAAAGCCGCCGACTTATCCGCCGCCGTCACGGCCGAATTAAATAAAGCCGCAGACGAATTTGAGCAACAGCAAGAAAAATTGCTGGAAGAAAAAGAAATTGTATACGAAGACAAGCTGGAAGAAAAAACAATCATAACACCGCCGCCTCCGGTAATATCGGAACAAAAAACAGAACCTAAAACAGAAATTAAAACCCAACAACCCCAACCGGTGCCAGAAGAAAAAGCGATTCGCCAAGAAGGCCTAATCTTTGTAGACCCAACAGAATTTTTTAATCAAACCAGCTCGGATTATTATTCCGCCATTATCAAAAATTGGTTCGCCGATAAAAAAGGCTTTTTAATAACCGCTGACCGCAATTTGGCCGATTTTATCTTGCGCCCGAAAATATTGCGCGCCAAAGTTGAGACCATTAATGAAGAGAGCAACCGCTTGCAAATGGTAACGGCACTTGAACTTGTGTATACCGCCAGCGGCAAAAGCTATACCGAACATCAAAACCGCTTTGTGGTTTATGGCAATGATGAAGGGGAACAAGATGTTGCCTACAGATTGATGAAACAGCTACTTGAAAAATCTTGTGAAGAACTGATTACCGGCATGGAAAAATACGTTGAAGCCAAAGCGCCGAAGAACACATCACCGCAGGCACTGCCGCCGATAATTACACCGGCAAAAATACAGTATCCAACCGTGGGTGCACACTAATAGGCTCAACCAAAACCCGAATGCGCCCTTGCAAATCAATATCGTTTTTCTGGCAAAAGGCTTCAATCTGACGATTGATAATTTGCGATAGTCCGTCAGCATCTTTTGCAACAGACAGAATAATGTCCAAACCGGAAGCTTCTTGCTCTGTTTCAAATGATATGCGATAATCTGCCAACGAAAGCGCTGCATTTTGAAAAATAATTTTATGCAGAGAGGCCAGCGTTTCCCAGTGTCCGTTTTGTTCGCAAAAATCAATAAAATCATAAAAAGGACCTTCGCCTTCTTCTTCGATTCTTGCGGCTAAAATTTCCAGAGTATCAACATCTTGAAACGCAAACGAAAAATTCAGTAACGGAATATAAAAAGCAAAAGGCAAGCTATCGACATCTTCCAAAAAAGCCTTCACAATTTCTGTCGCCATTTCAGGCAAATTCAAAGCAATCAGATGTTGCAGATACAGAAGCTGAATTTGGGGCGGAATATCACCGCCTTCTTCCCAAAGCTGAAAAACCAAAGAGCGAGCGCGCTCAATACTTCCTTGCATAAATTGAAGCTCTATCAGCATAATCAAATAAGCGCCGTTATCATCAGAAGATTTCATTGCCGAATAAATATCTTGTTCCAAAGCGCTAATAGAGGCCGTATCCGCAAAATCGAGCTCGATAAGTCTTTTCCACAGAACCGATACATCAAGCGGTGATATGGGCGGCTCATAATTTTCGAGTAAATTTTCCTCTTCTTCGGGAAGGGCATCGTCATAATCAGCCATTGTCGCTTTCTCCTTTTTTCTCGAGCATAAAAGTCGCCGGCCCGTCATTGATTAAGGCCACTTTCATGTCTGCCTGAAAAATTCCGGTTTTGACATCAAGCTGATAAGACTTCAGCTTTTCAATCATGTAAAGATAGAGTTCATTGGCTTTATCGGGACGAGCCGCCGTTTCAAACCCCGGACGATTTCCGCGAGACGTGTCAGCCGCCAACGTAAATTGAGAAACCAACAAAACACTGCCGCCCACATCAGAAAGATTGAGGTTCATTTTACCTTGATTATCCTCAAAGATTCGCAGTGCCGAAATCTTATGCGCAAGAAAATCAGCCTGCTTGGAGGTGTCATCTTTTTCCACCCCGAGCAACACCAAAAATCCTTTACCGATTTGAGAGACAATGTTCCCATCCACCGTAACGGATGCTTGTAAAACACGTTGCACCAAAGCCTTCATAAAAAAACTCCGATTGATAATAAGAGTTGCAAGTTAAATACAGATAACATAATATAACAAAATAAGAAAACAAGGAAAGAAAAAATGAAAAAGATACTGAGCATATTGGGGATAATCCTTGCTTTAGGCGGCTGTGAATCTTTTGGAAAAGGCGTGGCCAGTGCGCTAATAGATAATGAAAATAATGAAGACACAAGACGCTGTGAAATCACCGGAGAAGACTTTCCGGGGTTAGATGACTATCTTGCTCAGGGAGATGTTGTCAAAGTCATGATGATTCACGGGGTCGGCACCCATAAAGAAGGCTATGCCACCCGCATGAAAGATAATTTATCAAAGGCGCTGAACTTAACCGTTTGGTCAAAAACAGATAAAAACATCACTTTGATAAATCCGCAAAATAAAAAAGACGAGATAGGCAATCTGCGCGTCACCAGAATGCAAAGCGAAGACCTTAAGAAAACAGTCATATTTTATGAATTAACCTGGTCAAGCATTACAACGCGCGAGAAAAAAATATTAGAATATGATGATTCGGACGAATACGGCTATAAAAGAGCCGTGTTTAACCGCTCAATGAAAACTTTTTTGAATGATACCTTGCCAGATCCCATGATATATCTGATGGACAACAAGCAACAGATATTAAATGCCGCCAAAGAAGCAACTTGCTGGATGTTAAGCTCTAATTGGGAAAACTTAAAAGACAAAGAAAGAGATGTCTGCCGTGTGTCGTCTTATAATCAAATAAAAGATTTGAGCCGAGAAAACATAGTTTATATCACTCATTCGCTGGGCAGTCGCATTCTATTAGACAGCGTTATTGATGTTGCTGACGAGATATCTGATTTGAAGGTTAATCCCGATTCGCCAAATGCCGAAGAAGCCGAGCAAATCATCAATATGCTCAAACAAAAAGAAATAACCGTCTTTATGCTGGCCAATCAGCTGCCGCTGCTGCAAATCGGCCGCCCAAAACCAAATGTGACAAATGAGATAAAAAATTATTGCCGCAAAGACGGAAATAAATACTACAAACGAGTATTTAAGGAAGTTAAAATAATCGCTTTTACCGACCCGAATGATTTGCTGAGCTATGGTATTCCGCAAAACTTTGTTGATGATTATATTGATTCGCGGATTTGTCCGTCGGTAACCAATGTTGAAATCAATATTGCCGATGTTATATCCGCTTTTGGCGTCGGTGTCGTAAATCCGGTTGTTGCCCATACAGAATATGACAATGACGAGCGGGTAATTGAAATTATTGCTCACGGAACCGAAAATTTGGATAAAAATGACTTGTTGGGGCAAAGTTGCCGCATAAAAAGATTAAAGGAATAAATCACCATGGATAAAAACAAAAAAGAAGTTGTTACACCGTCTTTTGTCGTAGAGTTTTATGATGACCAAGCACCGCGTGTTACAATGGGCATCAAGCCGATAACCGATATCGACAATACGCGCTACATTTGGCGTCACATGGACTACCAAAATCCCGATGCCAGAAAAATGTTGGTAAAAAACTGCGGCATTCCCAAAGACATCGCACAAGCAATGTGCGATGACAGCACTCGCCCCAGATATTTTCGCAACAAAAACGACGGAATTGTGCTGATAATGAGAGGCATAAATTACAATACGGAAGCAGAGCCTGATGACATGATTTCTCTCCGTGTTTGGGTCGATCATAAAAAAGTCATCACACTGTCGCATAATCCGCTAAAAGCAATAAAAACCATGCTCGAAATGGTGCCGAGTGCCGAGTTCCATCCCAATGGGCCGATGCAGTTATTTTTAAGTCTGGCCCAAAATTTGGCCGATGGAATTAATGACGCGGTAATTGACTTGATTGAAGCAACCGCCGATTTAGAAGAGCGCGTGCTCAATCCCGATGCCTTGAGCGATTTTACGCTGCGTGACACAATCAGTGACATGCGCCGCAACATTATTTCGATTCGCCGCTATACCGCCCCGCAAAAAGAAATTTTTATGAGCCTTCAAACCGACAAATGGGAGGCTCTGAGCGATGATGACCGCAGTGACATTCGTGAGATTTATAATGACATTACTAAGGCCGTAGAAGATTTGGATTATTGCCGCGACCAAATGTCGGTTTTTCACGAAGAGCTGCAAAGTAAGGTCAGCATCAGCATGACCCGAATAATGTACCTGATATCAATCGTCACAGTCGTCTTCACGCCGCTGACATTGCTCACCGGCCTTCTGGGAATTAATGTCAGAGGAATTCCTTATGCCGAAAATGAATATGCCTTTGCCTTTGTCTGCCTGATATTAGTGCTCATAACTGTGGGGGTTGTTGCCGTCATGAAACGGCTTAAATGGCTATAACGGAGAATAAAAAGCATATCCGCAAAGAATGGCGGTAACAATCCCTGCCAAATCAGCCAGCAAAGCACAGGGCAGGGCTGCGCCGGTTTTAGAAATTTTAACCGCCCCAAAATAAACCGCCAAAACATAAAATGTTGTCTCGGTTGATCCTTGAATAATGCAAGAAACAAAAGCCGGAAAACTATCAGCGCCATAAGCTTGCATGGTTTCAATCATCATCGCGCGAGCACCGCTTCCGGATAAAGGTTTCATGAAAGCAGTTGGCAGGGCAGCCACAAAATCCGTATTTAGGCCAAAGAATGAAAATATTGCTTCAAAAGTAAAAACCAGCAAGTCCAAAGCGCCGGAGGCACGGAAAATCGCAATCGCGCAGAGCATGGCAACCAAATAAGGAATAATCTTTATCGCCACCTCAAAACCATCTTTTGCGCCGGATATGAAAGTTTCATAAACATTTATCTTTTTATAAAGACCGGCAAGCAGGAAAATCAATATAAAAAACATAAGCAAAAAATTGCTGAGCGCCGAAGAGAAAGCAAAGCGCTGAGCCGGAGGCAAAGACAAAAAATAAAAAGCCGCACCGCCGACAATTGCCACAAAAAGCAGGAAATAAGCCAGCACCGTCCGATTAAAAATATTAAGTTTCTGCACATAGGCCACGGCTAAAAATCCAACCAAAGTAGAGGCGGATGTTGCAAATAAAATCGGGATGAAGACGGCGCTCGGGTTAGCCGAACCCAGCTCAGCCCGATACATTAAAATTGTAATCGGAATCAAAGTCACGGCCGAGGCATTTAAAACCATAAAAAGAACTTGCGCCGGAGAAGCTGTGTCTTTTTTGGGGTTAAGCTCTTGAAGCTGCTCCATCGCCTTTAACCCCATCGGCGTTGCCGCATTGTCTAGGCCGAGCATATTAGCCGCCATGTTCATGATAATAGATCCGATTGCCGGATGATTTTGCGGCACATCAGGCATAATTTTCCTAAACAGTGGCGCCAAAGCTTTTGCCAATAGCCCTGTAAGTCCTGATTTTTCTGCAATTTTGAGCATTCCGAGCCACAAACACAGCAAGCCGGTTAAGTTGATTGAAATCAAAAATGCAGTTTTTGCCGTAGCGAATAAAGAGGTCGATAAATTTTGCCAAACAGATACATCGCCGCCAATTAAGCTTTGGTAAGCGGCACAAATAAAACCAACAATAAAAAATCCGGCCCAGATAAAATTTAACATCAGTAATTTTTCAATTTTTGCAGATCAGCCGAAGAGGAAGAAACAATAGAGCTCGCCATCTCATCAAAGATAACGCAACCTTCTTCGGGAGAAATTTCTTTGTTATAGTCATCAGACCAAACCACCTGAGAGGCAGAAACATTGTTTTTCAAAGCAACGGCTTCAATGATGGCTTGTTTTCTCACCTCATCAATATCAGCCGCCAAACTGTCAAACAATCTTTTGCCGAATGCAAGTTTTGCATTTTCATAAAATATTGCCAGAGTTGAATCTTGCTCAGCTAATTGTGCTTGAATTTTAATGATGGACGGCTCAAATTTTTTTGCAAAAACTTCAGGATAACGCTTCAACTCATAGCCTTGAGATTTGCAATAGTCGGTATATCCATATATATGACGCGCTGCAATACCGGCTGCGGCATTCAACGCCTCCCTGTCTTCGGCAGAACTTTGCGGGGCATTCATACCCAAAGAGGTAATAACTAAGAGAATAAATGCTACAATCCATAAGATTGCGGAATAAATGAATGCAGCAATAACATCACGCTGCAGTGAATATTGCGACCGCTTTAATTCAAAACCATTTTCAAGGCTGATACGCGCATTTTCATATTTGAAGGCAAAGGCAAAAGCCACCAGAGCCAAAACCAACCACAGAAAAAGCAAAAGCCCGTTTGATTCGGCATACCCCAGCAGGCAGAACACGTCAAGCATAACAAAAACAGCGCCCATAACATAAGCCGCACGATAACCGCGGAACATCAGATAAGAAACAAACACGCTGATAAAAACAGCTCCGGCCGAAAAAGAAATTCCAACGGAATATAAGGCTAATATAAGGCAAAAGGCAATTGATGCGGCACGCAGTTTCCCAACCAAATTTTGTTCTAAAATTTTTTTCTTATCGCTGGGAGCAAGCTTTAGAAAAGGAGCAATTTTAAGCATAAAAGCAGAACTAAACCGCTTTTGGCGCGGCAGAATATTTTTCTTATAAAAAGGCACAACCTTTGCCATAAAAGGGGAAACAGCGGTTGAAACCCAATCAATAAAAGCACTTAACTTTTTAATCATATCAAGACCTTAAACAAATAAGCACACCCGATAGATTAACGATACAACAGCAAAGTGCAGAGTCAACCACAGAAAAAGAGTTTTATGCAGAAATTTTATTCCGCCGAAGGAACATGGGGAACAATCTCATCGCCCCAATCTTCTTTTAGCTTTTCCAGCTTGGCGTTAATTTTATCAATTTTTCTGGCAGATAAAAGCTTATAAACATAAGCATAAAAATTCGGCAATTCGTTATAGAGAACCAATCCGAGCGCGGCCGAACCAAGCATCAAAATAACCATAAAAATATTATCGGCAATATCATTTTGCTGCCCGATGCTAAATTTGTTGAGCAACCCGAAAAGATAAAAAAACACACCGGCAATATTAAAACATCCGACAATCAGCTGTTTGTCATAATTTTTCTTATCAACAAACAAAATGGTGAGTGTTGGCAAAAGGCCGAATATCAAAATCAGAACAATAGGAAAAGATATAATGCAAATCAAAATAAAAAAGACAATAAGCAATGCTTTTTGAAATACATTCAGCTTCCGAAAGGAGCGTCCGAATTGAGCAGACTTGTCAGTTTCTTTTGTATTTTTACTTTTCATTTATTTTAACACCCAAGAAATAAGATTATACGCAAAGGAGGCCGTCATCGCCAAAATAGACAAGACAGAAACAAGCTTAAGAGCCGAGGCTCTGGCTTCTTCATCGAGTTTTGGGCCTCCGTTTTCGATTCTGTTTTTTTCAAGAGACAGATAGTTTGCCTCATTCAAAACGGCGGCATAATCGGTTCTGTCTTTTTCCAGAGCACTTTCGTTTTCCAAAAGTTCTACAATTTCATAAAGCTTTCCCGAATTAGATTTCAGCAGCTCTTTTTCAAGATAGCGTTGATATTTTTTATTGTGATAAATTCGTACCAACGGTTTAGAAAAATTAACCAACCAGCGAGCCAAATTAGGCAACTCTGCCGGCCCGAATTTGTTTTGCAGCATGGCATAAAGGTGCAAAATTGCCGCCACATGATTTTCTTCTCTCGGAGAGTTCAAATCAGAAATAAGGGAATCAATTTTTTTGCCGATTTTACAGCGTAAGAAGGCAATAATTGTTCTGTCATAAGGCGGCAAAGAAATATTTTCTTTTTTGAAAGCGTTGTTCAGCGCACGCAAAACCTGCGGCGCTCCGATAACAATTTCACCATTAAACAAGGGGCTGACACAAGGCAAGTCATTATCAAAATCATAGATAATACGCTCAATTCCATAACCGATTTCTTGGCGCATGATATACACCCTAAATTCGGTAATATTTCCCGGAGAGCGCAAAGATTCTTGCTCTTGGTACCACAGTTTTATCAGATCGGAATCAAAAATCTCCACAAAGGGCTTAAGATTTTTTTTCTCTTTCAGGGCCATAAAGGTTGCTTTTGCAATTCCGTCAGGGAAAAAGGCCATGTCTTTGAACTTAATCGGCAAAATAGGATCAATCAGACAAGCAATTCGGGCAACGGTCAAATTTTTATTTCCGGCAGCAGATTTTTCTTGCCGAACAATCACATCAATTTTGGCGGCCAAAGCCTCATTTTCAAGGCCGTTTTTAGCCCAGTCAGAAATTTTTCCGTTAAGAATCAAAGAATAAGCTTCATCAATATTCGAGTGAAGCATATAGACCACATCATGAGGCATATAAACTTTTTCACCGTTAATATTGAGGGCTCTTTTAGGGCGTTCCGTAGCCGAAGTCGGACCGTAACTAACTTGCTTTCCTTCAAAAAAACTAAAGAGTTGAGAATAATTCCACCGCAAAGAGGGCGTATCGTTCATCATTCCCCTAAGGGCGTTACTAAATGTCGCCGGAATTTTTTCAATACTGTTAATCAGAGCCAAAGAACCTTTTTTAATCTTTTGGCGCAAAACTTCCGGAGCCGAAACATTTTGCAAAATATCATGCCCGAGAACCATGCAAGTCAGCGTTACGGCAGCCGAATAAATATCACTTTTGTCAGATCCGTTTCCACGAGCCACTTTGTCGGCATAAAGACTTTCTATTGCTTCAAAAGCCGGTGGCTGAAAAAACGCCGGAAAAGCAGCAGCACAGTCACCGATAACAATTTCGCTTTTCCCGACATCTCTAAAATAAAGATTATCGGTACGAATGGCTCTGTGAGTGATGTTCATATTTTTAAAGGCATCAATAACCCCCATAAAACTCAAAGCCAAGGTTCTGAATTTTTCGGGCGCCTCTTTAAGAGAAAGGGAACAAATTCCGGCATCAAAAACTTTTCCGCCCAAAGGCTCTTCATAAATAAGGGCCATTTTTTGAGCATTATCGGGACTATATGTAACAATACCATATTCGACCAACTTCATTAGGGCCGAATTTTCAATAGATTTCAAATAAGGTAAAATAGACAGCCGAGGCGGTGTTTCCCCGCAACAAATAAGGGCAAAAAGCCTTCTTGTCGTATCAATTCTGTCAGACACGGCAAAAGCCTTGCCGCCGTTATTGTCAAGCCAAACAAGCGGGCGTGAAAAATCAATTTCAAATCGCTCTTTTAATAAAAACTTTTGGTTATCAAGCTTAGGCTGAGACGATGCATTTTGCGCCTCATCGCCCGACTTGTTAACGACAATTTCTTCATCGACAGTCATAGAAACATCCAGACAAAAAACTTTCTAACTTAGCTAAAGCATAAAGTATATTTATTAACAAAGCGCAAAGATTTAATTACTTTTTAAAAAATTAAGGCGTAGGATAAGATAATAAAAATAAATAAGGGAAAGACACATGCCAAAAAAAAGCCATAAAGAAGGCTCTGCCGCACAAGATTTAGAGCTTTTATCGGACGAACAAATTGTCGCCAACAAGGCCGAACTTCAAGAGGCCGCTCAATATCACATAAATTTGGATGACCTTGAGAGCGTTGATCCCTTGCTTGAAGACATAAACGACAGCACCTATGTTCAAGAAGAACAATATGAAAAACAAAAAGAACAATCCCCCGAGGAACAGACCCCGACAGAAGATATCACACTGAATATGGAAGAAGTCTACATTCCGTTAAAAGATATGATGAGAAAAATTTTTCGGCGTGCATTGCGTCCGGTTGTGATTATCAGTGATGACAAAATAGCCTATGCTAATCCGGCCTTCTTAAAAATACTAGGCAAAGAGTCAGGTTATGAAGTCTTGGGTGAAAATTTTTGGGAATTTGTTTCGCCCGAATATTGGGATTCTTTGTCGCAAGGCATCGGAGAAATCTTAAACAGCAACCAAACCTTGCCGGTTGGAATCAAAACCGCCGCAGGCCATGTTGAAAGAATTAATGTAGATGCCGTATATATTCCCGATGATCATACTTTTAGCTTTATTTTGATAGGTGTCCCGATTGAGCCAAAAGCAAAAATCATCAGCGGACTATATGACGAAGCTACCGGTCTGCCGAATTATTATCTGCTTGAAGACCGCGTCAATATGGCCATCAACAGTAAGCCGATGCAGCAGAAACTCAGCCTTGGCAAGGCACTTGCGGCATTAATCTGCATTGAAATAGAAAATATGGAAAACTTCGCCAGAATAGGCAATGCCGAACAAATTTTCAAAAGATTGCTGGAAAGAATATTAACCAGTATTGATAAACAATACAGCTTTGCCTGCGGAAAAAATAACAACCAATATTGGCTGTTTATTCCCGAAATTGAAAATTATGAAAAACTTGTAACGGAGGTTGACCATCTAAAAGGGTTGTTTGATGCACCGATAGAAGAAGAATATACGGCTTATCATGTTAAAAACAGCTTTGGCGTCAGTGTTTATCCCGAGCCGGCAACTTCTGCCAAAAAGCTGTTTGAACAGGCCGAACTTTCAGTCAAAAAAGCTCTGAAAGACGGCGGTGAAAGAACCATCATCTTTGGGGAATAGATATTAAAATTCAAGCATTTTGCCCAGCCGCAAAATAGCGTTTGCTTGCGGAGAATAAGCCCCGTCATCATCATGGATAATCAGACCGGCATGAATTATTGTCGGAGCCTTAGAGTCTTTTTGGGCCGAGATAAGAACGCGTTTTGCTGCTTGCCCTTTTTTTGAAAAAAGCGGAAATATCTGAATGTTTCCTGCTTTTCCATAAAGCGTGCCCAACATTTCATCAATCGCTTCGGCGCGGTTAACGAGATAGATAAAACCTTTGGGCGCCGTCAACTTAATGCAAAATTTAATCCATTCACCAAGGGTAAAACAAGAAAGGTTATGCGCGGTTGCCTTGCTTTTATTAGGCGATGGCATATCGTTTAAGGCATAAGGCGGATTTGAAAACACATGGTTAAACGAGCAATAGGGAATATGCTCGGGCATTTTGTGACGAATGTCGAGATTTTCAAAATGCAAGAAGTCAAAGCCGTTTTCTTTGGCACTAAGGTTGGCAAGCTCAACAAGTTCGGGCTGAATATCAAGCCCCAGAATAGAGGTGTTTAGTTTTTTAACACGTTCAGCCAGACAAAGAGAAATCGCCCCCGTACCGGACCCGACGTCAAGAATTTTATCGCCCGACTTTATCAAAGCCGGCATGGCAGAGAGTAAAACCGCATCTGTTGAGGCGCGATAACCGTCAACCGGTTGAAAGATTTTAACTTTTTTATCTAACAGATAATCTTGTGTATAATTTTGCATAAGCCCTCAAAAAAAATAAGGATATGGTAACTTGGACAACAAGATAACGCAAAATTTTTAATAAGGAAACAAAAATTTATGACGCAAAAGCCAATAATCAAAAATATATTTTGGGATGTTGACGGCGTTCTGGCAAATTTGAACTACGCTTATTACAATTTTCTGACTAAGCACCCCAAATACGCGTCAGAATATAAAAACTTAAAGTGGGAAGACTTGCCCAAGGCTTTGCCGATTGAGCCAAAATATGGTGCGCTTGAATTAAAAACCGAGCCTAATAAAGGAACGGCACTGGACTATGATTTTTGCCATTCACCTGAGTTTTTTTGCAATCGCCCGCTTTATCCGAAGGTGATAGAAACGCTAAAGGAACTCAATGAAAAAGGCTATCGCCAGTTTACCATGTCGGCAACTTTTGACGTCGAAGCCAAGAAAAAACTTCTGAATAGCTTGCTTGCGGATGTTAAAGACTTTTTGACAATTGAATGCGTTCAGCATGGCAAATTTATGCACGATTCGGCTAAGGAGGATATGCTAAAGGCTTGCTTTGAAAAATATGGATTGAAGGCGGAAGAAACGGTCTTGGTAGATGATAGAATATATAATCAGTACGCGGCGATAAATGTCGGCGCTCATCCTGTTAGAATGCGTTGTGAATTTACGACCGATTTGCCCGAAGATTTGAGCTGGATACCGGAAGTCAAAGATGTTGAGGATTTCAAGTTTTGGCTTTATGAAAACACCAGATTAAAATAAAAAACTTGACAAAAAACAAAAACAAGCATAAAAAGCAAAAAGATGATTTTATTATTAATAACTAAAAAATACTATTATGGGAAAGATTATTAAAAAAGTCAGGCAATTCCTACAAATTGAATATCCGTTTGAGGTCTTGTACACCGATGGCAGCCGCTCATGGGTTCCGCAAGAAAATAAAAAGCCTTGGGGCGTTTTTTTCTGCAAAGGGATTATTTCACTAAACGATGAAGCAGACGAGGTTCAATTAGAACAAGCCATCAAATCAACGCAAAAGCTGTCCACTTACACGATTACCTGCGGCTCAAAAAAATTTTGGGAAGATGTTTGCAATCAACCGTTTAAGACAAGAAATAAGTTAAATGATTTTCTTGAACAACTTGGAGGCAAAAAGATTAGTGGATTCTATTGGACCAATACAGATCGTCAGTCGGAAGAGGGATATGCCTATTATTTTTACAACAATTATCAAGGGGTAATAGTGAATAATAAATATATTCATTATAAGCTTCGCCCTGTAATTGAAAACTAACAAAAAGAGGAATAACAAAAAAGTTATTCCTCTTTTTTTCACCACTCTCCCATCTCAAAATAAAAATTATATTGAAATCAAATCAAATTTATGCTATAATCGAGTCGTGAAGGCAAGCGATGAAAGGTAAATATTATGAAAAATTCACGACAAGAGGCGGTTTTAACCGCAATACTAATGGCGGCAGGACTGCTTCCGTTAAGTGCAAAAGCTAATATTTCTTTTTCTAAGTATGGAGAAGAGCTTATCTACACACTTCACACACACCTTACTTCTCCAACTTGGCGCTTGCCTTCTTCTGATAAGATTAAAACCGCAGCGGTATGTTTTATATCAGACACCGAAAATTGTAGTGACGGTATGTTTGGCAATACCGAAAACAGTGGTGGAAATGGTGGTTCCGGCGGGGCGCCTGATTATGATTTGAATGACGCTGAACGTTGCCGCAAAGAAGGCTATTCTTTGACTTCTTGCGCCGCTGGAAAAACGCCGGAAGGTTTTTGTATTTATAACAGTAATTACTTTGCCCGTTGCGTTTGCCCCTCTGGTTACAAAACTTGCGAACCGCCTTATTATGGTGTCGGTACGGCTTGCGGTGATAAATATGCATCTTGTGAAGAAGACACCGAACGCGCTTGTAAAGAGCAGGATTCTGAATTTACCGACACCTGTCAAACAGGCTGGAAAGTTGATCCGAATAATGCTTGTGAATATGACGCCACATTCGGAAAATGTTGTAACCTTTGCGAAGGTTATGATTACACCACTATTCCCGAAGGTTATATTGCTGACGGGGTGGCTTGTGTGGATTGCAACGGAACGAGCAAATATAAAATCAAAATCAACCCATGTGACGGTTTCCAGGATTGCGGTGTTATGGGCGGTGATACCGGCGCCAAAACCTGTATGTCTGGCTCACAGATAAAATATGATAATTGCAAACCTTGTCCAAACTTGGGAACACTTTCGAGCTGCCCAAGTCCGTTCACTTGTACTTATGAGGAATGTTCTAATCGTTATTATAAATCCGGTTGCCAGTCCGGTTATGACTGGAATGCCACCGCCCAAACCTGCACCCCGCAATGCAGCAGTGGTTATCAATATACCTGCACTGGAACAGGTTATTCCGGCGGCAGCGGTACGGCTTGTAATGGATTATATGAGGCATGTACTTGCTCTAGCGGATATTATTGGAGTGGAGAATCTTGTGTAAAATACAATGATTGCATGAGAGGCTCTCAAATCGGTCATGTCCTTAATAGCGATATGACCGTAACCCCGACCAAACAAAGTGGTAAAACACCAATCGGGGTTGTTGTCTGTTCTTATGAAAATGGTGGCGGACAAGCTTTGGCTTTGAATTCGTTAGGAAGCTATGAGTGGGGCGGATATGGTACGGATATCCCGGGCTTAACGTACTATGATTCGGTTGCAGCTGCATCACAAGACGTAGCAAGTTGCGAAAATAGTAAAAAGATAATGGCACTAGGAGATAACAGATATCAGGCTGCATGGGCTACGAATGAGTATAGTACAGAAGGTACAAGCGTAGGCGATTGGTGCTTACCGGCGGCTGGAATATTAAACTCACTTTTTTTCACCTATAGCTCGATCAATTACGCGCTTAGACAAGCGGGCGGAACACGACTCGAAGCCAGACCCCGTCTTTGGTCGTCGTCCAAGCTCCGTAGTGGCCACGCGTTGTTCTCAAACTTCCTCTACGATTACGGCTTGGACGACTTCAGTACGGGGTTTAGCCTCGATGTTCGTCCCGTTATCGGTTTCTGCAAATCAGGATATGAGTATGACAAGTCAACAGACAGCTGTAAAATTCGCACTTGCGGAGACGGATATTCAACATCCTTACAATCTGAATGTCTCGAATATGACACTTGCCAATCTGGCTCCACAACATATTACCGTTGCACAGAATGTAATCCCTGTTCAACTATGTGTAACTCTGAATGTGTCAATGGTTATGATGATATAAGTGAAATAGGAAGATACGAAACCTATGAAACTTGTCAATACAACAATCAAACCTATTACAGAGCAACCTCATGCGACAAATCTCATCCATGGAACAGACTTGACGATTCTCGAGGATATTGCTATACAAGCGGTGGAGACAATTTACCTTGTCTGTAACTGTACCCAAAAAGCGGCTCGCAACTGAGCCGCTCTATTTTTTTATAACTAAAGAATTTACTTAATCCATTTACAGGCTTCGGCATATTCTTCTGGGGTGTTAATATCGGCCGGCGCTTCATCAATCAGCTTCATATTGCCGATGATTTTTGCGCGAATGGTCATACCGTTTTCAAGAGCGCGGAGTTGCTCAAGAGATTCTTTTTCTTCCAAAACGCCAACCGGCAAAGACACGATTTTTTTAAGAGACTTGGCCTTAAAGACATAAATTCCGATATGATGATAATAATCATGATTTTTGCACTTTTCCGGATTACGGATATAAGGAGCCGCCGCGCGAGTAAAATACAGGCAGCGACCTTCGGTTTCGCCCTCTCGAAGTCCCATACAAATTTTAACCATAGTCGGATCATGAATATCTTTCTCGTTTTTGAAGAGCATACCACAAGTCGCAATATCGCAGTCCGTGCGTTCAATCATTTCGATTAAGTCGAGATTAACTTTCGGGTCAACATTGAGTCCGTCTCCCTGAAAATCGACAACAATGTCATATTTTGATCCATCAGGGTCAATTTGATTAAGCGCGGCGGCAATACGATCGGTTCCACTCGGCAGTTTAGGGTCTGTCAAAATAGCGGTTGCGCCAAATTTTTTAGCCTCATCAACCAACACCTGATCACCGGCGGCAATAATAATATCTCCGGGAACGGCGGCTTTAACATTTTCATAAACGCGTTGCAATACGCTTTTTCCATTCACATCAAGCAAAGGCTTGTTCGGCAGGCGAGTAGAAGCCATGCGCACCGGAATCATGGTAACAATCTTAGACATCAAAAAATTCCTTTCATCAAATACAAAAGATAAGCCACGCTACCACGAAATAAAATAAAATCAAAGTTTTTTATATAAAATCTGTTGACAAAAAATAAAAAATAAATTATATAAACCCCGTTTCATGTATTATTACATAGTATAATTACTCTTTTATTTATGTCTCAAAGACGTCAAAGCGTTGACCTCTTTGGGATAAAAAGCAAGTCATTGTGAAATGCCTTACTTTTTGGTGTTAAGCTAGATTTTCAATCAGTAAGACCTTTGTTTATCAGATGTCTTTCTGAAAAATCCTTCGTGCAGAAGACAAAAACGTTGTGAAACGGTCTTCTGGTTTTGGTTACTTTTAGATTGTTATTGCAAAAGGTTTTGCAAAAACTGTGTTTATTTATGTCTTTAAAGAGTCGTTGCGAAACGGCTCTTTATTTTTTTTGTCTTGACAACAGCACTAAAAAGAAGTATAGGAAAAGCACCTGTTTATTATTTTAGGTATAATTGTATAATTTTCATCTTGAAGACATCAAAGCGTTGATTTCTTTGAGTCAAAGACTAAGCTGTTGTGAAACATCTTCTCTTTGGGCGTTAATAATCAGCACTTACCAATCAAAGTTTCTAAACTTTGTCGTGTTAAAATTTTTGTTTGTTTACCAGAGAGCCGTCGTGAGACGTTTCTCTGTTTTTCAGAAAAAGTGAATAAAACGAGATATAACAAGTCTTCAGAACAGACTGAAGTATTCATCCTGCATGATTTGTTTGATGGATAAACCAACAGTTTTCTACGTTTAACAGAGAACCGTCGTGAGACGTTTCTCTGTTTTTAATGAAGAATGTAAACAAAACAATATAATTGATTTGTCCCGAGACCGTCGTGAGACGCTTCGTGCATGTTGATTTTAGTTGATAAAATTACATTTCAAATTCGGCAGAGAACCGTCGTGAGACGTTTCTCTGTTTTTTTTATATGGAACAAACCTGACAACCGTTTGCTGAGCTAAGGAGTTTAACTTCAGCACCTAAGGGCAGCATAACACGTTCAAAGTCATGCCCATAAGGAAAATCTTTGATGACGGGGATAGAAAGCTTTTCACTAAAATAGGAGATAACCTCGTCAACCGAACCGTCACCCTCGCGGCGAATGAGGCAGTCCAAGCACCGCCCGAAGATAACACCGCTAAGCTTATCAAAATCTTTGCATTGAGAAATTTGTTGAAGCATCAGGTCAATTTTATAGGTCGGCTCTTCCACATCTTCCACCAACAAAATCGCTCCTTTGAGCGAGGGAAAATAAGGCGTTCCGCACAGATTGCGAAACAGGCTTAAACATCCGCCGACAAGCTTACCTTTTGCCTCGCCGACAATAACCGGTTTGCCTGCGCAATAGCAAAACTCGTCACCGAAAATCATGTTTTTGACACTTGCGTCAAGCGTTTTATTAAGACTTCCGTTTCTAAAATCATAATTGAGTGTCAGCCCGCTCGGGCAAATAAGGCCGCATTTTTCCACCAAGGCGTTTTGCAAAGCCGTTGTGTCGCTAAAACCAAACAGGGGCTTGGGATTTTTTTTGATGAGTTCAAAATCCAAAAGCGGCAAGATATATTGGCTTCCGTCACCGCCGGATGTGGCAAAAATGGCCTTAATCTCTGGGTCAAGAAAAAATCCCATAATATCTTCGGCGCGTTCTGCTGCAGTTCCCCCCATATAACGAAAGGACTTGAATGCATTTTTTCCCATAACCGGAATCAAGCCGAGTGACCGCAGGTATTCAACACCTTTGGCAATTTCTTGCTCGGTCACGTTCCGAGAGGGGGAAACCAGTCCGATTTTATCACCTGGTGTTAAGGGATAATACATAACTCACCTCCGCAACAAGCTTAAGAATTAACGGCTTCCGGCTTGTCCGCCAAGTCTTGTAAAAGCTGGCGACTGAAATCCGGCAGAGAGTTGTCTCTTGCGCCCATAATCACAATTCTGTCACCGTTTTTAGCATTTTGCAAAATATAATCACGAACTTTATCTTTAGTCTCAAGAAAGAGGGCGTTGACCCCGTTGTTTTTAGCAAAACGAACCAGGTCTGCACCGGATATGTCCGCATCTTTGACCGGGTCGCGCATATAAATTTCCGGCATCAGCAAAATATCGTTTTTATCAAGCACTTGTCCGAAGACCACGCCGTCTTCTTCACCGGTTGTACGTGCTGAAAATGGCTTGTGCGATTGATACATAACAATGAGGCGTCCGGAATATTCTTTAAGTGCCTTGAGTGAGGCCTCGATTTTGCTGGCATTGTGAGCAAAGTCATCAATCAGTGTAATGTTGCGGTTATTGGTGCCGACAACTTCAAGACGACGTTTAATGCCGTGAAAACCTTGCAAAGCAGTAGCTGATTCGTCAGGGCTAATGCCGAGAACTTTGCAGCAGGCAATGGCGGCCAAGGCGTTGGACACATTAAATTTGCCGATAAGATTGAGGAAATACTTTTTGCCGTTAAGCTTATAAGAAACCCCATTGTCAATGGCTTTGATGTCTGAGGCATATAAATCCGCATCGGAAGATAAAATTGAGAAAGTAATTTTGTTTGCATGATTGAGCTTTGAGGCGAGTGGACAATCGGCATTAACCACCAAAGCATGACGCGCATGAGAAGCAAACGCGCTAAAATATTCAACCAAAGTTGGAATATCTACATGGTCATGAGAGATATTATTTACCAAGGCAATATAAGGATGATAAGAACGTATCGAACCATCGCTTTCATCAGCCTCAACCACGCAAATATCATTATTGTTATAAATATAGTTTGGCAGTCCGCTGTTTGATTCATAATCGCGCAACATTCCGCCGTTAATCATGCACGGCTTTTTTCCAAGCTTATCGAGGATAAAACCAATCATTGCGGTTGTTGTGGTTTTTCCGGCGGTTCCGCCGACAGCAATATTATAATTATATTCATGAAAGAGCTTGGCCAAGAGCTCTGAACGTTTAAGAATAGGAATATTTTTTTGCTTTGCGGCAATCACGTCGGGATTATCATCAGATATGGCAGAAGACACGCACAAAAATTCCAAGTCATCAGAAATCCCGCTGCCATCTTGCGGAACCAGTTTAATACCGGCAGCTACCAGAGCCGCACGATTAGCATGATCCCTTCCGGCATCAAAACTTTGGTCAGAGCCAAATACCTGATAACCTTTTTTCACAAAAATCTGAGCCAAAGGGCTCATGCCGTTACCCGAAACGGCGCAAAAAGCAACTTTTTTCATATCCCATTTAGTCCTTAAAAAAACATTATAAAGCTTCTAATACGTTTAGCTCATTTTCCTTAATAATCTTTAAATTTCGATAATCAATTTCGATATAAGTTTGATTATCGCCGTCAACATTAACAGCCAAAGCCACGCCGACATCTTCTCCGCCGAAGGTTGAATAAAGAACGGCCGCTCCGCTGATTAAATTTGCCAAAAGGTTAGGGTTGTCTTCCGGAGATTGTGCCGCGGCAGAGTTTGCCAAATCCGGATTCTCATCAACATTAGTGGTCGACAAGCTGTAGTTCTGCTGAGCATTACCATATTTTTTGGACAGCAAGTTGTAATAATATTGATAAAGCTTCAAGGTTTTTGCCGCATTTGGTGTGTCATCAGAAATTTTATCACTGCGCGCCAAAACACGATAAAGCTTGTCAGAATCCCCAAAGATGAGATAAGCGGTAGAAAAGTCTTTAAGCGGATTCGGTACTCTCTCGGCAAGGAACGAGTTTGTATAATCTTTCAATGGCTGAGGAATAAGCCGCACACCGGATTTTTCCACATCGGACATACTTGCGCCCCAAACTAAACCCAGCGGCGCCGCACCATAAGTATTTTTCAGATTGTCTAGAGTCTGAGACAGTGTCTGCGGAGCAGCAACCTCTGCCTCGGTTGTAGGCAAAGGCGCCGGAGCAACATCTTTTTCCAAAAGTGCGGCGGCACTGTTTTTAGCCTGATTTTCTTGTTGTTTTTGTTCGTATTCATCAGAGAACAAAATATTTTGGTAAAAATCAGAAGAAGCTTCCTGAGCCATTGCCGCAGAAGCTGATAAGATAACGGAAAGAGCCGCCCCCAGAAATAACTTATTGCGCATTTTATCCAAATCCTTTAATAAAAAAATTGAACACGGATGATAATTGATATATATGTAGTATTATAAAAGCTAATTACAAACAATTTATTAAGCAAAGATGACAGAGAGCAAAGAAAATATCCGCACATATCTGATAAGCGTGGGCCGAGAGATTGTCGAAAGCAAAGGGATGGAATATCTGACCGCCAGAAAATTGTCTGAGGCCTCAGGCTGTTCGGTCGGAACAATATATAATCAGTTTTCAAACATGGATAATTTGGTCGCGGCCATAAACCTCCAAACCTTAAAAAGATTGTATGATAAAATGGCTCAGGTCAAGCCGGACAGAAGCGCTTATAAAAATTTGAACACTTATCTTGATATCTTTGTCAGTTTTGTATTGCAAAATTCAAACTTGTGGTTTTTGCTGTATAATTATCACCTAAGCGCCAGCAAGCAGCCGCAAGGCTACCGTGCTATGATTATTCGCATGATGCAGTTGTGGCAGCCCTCGTTTGATGCGGTTTATACCCATTTGAACGCCCGCAAGAGAAAGGTTGCAAGACAAGTGTTGTGGCTGAGTTTGTTTGCCATGAGTTCATTTTTGACCACAACGATAATTAATGATTTCCGCATGGTGAACAAGAAAAACCTCTGCAAATTGTTATTAAACACTTATTTAGCCGGATTAGCAGTCTTAAAGCGGGGGTAAAATGATTGACGTAACCATCAGGGCGATTGATAATTTTTTTCGCTACATAAACAGCCCCGAAGTCGTCGAGAGCATTTTTAACAACCGATTCTATACGATATTAGCCGTTGTAATGTTGATGAGAATAAAATACGCAACTTACAGCAGCATGTTTGTCTGCGCTTTGGTAAATATCCCCGGAACAATCTTGCACGAGCTGATGCACTTTCTGGTCGGCCTGTTTTTGAATGCACATCCGGTCAATTTTACATTATTTCCCAAAAAAGATCCGGCTGGCGGCTATGTTATGGGCAGTGTCGGCTTTCGCAACATAACCTTTTATAACGCGATTCCGTCGAGTATGGCCCCATTAATATTATTGCCTTTGTCTTTTTATATCAACCGCTATGTCTTGCCCCATATCCCGCATACGATATTATGGTATATCGGTTATGTGCTGCTGCAAACAATCATTATCGAAAACGCGATTCCCTCAAGGGCAGATTTCAAAATAGCCTTTATGTATATTTCTGGCATAATTCTTTATGGCGTTTTGTTAATCGCTCTTTTGTTGATGCTGTGAGGCCCTTGACAATTAGCAAAAATCAATTAAAAAGAAAAAACATTTTTTATTATTAATCTAAATTTTATAATTATGGGACAAGAAAATTTATCAATTTATCCGTTTGAGGTTATTTATACGGATGGAACAAGATCAAATCACTCCCAAGAGGGAAAAACGATTTGGGGCGTGATGTTTTGCAACAGAGGCATCAGCCTGCAATCATCACCGGATATTTTGTTTGACGAAGCGCAAAAATATTGCCAAGGCATAAAAGTCGGAAAAAAGACTTGCACCTGCGGCGATAAAAGCTTTTGGGAACAGGTCATTCGCCAAGGAAAAGCAAAAATTGCAGAATTAAATGCTTTTATTGAAGCGCTTGGCGGAACCCCGCTCAAAGGGCGGATTTGGACAAAAGACACATACCGGTCGGATGACGCATGGATAAATTTTTTCAATGAAGAAATTGGCCTTTCTTATGGCAATAGGGCTGACTATTATGTAAAGGCCCGCCCGATTGTCTGAGCAAATACCAAAAAACACAGGGCAGCCCGCAAGGCTGCTCTTTTTAGGTTCACCGTTGGCCATTCTGCCGCGAGATTTTATGCGTTTGATATCCATGATTTTTCTTAAAATTCAATAAAGATGTTTAAGAAGTTGGGCAGCGTATATTTATGATAATAAAAATCTATTTTTTTATAAAGCTTTATAAATACCAGTTTTTCAAAACACCATGTCAATACAAAAAAGACATCAATAAAGGAGGCTTTTTTTCATATTGATAATGCTGTTAGCCTAAAGTTGCAGAAACCTCCCCTTATTTACAATCACATCAATGAAAGGATTTATATATTAAAAAAGTTGATAAAATAGATATATTGAATCAAATATAAAAGAGCCGGTATGGATAGAATGATATAGGCTTTTTTGAGATTTGTTTTACGCTTTTTCCAAGCATAAACCGTAGGTGCAATTATTATGAGTAATAATGTTAATGTCATTATGGTATAGTTAAACCTATTTTCATATGCCCAACCTAATGCCTCTGCATTCCATGGCATGCTGTCACTTGTCATATCATCTGGATATGTTACTGCAATGATAAAAACCGCAAAGGCATATAATCCTGACAATAGATAAAACGGTATAAGTTTGATTTTTTTCATAATTGCACCTTCGGTTAAATTTATTCAAAGTATATTCAGCATTTACCTTAAATACAATAAAAATCACCAACAATCTTTATCATATTTTACATCAAGAATCATATCATGCCCATATTTCTTAAATTTATCGGTAAATTCATCCATCCTATCTGTTAAATCAATACACCCTTTAGAGCCATATTCTTTACCTCCGTGGATTGAAAGATTAGTTCTATCTTTATTATCTGTTCCTTGAGCGGGCTCCAACCAAATGCGGTTATTACCCCAAGAATCTTTTCCTCCAGGCCATCCTCCCATGATTCCAAAACCATATTCACTTTTTAATTGTCCTATTTTACTTTGGTCTTTATAGAAGTTCTGATGTTGAGATTGTCTTACCAACCATTTTCCCTCAGGCAATGGACCTTTATCTTTTACGCTGTCATATTCTTTACATTGATAATCAGGTTTACCCGACATTGCTTTCCAAGAATTAGTTACCTCATTATTTTGATACCAACGTAATTCCTTTCCATTAAAATCAAGATATGCATTATTGTTTTGCGCTAAAGGAGTGTTGTTCAGTCCCCATTGGGTGGAGTTATTGTTTTCTTGCCCAAAGGTTTGATTTTGACTATCACTTCCCAAGCCATAACTTTGTTTATCTTGGCTCAGCCCAAAGGTATTCACCGTATTTTCAAATGGATTATTATTCCTATTCTCAATATTGTCGTGAATGTTTGAAGAGCCGAAACCATAGTTATTATCAGAATTGCCCCAAAAGTTTGTGCCTTGTTGAGGATAATTTTTTGTTATCCCTTGATTGTTGTAGTTCTGGATGAGTTGGTTTTCCTTGTTTTGTCTTGCAAATTGATATTCCAATTCATCTCGCGTAGAAAAGCCGCTGTGATCAACACCGTATGTATCAATCTGACTATCTGTCGCCTGATATCCTAACGGCGACTGAAATTTTTTATACATATTCATTGGTTGTACCTCTATGAAAAAAATTGCAAAATTAAAATCATAGTCCGATAGTCACAAAAGTTATATTAGCATATTTTGATATTTAACGCAAACCGCAACCTGTGTAAAAGTCCCGTTTTTGTGAATAAATACAAAATTTTTCTGGGGATAACGTATCCGGCTGGATAATGCCCCCAAATACATAAAATTCGATAAAGATGTTTTCGTACAAGTTTTTATCTTCTTTTTGCTTTTATAAAAGCAAAAAGAAGTGACAAAACTGCCCCGCAAGCACCACAATACATTAGGCCATAAGCGAATTTTGCAAAGAAATCATCAGGGTATTTTATAAAAAAATGACTGATTAAAAAAATAAGAATAGCCATTATCATAAAATATGTAACCCAACCAATCGCAGAAAGATAATATGATGTTTGGGGATATTTAGTTGCAACAAAAGAGATATATTGAGGTGTTTTATTAAAACAGAGCATAACCAAAGAAAAAAGAAAAACAATAAATAAAATATCTCTCAGTATTTCAAAATTAAATAAAGAAAAGGAAGTATCTGAAACTCCATACAAGCCCCCAAGCAATAAGGTTTCTTTTTGTGATAATTTCATGAGTATGTCCTCCTTTTCTTAATTTTAGTATTAATTATTTTATTTTTTATTACTTGCTAGGCAACTTTCGTGATAAGCATTCATGCCTTGGGCAAGTGCAGCTCCTGCCTGAGATGATGAATTATACGCTTTTATATATTTACCGATAATCGGAATTCGGTTAATAGAATAATCTACAGCAGGTATACCGGAAGAAATAGGCTTTTCAACAGCTGTATCTTTCCTCATTTTAAGAAAATTGTCAAATACCCCATGTACGGAACACTCATTATTATAATGAGAATAACTGTTATATATGTTAGGCATATTTTCTTCTAATTGTTTTCTATTCTCAATATTGTCGTGAATGTTTGAAGAGCCGAAGCCGTAGTTATTATCAGAATTGCCCCAAAAATTAGTACCATACTGCGGATAATTTTTTGTTATCCCCCGATTGTTGTAGTTCTGGATGAGTTGGTTTTCCTTGTTTTGTCTTGCAAATTGATATTCCAACTCATCACGGGTAGAAAAGCCGCTGTGATCGACGCCATAGCTGTCAATCTGACCTTCACCGGTCTGATAACCGAGTGGCGACTGAAATCTTATTATACATATCCATTGACTGTACCTCTATGAAAAAAATTACGAAATTAAAGTCATAGTCCAGTAGTCGCAGAAATTATATTAGCATATTTTGATATTTAAATCAAATCGCAGCCTGTGGAAAAGCCTTGTTTTTGTGAATAAATGCAAAAATTTTCTGGGGATAAAATGCTTACTAAGCCGAAAGGGCGGCGATAAGGTCGCGGAGAGCAAGTAGGGAGCTGGGGTTTTTGATTTTAGAGAGGGCGGCAACCAGCTCGATATTTTCCATGCTGAACAGCGGGTCACTTTTATTAACGGAAAAAGGGATGCCTGCGCCGTAAAGTTGGCTCGGACTTTGGCGGCGGATTTGGCTGTCCATGCCGTCAAAGAAGTAGTTTATCGGAACATTCAAAACCGAGGCAATATCCCACAAACGGCTGGCGCCCATGCGGTTTAAGCCGCGTTCGTATTTTTGCACTTGCTGAAAAGTTAAGCCAAGCGCGGCGGCTAATTTTTCTTGAGAAAGGCAAAGCATTTGCCGGCGCAGGCGCATTCTTTTACCGACGTAAACGTCAATCGGATTAGGTTCGCCGTTGGCCATTTTGCCGCGAGATTTTATGCGTTTGATATCCATGATTTTTCTCCCCGAACATTAAAAACAAAAAAAAGACCACTTTTTTTGCAAAAGCGGTCGGGAAGTTGAACAATCATACATAGTTAAATGACTCTTTTAGTCTTTGGGAGGGAGAAATCTCTCCTTGAACATACACTAAAAGCTTCCCAACCATGTTGGGATTTCTATATCGCCCATATATAAACTATGGGCGACTAACTATGTATGAGGACCGTTCAAAGTCCCGCACCGCTCTCTCAGTGCTAAACGCAGGTTTTTCCCCACGCCTGACTTTCAATATAAATGATTTTTCTTAAAATTCAATAAAGATGTTTTCGGGCAAAGATTTATTTTCTTCGAGCTTTTATAAAAGCAAAAAGCAAAGAAACAGGAATTCCATAAGTACAAATAATATCAAATATATCTACTACAATTTTAATGTCCGTATCATTCCATTCAAAAACGCTTGCAAAAAGAGGAATAATAATTATGCCAAAAATTAAAAAATAAGCAATCCATCCAATGGATATTAAATAATAAGATAAGATAGGATGTTGTTTCGTGAATGTATAAATAAACGAAGGTGTTTTGTTAAAAAAATTAAGAAACAAAAATATAACAAATAACCCCAAAAGAACAAAATGAATTTGTTCAAAATATTGATTGTGAAAATAAGTGAAGGGAGTTGTTAAAACTCCATATACTCCGCCTAATATCAAGGCTTCTTTTGACCATAATTTCATGAGTTTATCTCCCTTCTTTTTATTTATACAATTAACAGAAATAATTGCTTACTCTTTAGATTTATTTCTATCCCTATATGCCGCAACAGCTCGTGCAAGGTTAGCACCACCTGTTTCAATATAAGGATAAGCTTTTTCTGCCGCTTTTACAACAAATTTTGCTTGAGGACTTTTCGCTAATACTCCAAGGGCTTTAGCTCCATATTTTGCAATATTTTTATCTATAAATTTATTGCCAGTCGATATTGAATGTGGAATATCTGTCATATATTCTAATTCATTAAATTTGTCAAT
>CALXTE010000010.1 GCA_944391345.1 uncultured Alphaproteobacteria bacterium
TCTTGCCAAAATACAAAAATAAAATACTCAATTTTATTTATTCGTTAGCAATTAAATTTTGTAATTGTGGAATTTTATATTGAAAATTTGCTCTTGACGCTTTGGAAATGAAGGGGTATAAGGTGTTCATTATGGTGTTACACAAGATGTGTAAAAATGGCTTTATTTTGAAAAAAATAAAATTTTATAACAATGAGTTATAGAAAATATAGCAGGGGGTCTTACTGCCCCTGCCAATAAAAAGACCGTCCGAAAGGGCGGCTTTTTTATTGGCATTTAGGGGAAGTTGATGAGAACTTTTGATAAAGTGAGTTCGACGCCAAACGAAAGGCGGGCGGATGCACGCCGGTGAGCGAAAGCGAATGAGTGCGAAGGAACAAGCATTGCAAAGCAATGTCGCGGACAATCTTATGGGTCTGTTTCTTAAGATGAAGACGCTGAAAAGCGTCTTTTTTATAAAATCTTGTCTAATGGCTTTCTAGAGCTGTTTGCTCAGGTCGAAAGTGTCCTCACGTACTAGTTTGTATGTTGAGGACTTTTGTTTTTTAGAATTTTATTGCTAAACTTTATGAGAGAAAAAATTTTTTCTTTAGTCGTGTCTGTTTTAATCCTTGAAACAAAAAGATAGTTATTGACATATCTAAAATAATTTACTATCTTGTCGGCAATGAGGCGGGCGCGTTGGGCGATGCGGCGCAATGTGTCTTGTCGGTTTTTTATTTGTTTTTTATGGATTTGTTTCATGGCAAAAGTTAGTCCGATACAGTTTTTCAGACAGGTCAAGCAAGAAGTTAAAAAAGTTACTTGGCCGACAAAGAAAGAAGTTATGCAGTCTTCGATTATGGTTATCATTTTGGTCGTGATTGCCGCAACATTCTTCTTCTTTGTTGATCAGATTTTGGGCTGGATTGTTAAATTGGTTTTAGATATTGGAGTTTAGGTCCTATGGATGCTCGTTGGTATGTTGTAAATGTTTATTCCGGCTCGGAAAAGAAAGTGGCCGAATCGATTAAAGAGCAGGCGGTTTTGAAAGGTATGGAAGACCGTATCCTTGAGGTTATGGTTCCGACCGAAGAAGTTGTTGAGATGAAAAAGGGTGCTCGCGTTAGTTCTGAACGCAAGTTCTTCCCCGGTTATGTTTTGGTTAAAATGGTTATGTCTGATGATGCTTGGCATATTATTCGTAATACGCCACGCGTTAGCGGGTTCCTCGGAAGCCGTAACAAGCCGCAACCGATTACCGAGGCTGAGGCTCAACGCATTATCAAACAAATGACGGAAGGCGTTGAACGTCCGCGTACCGCTATTGAGTTTGAAAATGGTGAACAGGTTCGGGTTATTGATGGGCCGTTTGCTTCCTTTGTCGGTGTGGTTGAAGATGTTGATGCCGAAAAAATGCGTCTTAAGCTTTCGGTTTCTATCTTTGGTCGTTCAACACCGGTTGAGCTTGAGTTTTCTCAGGTTGAGAAGATTAAGTAAGTATTTTATGGTTAGGTTAAAGGGTTTCGGTTTGCCGAGCCCTTTTTTTGTAAGGAAAGGTTGCCATGATTAAAAGTTTTTTGAACGAATTTAAAAAATTTGCCATGCGCGGTAATGTGATTGATATGGCGGTTGGTATTATTATCGGTGCTGCGTTTGGAAAAATTGTGGACTCTTTGGTGAAAGATGTGATTATGCCACCGATTGGGCTTTTGCTCGGGAAGGTTGATTTTTCTAATCTTTATTTGGTGTTGAAGTCAGGGGCAAGTGATGCTGTTTATAATTCTTTGGCGGCGGCTCAGGCTGATGGCGCGGTAACGCTGAATTATGGCTTGTTTCTTAATGCCGTTATCAGTTTTACCATTGTGGTTTTTGCCGTTTTTATTTTGATTAAAGCGATTAATAAGTTGCGGGCCAAGATTGATAAAAAAGAGGCTCAAGATGCTGCTAAAGCCGCACCGAAAACAAAAATCTGCCCTTATTGTTGTTCTGAAATTGCGGCGGCGGCCGTCAAATGTCCGAACTGTACCAGTGATTTGAAAAAATAAAAAAAACGGAGGCTTCGAACCTCCGTTTTTTGTTTTAATATTCTTGAATGTGACTGTTGCCGACAACATACATATTCAGATATTGATTGATGTTCTTTTCCATGCTGGCATTGAAGTCATCCATTAACTTTTTGACCATGGTGTTCCAATATCTTTCTTTTTCATCAATCTCGGTATGCGCCGGAATGGTCAGCTCTCTCCAAGCTTCAATGGTGGTTTCTGCCGTGCTTAATGAATCCGGATCAGTTACCATTAACACAGCAACAAGTTTGGCGCGATATTTGATTTTATTGGCGGTAAACAAATCCGGTGTGTTGATTTCTTCTTCAGTAACACTGGCGTCTTTGATGATGAATTTGGCAACTTTGTTACTGCTGAAATCGACAGCCTTAAGTCTTTCCGAGGCCCAGATTCTAGCGGCTTTTTCAATGGATATCGGGAACAAGTGCTCAACATTCGGGCGCTGGAATGATGGGGTGAACTCAGAGATAATGTCAACTTTGTTGACTTTTAGTTGAATCGGCGGAAGGTTGCTGAAGCTGGGGTCTTCATAGCGGCTGGGTTCCGCGCGATTGTCGTTTATGCTGCTGCAGCCTTGAATGACTAAGATTGCGGCAAAAACAGATAATATTTTCTTTAACATGAATTTTTCCATTCATAAAAGTTATTTTACGATTTTAGCTTATCATACGCCTTATTGATTAAAAAATCGTTATTGTTTGATCAGTTCTCCTTTGGCAAAGCTATATTGCTCACCACAGAATTCACATTTTGCCGTGATGGTGCCGTTTTCGGCCAGAGAGTCAAGCTCTTCTTCTTTCATGGCGCTTAAGATATTGTGCAGTTTTTCGCGGCTGCAACGGCAGCCAAAGCGGTAAGTTTTGTTTTCAGAGACTTCTAGGCCGTTGGCATGATACAGCCGGTGCAAAAGGTCTTGGTTGCTTAAGTCAGCATTGAAAACTTCGTCGGCTTGAAGGCTTTCGGCAAAAATGATGGCCTCTTTCCAGCTTTCTTCAATATCTGTGTCTTCGCTGATTTTGCCTCCGGCAGAGGGAAGCTTTTGAATTAAAAGTCCGGCAGCAGCCCAGCGGCCTTCCGGTGTTTGGGGCTTGTGAACAAACAGGCGAATAAAAGTGTCTATTTGCTCGGACTGGCGGAAATATCTCATGGCGCAATCAGCCAGTGTTTTTCCTTGGATGTCGGTCACGCCCTGATAGGTTTTATCGGGACCGCCTTGGTCTACCGTAAAAGCCATGTAGCCATGGCCTAAAAAGTTTGGTGTTTCTTCATGTTCACCCAAGGTTTTTCTTAAAGCTTTGGCGGCATTGATGCGGTCACGGTCATATTGTGCCGTGGCTCTTACTATGCCTTCGGAAGTGACATCTACCGCGATTGTTCCGACCGGACCGTCGCTCTTGGTTTGAAAGCTGAACAGACCGTCGTATTTTATGGTGCTGGACAGCAAAGCGGTTAAAGCCGTGCTTTCGGCAATGATGTCGTTGAGTGTTTCGGGGTAATCATGACGCGAGATGATGTCATTGATAACTTTGTCCAGCCGTACTATTCGGCCAAAAAATGCGCCGTTGTTGATATGAAATGATGCACAGCTGTCAAAATTTTTATTAACCACAGTCTTATTCCTTACTATATTATCTTTATCGTTATTATAGTATTTAGCTAATTGAAGAGGATTTTGCAAGTGGAACTTGATGAGAAATCTTTAAAACCTAAGAAATTGCGCAAGATTACAAAGCAGCGACTGCAGAATATTGCCCTTTATTATTTGCAACGATTTGAAACATCAGTAGAAAATCTGCGGACGGTGCTTTGGCGACGGGTTAAGGATTATGCCTTTTATGTGCCGGAATTTAATGTGACCGAAGCTGAAGGATGGATTGAAGAGATTTTGGCTGATTTTCAAAAGCGTCATTATGTTGATGACAAGCGCTTTGCAGAGCTTAAAATCAGAGATTATTTGGCGCTTGGAAAATCTGAAAATTATATCCGTCTTAAAATGGCGCAAAAAGGCGTGGCGGATGAGCTGGTTAATCAGATTTTGTCAGAGCAGGAATTTGACCCTTTTCAAAATGCGCTTAAACTTGCGAAGAAAAAACGAATTGGTCCTTTTCGCCCGGTAGAAGAACGCGCGGATTTTTGGCAGAAAGATGTTGCCGTTTTGGCGCGTGCCGGTTTTGACTATGATGTGGCAAAAAAAGTTATGGAATTTTCCGCGGAAGATTAAAACTTGACAAAAATATTTTTTTCTGTTACTATTAGCGGCAATTACTTATCTTATTGTGTTTATATTATGAATAAAAATTTATTAAAAAAACTAATCTTTTGGAAAAAATGGGTTTTTCCGGGGATGTATTGTTATGCTGACGGAACCGTTTCATCAAAGTCCGAATTGAATGGTCAAAAGGCTTGCGGAGTGGTGGCTTTTGTGCGTAAGCATGAATATTTTGCTTTCGGTATGGCGCAAGAGGAGCTGCCTTTTTTTTCTGATGAGCTTTCTTATGAAAAAGTGTGGGAAAAACAAAATGGGAAAGATGCGACGCATTTTATCGCTGGAAGAGCTAAAGCAGAAGGTAAACATGCCGAGGCCGTGCAATTTTGCTTGAATTATGATTGTGCCGGTTTTGAACAAGGAGCGGCTTTTTTGCCAAGCAAGTATGAATTTTTAGCAGCGTCTCAGTTTTATGAGACAATCTCTAAAAGTTTTGAAAATATCGGAGCCCCGACGATGGATTATGGCTCAATGTATTGGACAGCTTCGGGGTTGTGTTTTTATCCGGTTTGGATGCGTGGCTATGGCTATAACTTTGGTTTTGGTTCAGTTCCGTTCAATCGAAAATGTTTGGTGCGGCCAATGTTTCGTTTTTCTTATTAAAAAAAGCTGCCTTCTGGCAGCTTTTTTCGTTATAATTTCACCTTATTTTGAAAATAGTCTTGAAAGCATGAGGAGATTATGATATATTAGATTCGTGAAGACAAGCTAAGAAAGGTGATATTATGTTGAATTCGCGGAATTATGCGGTTTTGGCCGCAATGCTGTCGGCGGCCGGATTGTTGCCGATGAGCGCAATGGCAAATATTTCTTTTGCCGAGGGTGGAGAACAACTTATCAACACACTTCACACACACCTCTATTCTCCGGCCTCGGGCTTGTCTTCTTCTGATGAGATTAAACTGGCGGCGGTATGTTTTATTAATGATACAGCGGCTTGCAGTGGTGAACAGTTTGGTAATACCGAAAACAGTGGTGGAAACGGTGATTCTGGTGGAGCGCCGGATTATGATTTGAATGACGCCGAACGCTGCCGCAAAGAAGGTTATGGACTGACTTCTTGTGCTGCCGGAGAAACACCCGAAGGATTTTGTATTTATAACAGCAATTATTTTGCCCGTTGCGTATGCCCATCGGGTTACAAAACTTGTGAACCGCCTTATTATGGTGTGGGTACGGCTTGCGGTGATAAATATGCATCTTGTGAAGAAGACACCGAACGTGCCTGCAAAGAACTTGATCCCGAATTTACCGATACTTGTCAATCCGGTTGGAAAGTTGATCCAAACAATACATGTCAGTATGATAAAACTTTCGGAAAATGTTGTAACCTTTGCGAAGGCTATGATTACACCACTATTCCCGAAGGATATATCGCTGACGGCGCCGCTTGTGTCGATTGTAACGGAACAAGCAAATATAAAATCAAGATTAATCCTTGCGATGGCTTCCAAGATTGCGGCATCATGGGCGGCGATACCGGAGCTAAAACTTGTATGTCCGGCTCACAGATAAAATATGATAACTGCAAACCTTGTCCGAACTTGGGAACACTTTCGAGCTGTCCAAATCCATTCACTTGTACGTTAGAAGAATGCTCCAACCTTTATTACAAATCCGGATGCCAGTCCGGCTACGACTGGAACGCTTCTGCCCAAACTTGCACACCGCAGTGTGGCAGTGAATATAAATATACTTGTACCCGTTACTCTGAATATCCTATAGGCGATTCTTGTGGCGGAAAGTATAAGCAATGTTCTTGCTATTTCGATGAAACTTATTGTTATGTATGGTCTGAAGATGGTTGTATGATATCTGGTTATCTGGGTACGGAGCTTGTTATACGAAATTTTGATGCTGTTAATAATTGTATTGCAGGCAGTAATGGATATGCGAAAATACTCTATCGCCATGAATCTTATTGTGTGTTAAGTACTGGAGAATCTGTACATTTGGGAACATCACAGACTACTGGCGGATATTTTTCTGTTAGTAGTTGTCAGTCTCTCGCAGGTACTTCTTCTATCTGGTCTCAGGGTGGAATTTGCTGTTATTCAGACTAAATTGTGGCTGTTTTGTACATTCACATAAAAGAAACGAAATTTTCTTCGTTTCTTTTATGTGAATTACTTTATGGAAAGTTTTGAACTTATTTTGAGGCTATTTTTTATTACAATTACAGCCTTTGTGGCATTTGTCGTCTTTGTGGCAATGGCAATCATCGCCGCAAGTGCAATCTTTGTCGCAATGGCAGCCTTCGCTGCACTGGTGGTTTTCGTCGCAGGTGCAGTTGTCGCCGCAAGTGCAATTCGGGTTTTTGCATTTTGGATTATTGCAACTCATGTTTTTTCTCCTTTATTAAGTCTTTTCTAAAATCTAATTTAGTCTTTTGATTTTGGATTATCAAGGTTTTTGTGATTTTAGTACCCAACCTTGCTCAGATATAATCCTCCGGCAGGGGCTGTGGGGCCGGCGGCTTTGCGGTCTTTGGCCTCAAGAATGGTTTTGATAGCCTCCGGCGGAATGCGTCCTTCGCCGACAAGCTTTAAGGTGCCGACCATGTTTCTGACTTGATGATGAAGGAAAGACCGTGCCTCAACCTCAAAAATGATTTCCTCACCTTCTTGGCGGATGTCGATTTTATCCAAGGTTTTAACCGGAGATTTGGCCTGACAAGCCGATGCACGAAAAGAACTGAAATCATGATGTCCGATTAAAAATTTTGCGCCTTCTCGCATCTTTTCAATATCCAGCGGATAAGGTGTCCACCAAACGCGGTTCTTTAGCAAGGGACTGGGGGCGCGGCGGTTGAGAATGCGGTAAATATAGGCTCTTTTTTTGGCAGAGAATCGGGCGTTAAAACTCTCATCAACGGCTTCAACCGAGAGAATCGAAACAGGGGCTTCTTCTTGCAATAAATTTCCGTTAAAGGCCTCTTTAATCTTCCATTCCGGCATTTCGCGATTGAGGTCAATATGGGCAACTTGGGCAAGCGCATGAACGCCGGCGTCGGTTCGGCCGGCAGAGGTGATTTCTTTATGTTCGCCGTTGAGCTTGTCTAAAATATCTTCAAGGTATTGTTGAACACTTGGGCCGTCCAACTGTCGTTGCCAGCCCAAGAGATTTGTTCCGTCATATTCAATCGTGAGTTTGTAGCGCATTTCGGAAAAAAGATTATTCCGCAGCCAAAGTCAGCATTTCTTCTGCTTTGTTAAAGCCGAGTTTGTCTTGAATCTCCCACAAAACGCGGAGAGCGGCAAGGGCGTCTTCACCGGTGATGCGGGGGGTGGCCTGACCGTTTATGCAGCTGACAAAGTGATTTAATTCAGCCTGCAAAGGTTGGTTGGTCGGAATAAATAATTGTTCGACACTGCCTTTTAAGCCATAGTTCATCCATTCAGGAATTTCTTCTTGATTAACATAAGGCATACGACCTTGTGAATGGACGTTTATGCTTTGATTGATGAAGTCCATGTCGATATAGTTTGTATCGGTTGTAACGGTCAAAGTTCTGACACGGGCTTGGGTAATGCGGCTGGCGGTTAAGTTTGCCGTAACGCCGTTTTCAAACTCTAATAAAGCCGTGATGTAATCTTTGCCGGAAGCATGGTCTGGGGTGCGAACTGCAGCGGCCTGAATGTTTTTGACCTTATCTTTTACCAAAGACAAAACAACTTCAACGTCGTGAATCATCAAGTCCATGGCAACGTCAACGTCGGTAATACGTCCGGAAGCGGCTGACATTCTTTGTGCGGTCAGAGAACGGATTTTGCCGGCGTCGTTTAAGATTTTGTGCATTTGTTCAACGGCCGGATTGAACTGTTCAATATGTCCGACAAGCAAGGTAACATTATTTTTCTTGGCGGCATTAATCAATCTTTGGCAGCCTTCTTCGGTGGTGGCCAAAGGTTTTTCCATCAAGCAATGAATGCCTTTGTTTAAGAAAAATTCACCAACGTCTGCGTGGGTTACCGAAGTTGTGACAACGCTGACGGCATCTACTTCTTTGGCAACATCTTCCATGCTGGCAAAAGCTTTTATGCCAAACATGTCGGCGGCTTTTTGTGCTGCTTCGGGGAATATGTCATAAACACCGACAAGCTCTACACCTTGTAAAGACTTGTATGTTTTTAAGTGGTTGCGTCCCATTACGCCGGCGCCGATAACGGCTACTCTTATTGTATTTGTCATAGATAACCCTCAAGTAAATTGGATACAAATTACTTTTTCTCTTCTTACCTAGCACGTTTTTTTATTTTTTGCATTAAACAACTTGTTACAATTTGTTACAAAGATTTCTTCGGTCAATTATTTGAATTTTTTGCTTTATAATTTTGTTTTTTGAGGGTAACCTATAAAAAATTAGTTCTTAAAAACGGTATAAATCATGCGTAGTTCTTTGCTTAAGCTTTTTTCTTCTTTATGTGTTGTGATGATGAGCGCTTGCGGTGCGGTTGAGGAAAAGCCTCAGCCCGAGGCGGTGCCGGCGGCTAATCCGCTGACATTCGGGGCTTGTGTTTTTTCTTCTAACACACCGACCGAGGTTTCCGGTAAACTGCATGTTTATGACGCAATGGCACGTGCGGCCAAGTATAATTCTTTGAGCTTAGCCCAAACAATGCAGAAGAAAATTTATTCTCAGAACCCGAATATGTCGCCTAAAGACATTATTAATAATGTTCTTAATACTCCGGATGAAGGCGGAGCAATTTATAACGGGGTGCGGGTGTTGGATTATGCTTTGATGTATGCCGGTGTGTATTTGAGTGAAAATACGGGAGCCGCCGAAAGTCTTATTTTGCAAAAATCTGCGCAGAGCCTCGCTCTGGCGGCGGTTAAAACGCAGGGCGATATTATGATTGCCGAACGTGAAATTCGGGAAATAAACTCGCTTATTAAAGACGAAAAGAAAAATTTGGCCCTTTTGAGTGCAAAATATAATAATCAGGGTAATCTTTCCGCTGAAGAAATTGACTATAAAACGACGCTTGAGGCGGCTTTGGTCAGTCTGCCGAAAACAAGAGAAGCTTTGGTTGATGAAATAATTGCTTATCGTCAACTGGTGAAAAACAAAAACGAAAAGCTTGAATTGGACGGGCGCAAGTTTTATGAGCTTGATGTGTTTGATAAAAAGCTAACGCCCGAGGTATATCAGCAGGCGGCTTTGGCGAATCGGGCTGAGTTTCAGTTGCCTTTGGCCAAGCTTAATGATGTGAGTTTTGAAAAAATCCGTCAATATGCAAATTTAACCTATGATACTGATAAAAGTCAGGAAATGGGCGGGGTTGATCAAAACAGCGAACTTTATGACGAAGCGTTGCAGGGGCGGGCTGCCGCGGCGGCTAATGCTTTGATTGACGCCATTGTGGCTTATCATGCGGAAGTAAACAAAGGGGCTAACCCTCGGCTCAGAGATAAAATTTTTGATGAATTGGCGGCGTCAATCTTTGTGCAGATTGATTTGATGTATCAGGTTGTGCTGAAAGCTGATTTTGATTTTCAGACAACGACAAAAGAAATTTCGGAGCTGACAAAAGAGGTTAATCGCTTGAAAAATCGGTCTTTGTCGCCTTCGCTAAAAGCGGATTTGTTGAACAAAAAAATTAAGCTCATCACGCTTAAAATCAAGCAAAACAGAATTCGCTCCGAGCGGACAACGGCTATGGCGGCTTTGTATTTTTATGCCGGATACGCGCCGTTTAACTGCACTTTGTTGAATTCTGCTCCCGATAAGATTGCTGATGTGCTCAAATCCGGTTTTAATGCCGACAGAATCAGGCTATTGAGCGCGGCTATTGATAAAACCAAAGTTCAGAAGGCTTTGCCTGAGGCCGATGCTAATGAGGAAAAAGGTTGGGCAAAGGGTGAAAATTGGCTCGAAGCAGTGGTTGAAGGAAAGGCTGGCTCTGCTTCGGTTGTGAGCGAATCGAAACATAATACAGAACCGGCATCGTTGTTGCCGCCTATGGAAAAAAGCAGTTATTCGGTTCCCCGTGCTTCAAAACAGCTAAAAAACAAACCAACCCTGAAAAAGTCTAAGGTCTTGGCGGAAGACGAAGTTCAGCCTAAAGGCGATTTTGAGCCCTATGTTCATAAAGATGCCGAAAGTTTGCGCTATATGCAGCTTGGGGCTTATGTTGATGCTGAAAATTCCGAAAAAGACTGGGCGCGTTTGTCGGCCACTTATCCGGCCTTGAAAAAGTATAAGCCGATTTATCAAACGGCCGTGGTCGATGGTAAAAATTATACAAGGCTTATGGTTTATTCAGAAAAAGGACAGCTCAGCAGTCTGTGCAATGAATTGCGCCGCAATAAAGAAGAATGCTTTTTGAAATAAAATGTTTGTAAAATGGAACAATTTGGCGTATTATGTACTTTAGTTGATGTTAATTTTCTATGAGTTGACTGATGGACGATTCTGATAACAATAATGTTCGTTGGCATGCGGTTTCTACCCTGCGCGATGATGAAGTTGATTTTGATGAAAATTGGCTGAATGAAGCAATTGATCAGATGTTGTCGGGTGAAAATAAACATCATGAAACTGAAAAGGTTGAAGTCGTTTCCGAAAATACCGAAGCTATGTCGAATGAGCCGCATTTAGAGAGTAGTTCGGCTCGTAGTCCTTCGGTTTCGCCGGTGGCGCTGGCTGACGAGCAAGAACTTGTTTTTGAAACAGAAGCGCCGGCACCGATTGATATTCCGTCACAATCACACAAAGAACATTCTTTTGCCGGTAAGGTTTTGGAAAATGCTTCTTTTGCCGGACAGACTTTGGATAATGAGAGTTTTCGCGGTGCGTCTTTGATTAATGCTGATTTTAGCGGCGTTAATCTTAAAAATGTGGATTTTTCCGGTGCAGATTTATCCGGTGCAGATTTTTCTAATGCCAAGCTTGACGGTGTGGACTTGTCCGGTGCAATTTTGCGTGGCACAAAGTTTCCTAAAGCAAAGCTCGATAATGTTAAATTTAGCGGTGCGGATTTGGATAACGCCGATTTGTCGGATGTTGACTTAAATGAGTTGTCTTTAGAAGATTTGCAGGCTCTTATTGAATATCTGGCAAAATATTTTCCGCATAAGCTTAATTTTGCATTGTTAAATCTTCGACTTTTGGATTTGACGCGGATTGATTTGGCGAAATGTGATTTGCGCGGGGCTGATTTTACCGGCATTGATTTTACCGGTGTCAGCTTGGTCGGGGTTAATTTGAGCGAATGTATTATCACGCCGCAGCAAATTGCTCAGGCACTGGGGCGGCCGCCGACAATCGAAGAAATGAAACAGCTTTTTGCTCCCAGAGATAAAGAGAAAAAAGGTAAAGGCTTTTCCGGAATTGATTGGCAAGATTTCTTTTTTAATAATAAAGAAGTCGGGGTTTGGGATTTTTCAAAAGACAAGGGGATTTCGGTTGAAACATTGGTGAATGCCGGACGGAAGGTTTTTCGCCGTCAAGCCGATAAGCCTCATGCCAAGGAAAATGACAGCCAGGAACAAACTCAAGGTGTTGAAAAGACACAAGCCGAAATTGATAAAGAAAAGGTTTTGGAAAATATTGAAAAGAATCGACAGGCCGTGTTAGAGGCGCGAAAAGAACGCCAAAAGGAGCAGGCTCTTGAAGAACATAAAAAAAATCGTGAAATTGATTTTTCTTTGGTGCGCGGCAGGGGCTCTAATGAGCGCTAAGGCTTAATTTTTTCTTGCCGGAAGTGTACTATCACTCTTGAAATTTTTTGTTTCTTTAGGTATGATAGCCTTTGTTATTGCAAAGGTTGCTATGGAAAATTTGTATCAAAAACGCATAAATGCCAGAAAGTGGTCTTGGTGGGCAAAAGCTTTGTTTGTGGCTTTTTGCACGGTGGTTTATTTTTGGATTGCGGATTTGTTTGTGCTGATTGTTTATCAGTATGCCGAATATGGTTTTTCTACCAAAAATACGCATAAAATTTATCAATTTTTGTTGGATGTAAGACAGCGGCCATCGGTGGTTTTTGATGCTTACGGGCTTTGGGCTTCGGCCTTTTGGAATGCGGCGAATCCTAAGCTTACACTCTATATTCCCCTTTTGGTGCCGCTGCTTTTTCTGTTTATTGTGTTCAGAGCTTATATGGGCTCGCAAAGCTCTTTTAATTTGTGGTATCGGCTGCATAACAGATTTGCCAAAAGCGAAGATGTGCGCTATATGTCTTTGAGCAATGGGCATACAGTGTTTTTGGGAAGATTTGAAGGAAAAACGCTCTCTCCGGATAAGGCCAGTGCCTCTTTTGTGTGGGGAGAAGACGGTTTGGGCAAGACTTCGACCGTTGCGGTGCCGTCCATCTTAATGGCTAATCGTGCCAGTGTGGTTGCGATTGACACAACCGGGGATATTTTACGTTATACTTCGGGACATCGCTGTTCTCAGGGAAATGTTTTTTGTTTTGATTGGAAAAAAACAGATAATCCGGCTCAGAACGAGTTTTGGCCAAGGTGGAATCCTTTGTCATCACGCGATTTGCCGCAGAAAAATCCTAAGCGTGCGCTGTATCTTAGAAAACTGGCGGCTCATTTTGTTTCCTTATCAAATAATAAGACTTTAGATGCTTTGAGTTTGAACGCGGTTGATACGCTTTTTAACTTTTTTGCCGCAAAGTTTCAGAATGCTTGCGCTAATGATTATTTATTGGGGCGTTTGCTTGATAATGGCGCGTTGTCAGACGAAGATAAAAATGTTTTGCTCAGTTATTATTCTCATATGCCGGAAGAAGTGACAAAGCAGGCTGTAATTGATTTGCAAAATGATAGCGTTACGGCTCAGAATTATCTGCCTATCGGCGGGTGGAACGGGGTGCCTGATGCTTGGAAAGGAAAAGAGCTGTGTTTGGCGATGATTGCCGATGTGCTGCAAGTATTAGCCCTTAAAAAAAGCAAAAATCATAATCAAGATGTTATCGGCGAATTTTTTCAAGATTTGCGAAAAGAAGCGATTTTCTTTGGTTATGATCCACGGCTTGATAGCATGCTTTCCGAGCTTATGATGCTGGATGCCGAGCTTAAGGCCGTTTTGTTGGTTAAGCTTAATGATGCTTTTGAAATCTTTAGGTATCAAAATATTCGTGAGCGGACCTCGTCAAGTGATGTTTCTCTTAAAAATGCGCGGGGTTTTAAAGACAAAAATTCAGGTGAATGGCGGCTTTCTACTTTTTATTTATCTGCCGATAATCCGCAGTCAGCCTTTATGTCACGGCTGATGTTGGATATGCTCTTGATGCGCAATATGGAAAAGCATAAGGCGTTTCCTGCGACCCAGATGCTGGTTGTTATTGATGATTTGGATAAATTGCCTAAATTTGAGATGCTTGAAAATGCTTTGTCATTTGGTTTTGAAAGCAATATCAGCTTGTTATTGCTTACAAGAGGGTTGAAGTCGGTCAGTGAATTGTATGGAAAAGCTTGGGTGGAAAATTTGTTGGCTTGTTGCTCATATAAATTATTGTTTGCTCAAGATAATGTGGCGTTGAGCAAGCAATTTCGGGCAATGGCGGTATTCGGAGCCAAGACATTGCAGATTCCGGCATTTAAAACACGGGCTTTTTCTAAGGTAAAAAGCGGTGTGGCCGATGCTTTTTATTATCGCAAAATCGCAGATAATTTGCTTAATTTACGCGAGAATAAAAATATTACCAATGGTCAGCATTTGCTTTTGGTGTCAGGGTTTTATAATTTGCCGGTGAAGGTTGATGCCGAAAGGTTTAATCTGGATGCGCGGTTTAATCTGTTGTCGCAGAAAAGGGCAAATATTTCTCTTCCGGCGTCGTGGGTGAGCCGTCGCGATGCTCAGGATATTGATGTGCCTTCTCGTGTTTGGGTTTTGAGGCAGGCTGATGCGGCGCTTGATAAACAAAATCAGATGAATGAGGTCGAGGTTCTTCCCGAAGAAAAAATTGCTCATGAATTAGTGCCCGAAAATGATAATAATCTTCCGGAAGAGCCAAAAAATGTTTCGGTTTTTGCTCAGGCCAGCGGTAGCGATGATGAGTGGTGGATGAATGATGATGCTTTTGCGGTGCAAAGTTCTGAAGATGTTGGTTTGTTAAAGAATTCTTGAGTGAAGTAGATATGGAAGATACACTTTTTTCTAGCAATATGAAACGCCCGTTGGCAGACAGACTCAGACCACAGACTTTGGCCGAGGTGGTGGGGCAGGATCAGGTTATTGGTGATGATGCTCCGTTAGGGAGAATGGTGCGCTCGGGGAAAATTTCTTCTTTTATTCTCTGGGGGCCTCCGGGGTGCGGAAAAACAACTATTGCCCGCGTGATTGCCGAGCATACAAATCTGTATTTTGAACAAATTTCGGCCGTGTTCTCCGGTGTGGCCGACTTAAAGCGCGTGTTTCAATATGCTCAAGAACGGCGAGCAAATCAAGGTAAAGGGACTTTGCTGTTTGTCGATGAAATTCATCGTTTTAACAAATCTCAGCAAGATGGATTTTTGCCTTATGTTGAAGACGGTACAATCATTCTTGTCGGAGCAACTACCGAAAATCCGTCTTTTGAGCTGAATGCCGCTTTGCTCTCACGGTGTCAGGTTTTTGTTTTGAACCGTTTGGAAGAACCTGAATTTGAAATTTTATTACAGCGTGCCGAAAAAGAAATGGGCAAGCCCTTGCCGGTTGATGATGAAGCGCGTGCTTTTATGAAGTCGGTGGCAGACGGTGACGGGCGCTATATCCTTAATCTGGCCGAATCGGTTTGGAATTATGCTAAGGCCGGTGAGGTGTTTGACAAAGACATGATTATGAAGATTATTCGTTCGCGCGCGCCGGTTTATGACAAAGGGCGCGACGGGCATTATAATCTGATTTCGGCCGTGCATAAATCTCTGCGCGGGTCTGATGTTGATGCCGCGCTTTATTGGGTGGCGCGTATGATCGTTAGCGGTGAAGATCCGAAATATCTTTTGCGGCGAATGACGCGTTTTGCCGTGGAAGATGTGTCATTAGCTGATCCGAATGCGGTGACGCAGGCGATTGCTTGTTGGGAAACTTATGATCGTTTGGGGTCTCCGGAAGGAGATTTGGCTATCTTTCAGCTTGCTGCTTATTTGGCTACGGCGCCAAAATCGGTCGGTGTGTATAAAGCCATGTACGCGGCCAAAGATGCTGCGCGGCGTACCGGTTCACTTATGCCGCCCAAAAATATTCTTAATGCGCCGACAAAGCTGATGAAACAGCTCGGATATAGTGAAGGTTATGAATATGATCCCGATTGCGAAGACGGATTTTCGGGGGCAAATTATTTTCCGGAGGGAATGCACCGTCAAAAAATGTATTTTCCGGTTGATCGCGGTTATGAACGCGAGATTAAGAAAAGAATCGAGTATTTTGATAAGTTAAGAGCTCAAAAACAGGCACAGAAGCGTAAAGAAAAACAATCTGAAAATGGTGAAGACAAGTCATAAGGTGAAAAGGAAAAAAATGATATGGCCGGCGTTTCTTTGATTAAAGTAAAAGCATGTGATGACGGAATGCGGTTAAACCGCTGGTTTTTGAAATATTATCCGGGGTTGTCTTTGGGGCGGTTTCAAAAACTTTTGCGTACCAAGCAAATTAAAGTTGACGGGCAACGAGCCGAGGCTTCTTTGAAGCTTGCCGTCGGACAAGAAATTCGTGTGCCGCCGCTTGATGAAGAAAAGTCTTCTGCCCAGGTTAAAAAAGATTTTGTGTCGGCAAAAGATGCTGCTTTTGCTCAGTCTTTGGTGATTTATAAAGACAAGAATATTTTGGTGCTTAACAAGCCTTCCGGTTTGGCGGTGCAAGGGGGGACAAATACTAATCGTCATATTGACGGCATGCTCGAGGCTCTGACTTTTGAAGCTGCAGAAAAGCCGAAACTGGTTCATCGAATCGATAAAGACACCAGCGGTTTGCTCCTCTTGGCGCGAAACAGAAAATATGCCGAGCTATTGACCAAAGCTTTTCGTGAGCATCAGTTGCAAAAAACTTATCTTGCCTTTTGTTTTGGAACACCGGCTCAGCCGCAAGGCGAGATTAAAAACAAATTGCTTAAAGTTGGGGAAAAAGTTGTGGATTCGGCGGAAGGAAAGCCTGCCGTGACGCATTATTGCGTGATTGATTCCGTCGGGCAGAAATTTTCTTTGATTGAGGCTTGTCCTTTGACCGGACGTACGCATCAAATTCGTGCACATCTTGAATCTATCGGTTGTCCGATTGCCGGAGATGATAAATATTTTGGCGGCGAACGTAAAAAATTTTCTATTTTGGCGGATAAATTGTATCTTCATGCATATAAAATTAATCTTTCGCCCTTATATAATAAGAAAATGGAATTAACCGCGCCTTTGCCGGCGTATTTTGTTGATACACTGCAAGCTGCAGGCATTAATGTTAAGGAGTTTACCAAATGAGATTTGTCAGGATTATTTTTAAGTTAATTTTGGTGTTGCTGGTTCTTATTATCCTTGGCGGATATATCTTTTTGCGCACGTTTGATTTGAACAAGTACAAGCCCCTTATTGCGCAAGTTACCGAAGAACAGCTTGGGCGTAAGCTGGTTATTAACGGAAATGCCGAGCTGGGAATCTCATTTGTGCCGACTTTGGTGCTTAATGATGTGACTTTTGAAAATGCTCCTTGGGCTTCAACCGAAAATATGGTCAGTGTTGAAAAAATAGAGATTACTTTAGCGGTTTTGCCTTTGTTGGAACGTAAGGTTCAGATTGATAATATCTCTATTATTCGTCCGGAAATTAATCTGGAAATAGCTGCAGATGGTGCTACAAACTGGGATTTTTCGAATGTTAAAAAACCTTCGGCACAGCAGCTGGCCGTTTTGAAAGACCAAGCGGTGGCTACCGGCTTTATAAGCGCAGACAAAGCTGATAAGGCCGCCGAGGTTATTGCCGAAAAACCGCAAGCCATTGCTTTGGCCGGTTTTGCTGCCAATAATGTTGAGATTGAAAATGGCGCTTTTGTGTTTGCCAATCAGCAATCCGGAGAGGTTATTTCTGCGGTTTTGAATAGTTTTCAAATGTCGACAGACAGTCTTGATGATCCGATTAATGCGACGTTTGATGCTGTTTATAATAATCAATCTATTAAAGGAAGTGCACAGCTTGGGGCGATAAATGATTTGTTGAACGAAAAGCCTGACTTCCCGATAAAAGCTGACGTTGCGGCTTATGGCGCCGAGGTGAAGGCTAATGGCGTGGTTAATGGCTTGCTCGACGGTAATATCAGCTTTGATATGGCGCTTGATGTGTATAATCCAAACGGTAATTTTGGGGCGCCCGAGATTTCTTTGCTAGGAAATGCGGCGGGGACAGCTCAGAAAATTGCGTTGAAGCTTGATAAATTAACCGTGAACGGCAATGTTTTGACCGGTCAAGTTAATGCTGATTTGACCCAGAGTTTGCCTTTTGTTAAGGCTCAGCTAAGCAGTGATTTTATTGATGTAACGACACTTATGCCGGCAGAGCAGAAAACAGCCTTTGTTTTGCCTTCTTTGATATCTTCGGCTCAGGCATCGGAGTTGGTGCCGCCGACGGTTATTCCTTATGAGTACTTGGGGATGGTGAATGCAGAGGCTTTGATTAATGTCGCAAATCTGAAAATTAATCCTCAATTGCAGGTTCAGAATGTGGCCTTGAATGCTAAGCTGAATAATGGGGTTTTAGTCATTAATCCTCTGAGTGCCGTTGTGGGCGGTGGTGATGTTTCTTTAACCGCCACGATTGATGCGGCAAAGAAGTCTTTATCTTCAAGCCTAAAAGCTCAGAATGTGGTCTTGCAAAGTTTGTATATGCCGCTGAAAGCTAATCCGTCCAGTCCAAATTTCGGTATTCTTGAAGGCGGTAAGTTGGATGCTGATATCCGTTTGAACGGAAGTGGTTCTAATTTGCGCCAGCTGACAGATTCTTTGAGCGGGCAAGTTATTTTGATTGCCGGCGAATCCGTTGTTCAGACCGGACAATTGCAGATTTTGAGCGGAAATTTTGTGACCCAGTTGCTTAATGCTCTTAAAATAGATAAAAATATTGATAAAAACATCAATATGAAATGTGCGGTCGTGCGCAGTGATGTCAGCAAAGGTGTGTTTACGTTTCCGAAGGGAATTGTCTTTAACGGCAAAAAGCTGAACTTTGTCAGCTCCGGTACACTTAATCTGAATAATGATGCGATTGATTTTTCGTTGCGGCCTTATTCCGGAGAAATTGTTGACGCTAACTGGGCGCAGGCCTTGTCTTCGTTCTTGCGGGTTAAGGGAACTTTGCAAGACCCGAAAATCGTGTTGAATGATACGCAGGCAATCAAAACGCTTATCGGCGTTGTAACAACCGGCGGAACGGCTTATTTGGGCTCACAGTTGTTGTTGGATTCCGATAGTTCGCCCTGTTACACGGCTTTAATCGGCACGCCTTATGCGTCACGTTTTCCGGCTCCAAGCAAAACTCAGCAGGCCACGCAGGCTGTTTATCAAGGCGCAAGCGATGCCGTTAGTGATGGGGTGACTGCCGTAACTGACACTGCAAAAGGCGCTGCTAATATGGTTAAAGACGGAGCAAAAGATGCCGCGTCAGATTTGAAGTCATCGGTTAAAGATTTGAGAAATGCGGCGCAAGGATTGTTTGATTCCTTTAAGCGTAAATAGGAGGAGCGATGGGCGTTTCTATTGAAAAATCTCAAGCTGCTATTATTGCCGATCGGGCGGTTCTGACAGCGCGTTTGATGCAATTTGCACGCTCGGACTGCTTGCTTTATTGGGCGCCGAACGAGGAGGTTTTTAGGCGGCAAGAAAAGTTGTGGTTGCCGGTTTTGCAATGGGTGGGCGAGCTTATCCACGGTGAGCTGGAGACGACCAAAGGTTTGGACGAGCCTTTGGAAAACCGCAAATATGCTCCTTTTTTTGAAAAAATAATTCAAAATTTGAGTGATGCGGCGTTTGCTGCCTTTTACTTGGTTGCGTCGATTACTCGGTCTAATCTTTTGGCCTTGGCTTTTGTTAAAGGTAAGCTGTCGGCTGATGAGGTTTTTGAATCCGCTTTTGTTGAAGAATTATGGCAGGCAGAGGTTTGGGGAATCGATGAAGAAGCTGAGAAAAGGCGTCAATCCATTCGTTCCGAACTGCGAGAGATTGAAAATTTTTTGCATAAAAACGGCGAAAAGTAATGGAACGCGAAGTTTATATCAAAATTTATGGTCGGGTGCAAGGAATCGGTTTTCGTTGGTGGGCAGTGAAAAATGCCGAAGAAATCGGCGGCATTTCCGGTTGGGTGCGAAATGTTGAGGACGGTACGGTCGAAATTATGATGTCTGGCGAAGAAGAAAATATTGATAAAATGCTGCTTGCCTGTCACAAAGGCCCGCCGCTTTCGCGCGTTGATAATGTTAAATTTGTGGTGGGGCGCTGGAGCGGTTTTTTGCCACCGATTGAACAAGGTGTGTTTAAGCGTGTTTAACAAAAAAAGGCAGAGGTTTGTCCTCTGCCTTTAATAGTTTTCCAAAGCAAGCTGCCCTTTCAGCATGGCTTCGTTGTTTCTGATCAAATCTTGGAAGCGGTCTTCTTCTGCAATATGCAGGTTTAAGATTATGATGCTTTCAAGCAAGAGCCTGAGGGAAGTTTCTTCTTGTTGGAGAAGAATTTCATCGGAAACAATTGTGTCTAAAAAGCTAAAGATAAGCTCTTCGTTATCACCTTGTTCCCATATTTCTTCTTCGCTCAGCGCTTTTCCTAATTTTTGGGTTTCGAACTGCAGGTATTTCCTTACCGACGGATTTAATTCTTCCGTTGTTTCGAGCATATAAAAGATATGCAAGCGGGAGAGTGTCAGCCATTCGCGGTTTAATTCTTTATTGTCACAAATTTTTTTAATTTCATCTATGACAGCTCCGCATTGTCCTTTACAGCCGTCACGGCAGTCCGAGTTCTTCAAAACAAAAATTTTGAAGATAAGGTTCGATACCAACAAGTCTAGTAGCATATCAGCGATTTTTATATCATCGCTGCGTTGCTTGAAAATCTTAATTTCTTCCTCATTTGGCATAATCGTTGAGATTATATCACAAATGACGTTTTTTATCTTTTTCATAGTTAAATAATTTTAATTTCATAATTATAGTTATCCGGACTCGCTTTATACCTTAATGGACAAAATTTGTCAAGTAGAATCGTCGCGAATTTTTAAATTTTTTTTATTTTTCAAAAAAATGCTTGTAAAATAAAATAATTATGTTATACAAAACCGACTCTTGAGAAGGAATCGTGTCTTTTTCAGGAGTGATTGTGTTAATTAATAATTTCGTGGGAGGCGAGCCATCGTCTAATTCAACCACGATCCTAATAAAGAGGTTTTTGAAATGGCTAAGTCTAAAAAGAAAATTTTAGGTTTAATCAAGCTTCAGATTCCGGCCGGAAAGGCTAACCCTTCTCCTCCGGTTGGTCCGGCTTTGGGTCAAAAAGGCTTGAATATTATGGATTTCTGCAAACAATTTAATGCAGCTACCCAAAAAATGGAACCGGGTATTCCTGTTCCGGTTGTTATTACCGCTTATGAAGACAAATCTTTTGTTTTCGTTACAAAGCTTCCTCCGGTTTCTTACTACATCAAAAAAGCTGCTAATATTAAGTCAGCTTCTAAAGAACCAGGAAAAACCATTGCCGGTCAAATCACTATGGCTCAGGTTAAAGAAATTGCCACCGCTAAGTTGCCGGATTTGAACTGCTCAACAGTTGAATCTGCAATGAATATGGTTAAAGGTCAGGCCGTTTCTATGGGCGTTAAGGTTGTGGAGTAAGACAATGCAGGGAAAAAGAATTGTAAACGCTTATAAAACAGTTGATAAAACAAAGTCTTATTCTTTGAAAGAAGCTGTTAAAATCGTTAAAGAAAATGCTACTGCAAAATTTGACGAAACAATTGATTTGGCAGTTAACCTTGGTGTTGATCCGAAATATGCTGACCAGATGGTTCGCGGTGTTTGCGCTCTTCCACACGGAAACGGCAAAACCATTCGCGTTGCCGTTTTGGCTCAGGGTGAAAAAGCTGATGAAGCTAAAGCTGCCGGAGCTGATTTGGTCGGAGCTGAAAATCTTATCGACTCTATCTTGAGTGGTAAAATTGAGTTCGACAGATGCATTGCTACTCCTGATATGATGGGATTGGCTGGTCGTGTTGCTCGCGTTTTGGGTCCGAAAGGCTTGATGCCGAACCCGAAACTCGGTACTGTTACCGCTGATGTTGCCAATGCCGTTAAAAAGGCTAAGGCCGGTGAAGTTCAATATCGTGTTGAAAAGAACGGTATTGTTCATGCCGGTGTTGCTAAAGCAAGCTTCTCAGAAGATAAAATTTATGACAACGCTAAAGCTTTTATGGATGCTATCATTAAAGCTAAACCGGCTGGTGCTAAAGGAACTTATATTAAAAAGATTTCTTTGAGCAGCACCATGGGTGTCGGCGTTAAGGTTGATGCTTCTGCCTTGTAATTTTTGAGATTTAGGCAGCTTCTGAAAAAGGGGCTGCCTAAGTCTGTTGAGCGGGGCTTGACTCTTGAGGTTAAGATTCTGCTTGACAGTTGAGTTTTTTTGGTGTTTAACACCGATATCTAAGTTTTTTGGATATTATTAGAGAAAGGGCTTTGAGCTCAAGCTTTGAGGTGAAAGACTTTTCTTGATTGATATTTTGAAAGAGAAATTTCTTCATTTATGTTTTTAAGTGATGATTTTTCTTGATTGATGTTTTGAGTGAGGATTTTCCTTGCTCGCTCTTCAGAGGCTTTGCGCCTTTGAAAACTGTCCAAGACCGTAGGTGGTGGGCTATTATTAAAAACTTGGGGTTAAGGCATTGGTTCTTAAAACGGGTTTTTCTTGGTAACCTTTCTTAATTGTCCTACGTAGACGGGAGTAGAGAATTTTTTTATCTTTTTTCTCCTGGACAGATTAGGTCTTGCTTGGTTGCCGTTTGACGGCAAGTAGGCAATGTGTGTAAAAAATGACATTGCTTTTAAGGCGATGCTTTGTTTGAGGCGTTTGCTTTATGAGGCGGTGTTTTATAGTGGAGACAACAAGTGAATCGCGAAGAAAAAGCACAGTTACTCAGCGAGCTTAATGAATTGTTTTCTAAGTCTGAAGTTGTGGTCGTTTCTCATTATAAAGGATTGACCGTTAAAGAAGTTTCGGAACTTAGAGATAAAATCAGAGAAGCCGGCGCTGGTTTCAGAGTTACTAAAAATCGCATTACTCGTCTTGCTCTTAAAGGCACAAAATTTGAAGGTTTGGCTGACCTGTTCCAAGGTCCGACTGCGGTTGCTTTTGCCAGTGATCCGGTTTCTGCCTGCAAAGTTTGTGTTAACTTCGCAAAAGATAATGAAAAATTGGTTATCGTTGGTGGTGCTACTGATACTGGTATTCTTACAATCGACGAAATCAAAAAATTGGCAAGCATTCCTTCTATGGACGAACTGCGCGCCAAGATTATTGGTCTTTTGCAGGCTCCCGGTGCTCAGTTGGCTCGTTTGGCCAAGGCATACAGCGAAAAAGAAGCTGCTTAGTTTTTTTTATTTTTCAAGCGGGGAGCTTAAGGCTCATGCTTGAAAGAATAAGCTAAGTAAAGAGTAACAAGTTTGTGATTTTAATTTTTTAGATTTAATTTATTTTTTGGAGAAAAATTATGGCCGATTTAGCCAAGTTAGTTGATGAATTGTCAGCTCTTACCGTTATGGAAGCTGCTGATCTTGCAAAAATGTTGGAAGAAAAATGGGGCGTTTCTGCCGCTGCTGCTGTTGCTGTTGCTGCCGGTGGCGCTGCCGGTGGTGCTGCTGCTGAAGAAAAAGACGAATTTACAATCGTTCTTGCTGAAGCCGGCGCTAATAAGATTAACGTTATTAAAGAAATCCGCGCTATTACCCAATTGGGCTTGAAAGAAGCTAAGGATCTCGTTGACGGTGCTCCGAAGACTGTTAAAGAAGGTGTTGCTAAGGCTGAAGCAGAAGAAATCAAGAAGAAACTTGAAGCTGCCGGCGCTAAGGTTGAATTGAAGTAATCCTTCTTAGTACCTTTCTGTTCCTCTGAAAGTTATTTCAGAGATAAAATCCCGATTATGCCTCTCCTGTTATGGCTGATCGGGATTTTTTTTGTGTTTGAAAGCTGAATGGAGATAAGTTGTAAAATATGGTGAGATTCTGTTTCTGTTAATTTTGTCTAAAACAATAAAGGGATGGTGAGGGGTGTGATGAGAGGGGCAGAAAAGCGATGGAGAGGACGAGTGGAAAGGGGCAGGAAAGTACTGGAGGTAAAGTGGAAAGGGATAAGAGTGTGTCTGCAAGGAGAGGTAAGAGTGAGAAGGCAATGGATGGCGATAAGAGAGTGTGAACAAGAGGCGATTGAAATCGGAAAGGATGGGTGCAAGCTGATGAGTGAAGTGAAAAAAATGGGTGGGTAAGCGGAGAGTGGTTAAACGAGGGAGAAAGGAGGAAGGTTCAGAGAGAGAAAAATTGGAGAGAGGAAAGATGAGGGGTAGGGTAAAGGAGTTAAGGCAAAAGAAAAATATAAATGAGTTGCACAAGGCAATGATTATTCTTTTCAATAAAGCATTTGTGGGGTAGGATTGATTGGCTATAATGAGTCAGAGGGCGTTTGATGAAGGCGATAACCATTTGGCAGCCTTATGCGCAAGCGATTGCACTGGGGTTGAAAAAGTTTGAGACGCGGTCCTGGGCGACGAGATATCGCGGAAAGCTTGCCATTCATGCCTCGCATAGGCCGCTTTCTAAAGAGCGCAAGCTCTTGGCGGAAAAGTATCATATCAAAGATTGTGCCTTGGGTGAGGTGATGGTTGTGGCCGATTTGGTTGATTGTATTTTGATGACGGAAGAATTTATCCAAGCGCAGAGTGAAGCTGAGCGTGATTTCGGTGATTGGCGTGTCGGGCGGTATGCATGGCGGCTTGAAAATATTGAGGTTTTAAAAAATCCGGTTAAACTATCCGGAAAACAAGGTTTGTGGAATCTAGAGCTTCTAACCATTCATAAGAGTGTGTTATGCTGAAAGTTTGATGCTCTTTTTTGTTTTTAAATCAGGGTAAGTCATAAAAAATTAAACAGTTTGTTTTATTTTTTATTTGTCTTGTGATTATTCAAAGGGGATTGTTATGAAAAAATATTGTTTGCTTTTGGGTGTGGCGATTTTGGTTGGTGGTTGTTCTCATCTTGATAAATATATGACTGTTAGTTCAAATGCTTCGGCTCAGGAAAAGTTTCGAGCTTGTGCTTTGACCGAGGCGAATTCGATGTTACAGAACGGAACGCTCTTTACCAAAAGTTTGACCGTGACCAAAGATGAGATTGTCAGCACTTGTCTTAAAAAGATGGCGCTTGAAGCCGCCGGAATTGATTCCGAGGCGCAGACAATCGCGACAAATGTGATTAATGCTTTGCGTGCGGCTCAATAGGTTGTTTTCTTAGAAAAATCCCTCATTTGGAAAAATGAGGGATTTTTCTATCTTCTGTCCGATGAAAAGTAATTTTTTAATGTTTGCCATATGTCGGGTGATGTGATGCTTCTTTTCATGGTGGTTTCAAGCTTGGTTTTATCTTTTATTTTATTTTCCGTTTCTTTGGTAAATTCAATAATTGCTGCATTTTCTTCTTTATTTTTCCAACGTTTAAAATTTATAGCGGCGTTTTTTATGGCAAGGCTGTAAATCTCGTCTTGGTTATATTCGCGCGGAGTGCCTTCAAAGCTCTCAAGCCGGATGGTTTCATTTTCTTTTAGAAAATCGCCGATTTCGGCAAGGGATTTGGCCAGCGTCATATTATCTTCATCTTTTTGCCACGAGGTGCGGATTGTTTGGATTATTTGGGCGTAAATTTTCTTTTTATCCTCTCGCGTTTGGGCTTTTGAAAGGTCTTTGTTGAGAAAAGGTAAGAGTTTGCGCGCGTTGTCAGCACATCTCTTGTAAGATTCTTGACGCATTTGGGCGGATTTGTCCGTTCTTATTCCTGAGTATTTGTCGGCAATAAATCTATATGATTTTATTAAAAAACGGAGCTTTTCTTTGCTGAGCGGATAGTCCTTTTCAACTTGCAATAAGAAGCTGTCTAATTTATCAAGATTTTTTTCTTTTATAGCGTCGGATAGTGTGTGGTTTAAGCATGATTTTTGAAAAAGCTCGTATTTATTTTGGTCAATCGGGGATAAAAATTCTTTTGGCTTGCTTGTCATTGTGTGGCCCTTTTTGCTTGATTTATTTGCTGTTAGTGTAGCAGAAAATTGTGTTGTATGCAAGATTGTTTTTCTTTATTATCTTGGTTGTGATTTTCATTTTGAAAGGTATGGTTATGGAAAATTTTGAGGTTTTGAAAAAATTGTGGGCGGATAAACACGTTTTGGATATTGAAATTAAAGACCATATTGATGAGCTTAAAGCCAAAGATACTTATATGAAGGCGCTGGATATTCCGAAAACCGAAAATGATTTCAGAAAAAACTTTGAAAAAGAGCTGATTGATTTGTATCTCTTAATTGCGGTTAAGTTTGCTGATGCTGAGGGACAGGAAAAAGTGCAGGCTCGTTTGAATAATGTTCTTGAAAAAATTAAAAAGCGGAATGCCGCTTGAGCTTCTGTGCTTGACATTGTGAACTTTTTTTCATACTTTAGTTTTGCTAATTTATTATTATTCACTTAAAAATTATGATATTATGGTTAAATTTAATTTTGGTAAAAAAAGAAAGTTTCAATCAAATGATCGAGATGCTTTCAAAGTTCATCTGGCTATGAACGCTCCGGTGGTTTATCCAGAAGATCTTTTGGATACCATTGCTTTGGCGATTTCTCTAAATTTGGGAACAGCGGTTTTGTTGTCGGCGGAAAATATTTATCTTTATCATCTTTACATGCCCGAAGATAATGAGTATTTGGGATGTTTTTATGGCGTGAAGTTTCATGAGCGCTATTATGGTAATGTGCTGGGTCGCGGTGAAATTATTTCTTTTTCGGACAGTTTGTTCTGTGTTAAGGAATCTCAAGATCTTTTGCTGCCGCTTAAGAAAATTAATGATGATTTGTATTTTCTTGCTTGTCATTATAATCATTCCGGACAAGAAATTTCGGTTCTCGATTTTAAGAAAAGGTCTATGGGCAGTGGTGAGGAAAAACTTCTTTATCATTTTGAAAAAGATGTTTCATGTGAAGAAGCTATCCGCTTTTGTTATGATATGCTTTCTTAATGATTTTTATTACTTAAAATTTTTATGTTATGAAGCTAACGACGATTACACTTTCCGGTGCGAATGAGTTTACCGATATGAAGGCTTTGCTTAATCTGTGTGAGAAGTATCCCTTAGCAGAAATCGGTATTCAGGTATCTGGTGAAAAAGCAGCTTTTGGTATGGCTCGGTATTGGTGGATTTGGGCTTTGGCTCTTTATGTGACGCCGTTTACAAAACTGGCATTGCATGTGAATAAAGACTGGGTAGAGGCCTTTTGTGCCGGAAAAATTCCTAAAGAGTTGGATACTTTTTTGAGCTTGCAGCATGATAATGGTGAGCCGATTTTTTCTCGGGTGCAGCTTAACTTCAAAATCGGGCGCGAAAAAGATTTTAATGTTCTTGTGTTGCGAAATATGATACGTAAATACAGCGCTCAACGCTTTATTTTGTCTTATAACGACAGCAACAAAGAAGTCATTCATTATCTTTATCAAGAAGGGCTTGAGTTTGACTGTTTGTATGATTCTTCTTTCGGTGGTGGAATTCTTCCCGAAAAGCGGTTGCCTTTGATTTATCCCGATGTATATCAAGGCTATGCCGGCGGGTTGTCTCCGCAAAATGTTTTAATCGAACTTAACAAAATTAAAAAGGTTTTGGCTGACGACGATGAATTTTATATTGATGCGCAGAAAGGGCTGGAAGACGATGACGGTCATCTTTCACTTGAAAAATGCAATCTTTATCTTAAAAAAGCCTCAAAATGGGCGGAAAAAAATTTGTAACTGAAAAATCCCTTGGTTGTTTTTGTCGCCAAGGGATTTTTTTTATTTCTTGTTAATCTTGTTGCCTTGCTTATCTATGTAAAACCAGTCATCGCTGTCCCAATAATGATATTCGCCATGAGAGTCGGTTACGGCTTTTGAGCTGCCGCTTTCGGTGACTTTGGCAATGCCGTTTTCAAACGGGTAGCCATAGGCATATTGGGGCTCAATTAAGACTTTGCCATCCGGTGTGGCATAGCCGATTTTTCCGCTTTTGGTGTCAACAATGCGGATGGTGCCGTCTTTGACATAGTCATTGCCGTTATCATATTGGTAAATGGCGTAATGTTTGTTTAAGCTGCAGGCGGCGCAAAATAGTGCTGCTAAGAGAATGATTTGTTTTTTCATTTTGCTATCCTTAATTATTTGAGCAATTTTATTTTATTTCATTTTTTTCTTTTTATAAAGAAAAAAATCAGCTTCCGGAAAGAAGCTGATTTTAGGGTTATTCAAATTCGGCAATTTCGATGACTCTGCGGGCTTTGAATTTGCCATGGCGGTTGGCGCTGGAAAGCCCCTGTTGTGTTTTGTAAAGGAAGGCAATCCAAGCGTCATAATCATGACATTTTCCGGTTGTCCAGTAATCACCTTTAAGCGGCTGACCATTGATTGAGGTGATAAAGCCGTTTAGCTTGTTTAAGTCTTCTTCGTTCAGATTGATTATCTTTTTCCAAAAAAACTTTGAGCCGCTGTTACATTTTTTGCCCTTGAGAAGTGCTTTAGAGCAAAAGTTTTGCGCTTTGTTATAGCTCATTTTGTCCGGAATTTCTTTGAGTTGTATTGCACAACCGAAGATAATCACGCCCCACGGGATTTTGCCAACTAGCGGAAACCAGGAATGTGTGCCGTCCGTGTAGAGAATTTCGTATTCCAATTTTTCGGCGGCAGTGGGAGCAATGTTCCATGCGGAAAGGATATCTTCTTTGCTTAACCCGTTTTGTTTCATAATTTCTTGAATGGCGGCAAGCGCCTGTTCTTTGGTATCCATAATAGTATGATTTTAAAAGTGAATAATAATAAAAAACTTCTTTTGTTATAGCAGAGTCTAGTTTTTTGTCAAGTTATTTTAAAAAGCAAAAAAGCCGTGGGGTTAACCACGACTTTTTTTAATGATTATGCCAAGCAGAATGCCAAAAGTGCCGATGACTTCTACGACAGTGGCAATGCCGAGGATAGCTAGTCCGGCAAAAGTGTAAAGCAAGCCGGAGAATCCGCAATAGCCGAGCATATAAATGGCAATGCAGGCAGCAATAAAGAGCAGAAGGATTATGATTGTTCCTTTGACGTGCTCTTTTTTGTCTTTGGCTTTAATCAAGGCATAAGCGGCATAAACCGGCATGAACATACCGAACGCGCCGCAGAAAAATCTTATCCAATCCGCCCAATTTATTTGCGTGTTTAGACCACTCAATCCGCCGAAGATGCCTACTGCAAACAGCAAAACATAGAGGCTTATTAATTGCATGATTGTTGTGTCTTGATTTTTTTCGATGTCGTAAGCAACTTTGCCTAGGACAAGCGCACAGATTGTGCCGATAATTGTAATTTCCATAATTGTATGTTTTTTCGAGTTAATAATATAGTTTTCATGTTTCTTATAATGCGTTACGAAAATTTTGTCAAGTAGTTTAAGCGAGAAGTCGGCGGTTTTAAAAGAATTAAGAATCTTTCCTTGGGATAAAATTAAAAAAACTTGACTCAATTTGCAAAAAAATACTTGCCATTTTAGACTTGCAGTTGTATAAGAATACGACTTTTTGTTTTTTATTATTTTGCGAATCTGCGTCAAGAGGTTTTCTTTATAGGTCAGTGGTGTGGCGCGGTTCTGTGAATAAATTTCGTTTTTTCAACATTCTGCAGGCGGGTTCGGAGCTTGGCTCCGTGTGGATTGCCGCGGATTTTTAACTTATAAAGGATGAAGGCTAATGAAAGAATCTTATACGAGCAAAAAACGTGTAAGAAGAAGCTTCGGCAAAATCGATTCCGTTTCCGAAATGCCGAGCTTGATTGAAGTTCAGACCGGTTCTTATAATAACTTCATTAACGGACAAAACTCTGAGTTCGGCCTTGATGAAGTGTTCAAATCAATTTTCCCAATCAAAGATTTTTCCGGCAATGGTGAACTCGAATTCGTTAAATACGAACTCGAAGAGCCAAAGTATGATGTCGAAGAATGTCTTAAACGCGATATGACCTATGCCGCTCCGGTTAAGGCTACTTTGCGTTTGGTCGTTTGGGATGTTGATGAAGCTACCGGTGCTAAATCTATCCACGATATTAAAGAGCAAGACGTTTATATGGGCGATATTCCGCTGATGACCGATAAAGGTACATTTATCTTTAACGGTACGGAACGTGTCGTCGTTTCTCAGATGCACCGTTCTCCGGGTGTGTTCTTTGATCATGATAAAGGCAAAACCGTTTCTTCCGGTAAATATTTGTTTGCGGCTCGCGTTATTCCTTATCGCGGGTCTTGGCTCGATTTTGAGTTTGATGCCAAAGATTTGGTTTATGCTCGTATTGACCGCCGCCGCAAGCTGCCGGTTACATCAATTCTTTATTCTCTCTATTCTAAAGAAACGGAAGAGAAAATTGCTCAGCTCGCTAAAGAAGGCAAGAAAATTAATCCGGCCGAAGTTAAAGGTATGGATAAAGAAGAAATCTTGTCTTACTTCTATGATGTTGATACCTTTGTTGCCGATAAAAAGAACTGGAAAGTTAAGTTTATGCCGGAGCGCATGAAAGGTATTAAGTTTGAGTATGATTTGATTAATGCCGAAACAGGCGAAGTTGTTCTGGAAGCCGGTAAGAAAATTTCTCCGCGCTTGGCTCAGAAGTTGGTTGATAACGGCCTTGAATATTTCCGTATGCCTTCAGAAAAGGTTCTCGGAAAATTCTTGGGCGCGCCGGTTGTTTTGCCCAAAACCGGTGAAGTTATTGCCGATGCCGGTGATGAAATTACCGAAGAGCTGTTGAACAAGATTACAAGCGCCAAAATCAGCGAAATTAAGATTTTGTATATCGACGGTGTTAATGTCGGACCTTATATCCGCAATACTTTGGCCAGCGATAAAAACCACTGCCGTGAGGAGGCCTTGCTCGATATCTATCGTGTTATGCGTCCGGGTGAACCGCCTACCTATGAAACCGCTGACCAGTTGTTCCGCGCTTTGTTCTTTGATAATGAGCGTTATGACTTGTCTTCCGTCGGTCGTGTTAAGATGAATGCCGCTTTGGATATTTCTTTTGATGAGGCTCCGGATACTTGCCGTGTTCTTCGCAAAGATGATATCTTGCGCATTGTTAAGCATTTGGTTGAACTGCGCGACGGTAAGGGCGAAGTTGATGATATTGACCACTTGGGTAACCGTCGTGTTCGTTCCGTCGGTGAGTTGATGGAAAACCAATATCGCATGGGCTTGCTCCGTATGGAAAGAGCTATTCGCGAAAGAATGTCTTCCGAAGTTTTGAATAATGTAAAGCCGCAGGATTTGGTTAATGCCAAGCCGATTGCTTCGGTTATTCGTGAGTTCTTCGGGTCTTCTCAGTTGTCGCAATTTATGGACCAGAACAACCCGTTGTCCGAAATTACGCACAAGCGTCGTCTTTCGGCCTTGGGTCCCGGTGGTTTGTCTCGTGATCGCGCCGGATTTGAAGTCCGCGACGTGCACCCGACTCACTATGGTCGTATCTGCCCGATTGAAACGCCGGAAGGTCCAAACATCGGTTTGATTAACTCTTTGGCAACTTATGCCCGCATTAATAAATATGGCTTTATTGAATGTCCGTATCGTAAGGTTGTTGACGGCGTGGTTACCAAGGAAGTTGTTTATCTTTCCGCTGATGAAGAAGGTAAATATATCATCGCCGAAGCCAACGCTGCAGTTAAAGATGACGGTCATTTTGTAAATGATTTGATCGCTTGCCGTAAGGCCGGTGAATTTGAGTTTGCTCATCCGAGCGAAATTAACTTCATCGACGTTTCTCCGCAACAGTTGGTTTCTGTCGCAACCGCGCTTATTCCGTTCTTGGAAAATGATGACGCGAACCGTGCCTTGATGGGTGCAAACATGCAGCGTCAAGGTGTGCCTTTGTTGCGTTCGGAAGCTCCGCTGGTCGGTACCGGTATGGAAGCTAAAGTTGCCAAAGATTCCGGTGCGACTGTAGTTGCTAAATATGATGGTGTGGTTGATGCCGTTGATGCTAACCGTATCGTTGTTCGTTCTTTGAGCGGTGATGTGGCCGGTGCCGGTGTCGAAATCTACAAGCTTCAGAAGTTCCGTCGTTCAAACCAAAATACCTGCATTAACCAAGTTCCGTTGGTTAAGGTCGGGGACGAGATTCATGCCGGTGATATTATTGCCGACGGTCCTTGCACCAATATGGGTGAGTTGGCTTTGGGACGCAACTTGTTGGTTGCTTTCATGCCGTGGAACGGTTTGAACTACGAAGACGCTATCTTGTTGTCGGAGCAGATTTCTCGCGATGATGTTTTGACCTCTCTGCATATTGAAGAATTTGAGGTTATGGCTCGTGATACCAAGCTCGGTCAAGAAGAAATTACCCGCGATATTCCGAACGTTGGTGAAGAAGCTTTGCGCAACCTTGATGAATCCGGTATCGTTTATATCGGTGCCGAAGTTAAGGCCGGTGATATTTTGGTCGGTAAGGTTACACCAAAAGGTGAATCTCCGGTTACACCGGAAGAAAAACTTTTGCGCGCTATCTTTGGTGAAAAAGCTTCTGATGTTCGTGATACGTCTTTGCGTGTTCAGCCGGGTATTGAAGGTATTGTGGTTGATGTTCATGTCTTCTCTCGCCGCGGTGTTGAGAAAGATGAGCGCGCCCTTTCAATCGAACAGGCTGAAATTTCTCAGTTGATTAAAGACCGCGAAGATGAGTTGGCAATTATTCGCCGCAGCTGTGAAGCGCGCTTGAAGTCTATGCTTATGGGACAGAAAGTGGTTGATGCTCCGAAGGGTATTGCTAAAAATGCCGTTATCTCGGAAGAGGTCTTGGCTGCCGTTCCATCAGCTCAATGGCGTAAAATCGTGGTTAAAGACGAAGAAGTTATGGCAAAAGTTGAGGAATTCCTTAATGCCTATGACGCTCGTTTGGAAAAAGTTCAGAAACATTTTGAAGACAAAGTTGAAAAAGTTCAGCGCGGTGATGATTTGTTGCCGGGTGTCTTGAAGATGGTTAAGGTCTTTATTGCAACCAAACGTAAGATTCAATCCGGTGATAAAATTGCCGGACGTCACGGTAACAAAGGTACGATTTCTCGCGTTTTGCCGCTTGAAGATATGCCTTATATGGAAGACGGTACGCCGGTTGATATCGTGTTGAACCCGCTGGGTGTGCCTTCTCGTATGAACGTCGGTCAAATTTTGGAAACGCACCTCGGTTGGGCCGCTAAAGAATTGGGTAAACAACTCAACGAAATGTGCGAGCAGTACAAACGCGGTGAAAAGACCATTGATGAACTCAATGCGAAACTTAAAGATATCTATGGTGAAAAACAGTACAACCGTGATATCGTTCCTTTGAGTGAACCGGAAAAGCTGGAAATGATTTCAAACCTGAAAAATGGTGTTCCGACAGCTACGCCGGTATTCGATGGTGCTTCTAATGCCGATATTAATATGATGTTGGAAAAAGCCGGTTTGCCGACTTCGGGTCAGATTGATCTTTATGATGGTCGTACCGGTGAGAAGTTTGACCGTAAGGTTACCGTCGGTATTATCTATATGATTAAACTTCACCACATTGTTGATGAAAAAATGCACGCTCGTTCTGTTGGTCCGTACTCTTTGGTTACTCAACAACCTTTGGGTGGTAAGGCTCAGTTCGGTGGTCAACGTTTCGGTGAAATGGAAGTTTGGGCTTTGCAGGCTTATGGTGCAGCTTATACCTTGCAGGAAATGCTGACCGTTAAGTCTGATGATGTCAGCGGTCGTACAAAGGTTTATGAAGCCATTGTTCGCGGCGAAGACAGCTTTGAGGCCGGCGTTCCTGAATCCTTTAACGTTTTGGTCAAAGAAATTAAGTCTTTGTGTCTGAATGTTGAATTGTTGAACGAAGAAGTTTAAGGCATAGGAGTTTAGTTAATATGAATGATATTATGAAGTATTTTGGTCAGCAGGTTTCCGGTGAGGAATCTTTTGACAAAATCAAAATCTCAATCGCTTCGCCGGAACAAATTCGTTCGTGGTCGTATGGTGAGGTTAAAAAGCCTGAAACCATTAACTATCGTACATTCAAACCGGAACGCGATGGTTTGTTCTGCGCTCGTATTTTTGGTCCGGTTAAAGACTATGAATGCTTGTGCGGTAAATATAAACGTATGAAATATCGCGGTATTGTCTGCGAAAAGTGCGGCGTTGAAGTTACCTTGTCTAAGGTTCGTCGTGAAAGAATGGGACATATTGAACTGGCTGCGCCGGTGGCTCATATTTGGTTCTTGAAATCTTTGCCGAGCCGTATTTCCGTTCTGACCGACATTCCGATGAAGGCTTTGGAACGCGTGCTGTATTTCGAAAGCTATATTGTGATTGAGCCGGGCTTGACACCGCTTTCTATCAATGAGCTTTTGACCGAAGAGCAGTATCAAGAAGCTATTGACGAATATGGCGAGGATTCTTTCCGTGCTGGTATCGGTGCTGAGGCTATCCGCGAAATTTTGGCCGGTATCGATCTTGAGGCTGAACGTGCCGCTATTCGTGCCGAGCTCAAAGACAATGCTTCGGAAGCTAAGCGCAAAAAGTTGGTAAAACGTTTGAAATTAATTGAAAACTTTATTAATTCAAACACCAAACCGGAATGGATGATTTTAACCGTTCTGCCGGTTATTCCGCCTGAGTTGCGTCCGCTCGTTCCGTTGGATGGTGGTCGTTTTGCTACCTCTGATTTGAACGACTTATATCGTCGCGTTATCAACCGTAACAACCGTTTGAAACGCTTGATGGAATTGCATGCACCGGATATTATTATCCGCAATGAAAAACGTATGCTTCAAGAAGCGGTTGATGCGTTGTTTGATAATGGTCGTCGTGCTCGTGCCATTACCGGTACCAACAAACGTCCGCTCAAGTCTTTGTCTGATATGCTCAAAGGTAAACAAGGTCGTTTCCGTCAGAACTTGCTCGGTAAGCGTGTTGACTACTCCGGTCGTTCGGTTATTACCGTTGGTCCGGAACTGAAGTTGCACCAATGCGGTTTGCCGAAGAAGATGGCTCTGGAATTGTTTAAGCCGTTTGTTTATGCAAAACTTGAGCTCTATGGCCACGCAACAACCATTAAAGCTGCAAAACGCATGGTCGAAAAAGAACGTCCGGAAGTTTGGGATATCTTGGAAGAAGTTATTCGTGAGCATCCGGTTATGTTAAACCGTGCGCCGACCTTGCACCGCTTGGGTATTCAAGCTTTTGAGCCGGTTTTGGTTGAAGGAAAAGCTATTCACTTGCACCCGCTCGTTTGTACCGCGTTTAACGCCGACTTCGATGGTGACCAAATGGCTGTTCACGTTCCTTTGTCGGTTGAGGCTCAACTCGAAGCTCGTGTTTTGATGATGTCTACCAACAATATTTTGTCTCCGGCTTCCGGTAAACCGATTATCGTGCCGTCTCAAGATATGGTATTGGGTATTTATTATCTGACCTATGAAGCTGATGGTATGATTGGTGAAGGCTCTGTCTTTGCTAACTTTGATGAAGTCGAAATGGCTTTGTTTGCTAAGACCGTTGACCTGCATGCCAAGATTAAATGCCGTATGGAATATGTTTCTGATGATGGTGAAGTTAAATATGGTTTGGTTGATACGACCCCCGGACGTATTATCGTTTCTCAGACTTTGCCGAAGCATAAAAATGTTCCGTTCTCTTTAGTTAACCGTTTGGTTAAGAAGAAAGAAATCGGTGAAATCATTGATACGGTTTATCGTCACTGTGGTCAGAAAGAAACCTGCTTGTTCGTTGATAAAATCATGACTCTTGGTTTCACAAATGCTTGTAAAGCCGGTATTTCGTTTGGTAAAGACGATCTTATCGTTCCTGAAGCTAAGAAACAGCTGGTTGCCGAGACAGAGGCTCAGGTTAAAGAGTTTGAACAACAGTATCAAAACGGTTTAATCACCAAAGGTGAGAAATATAACAAAGTCGTTGATATTTGGGCAGCTTGCACAGATAAAGTTGCTGATGAAATGATGAAAAATATTTCAAAAACCGAACATGGCTATATCAACTCTGTTTACATGATGGCTCACTCCGGTGCGCGTGGTTCTGCCGCTCAAATGCGCCAAGTTGCCGGTATGCGTGGTTTGATGTCTAAGCCGAATGGTGAAATTATTGAACAACCGATTATTTCAAACTTTAAAGAAGGTTTGACGGTGTTAGAGTACTTTAACTCTACCCACGGTGCTCGTAAAGGTTTGGCCGATACGGCTTTGAAGACAGCTAACTCCGGTTACTTGACCCGTCGTTTGGTTGATGTGGCTCAGGATGTGGTTGTTACCGAAAGCAACTGCGGTACCGAAAGAGGCATTATTGTTCGTCCGGTTGTTGATGGCGGTAATGTTATCGTTTCAATCGGTGATCGTATTCTTGGTCGTACCATTCAGGAAGATATTGTTCATCCGGAAACAGGCGAAGTTTTAATCAAGAAAGGTAAACTGATTGATGAGAACGACGTTGAAGTTGTTGAAGCTGCCGGTGTTGAACAAGTTAAAATCCGTTCAGTTTTGACTTGTGAAGCTGAACATGGTGTTTGTGCCGCTTGTTATGGTCGTGACTTGGCTCGTGGTACGCCGGTTACCATCGGAGAAGCTGTCGGTGTTATTGCCGCTCAATCAATCGGTGAACCTGGTACTCAGTTGACCATGAGAACCTTCCACATCGGTGGTGCTGCGTCTAAGTCTGCTGAACAGTCTTCAGTCGAAGTTCCGTTTGCAGGTACATTGAAACTTGATAACGCTCATACGGTTATTAACAGAGATGGTCATGCTATTGTCTTGTCTCGTAACTGTGAAATCGTTATCGTTGATGCAAACGACCGCGAGAAATCTCGTCACCATGTTCCTTATGGTACAAAGATTTTGGTTGCTGAAGGCTCTAAGGTTAAGAAAGGACAGAAGGTTGCCGAGTGGGATCCGTTTACTGTTTCTGTTATTACCGAAAAAGCCGGTAAAGTTGAATTGGTTGATTTGATTAATAATGTTTCAATTAAAGAGACCGTTGATGAGACAACCGGTATTGTTTCTAAGGTAGTTGTTGATTGGCGTTCAAATTCAGCCAGCTCTAACCTTAAACCGAGTATTATGCTGAAAGATGAAAATGGTAACTATATTACCTATGACAATGGTAAAGAAGTTCGTTATTATCTGTCAGTTGATGCGATTTTGAGTGTTGACAACGGCGACGAAGTTCAAGTCGGTGATGTTATTGCGAGAATTCCGCGTGAAAGCTCTAAAACAAAAGATATTACCGGTGGTTTGCCTCGTGTTGCCGAGTTGTTCGAAGCTCGTCGTCCAAAAGATCCTGCTATCATCTCTGATATTGATGGTGTGGTTGAGTTTGGTAAAGACTACAAGGCTAAACAGCGTATTACCGTTGTTCCGGCTAAGGGTGAGCCTTTAGAATATCTTATCCCGAAAGGACGTCATCTTGTTGTTCAAGAAGGTGATGTTGTTAAGAAGGGTGACATGTTGGTTGAAGGTACGCCGGCTCCGCATGATATTCTCCGTGTTCTCGGTGTTGAGAAATTGGCTGAATATCTGGTTAAGGAAGTTCAAGACGTTTACCGCCTGCAAGGTGTTAAGATTAACGATAAGCATATTGAGGTTATTGTTTCTCAGATGCTTAAGAAGGTCGAAATCACCAACCCAGGAGATACAACTTTCTTAGTCGGTGAGCAGGTTGACCGTGATGTCTTTGAAGAAGAAAATGCTAAAGTTGTGGCCGAAAACGGTACACCGGCTGTAGCTGATCCGATTTTGCTCGGTATTACCAAGGCATCATTGCAGACCAAGTCATTTATTTCAGCTGCGTCATTCCAAGAGACAACTCGTGTCTTGACCGAAGCTGCGGTTGAAGGTAAGGTTGATGATCTCAAAGGTTTGAAAGAAAACGTTATCGTCGGTCGTTTGATTCCGGCCGGTACCGGTACAGTTCTGCGTGCGTTGCGTAAAGTTGCCGCTCAGAACGACAAGGAAATTCAGACCTTGAAAGAGGAAGAAGAGGCTGAAAAAGCTAAGGCAGCTTTGGAAGCTCCGCAAGAGACTTCAGCTGAATAGTTTAGACTTTAGGTTTGATCTTTGAGGAGGGTAGAGAAATCTACTCTCCTTTTTTTTGAGATTTCTTTGTTGTGGCTAATTTTGTCTAATCGATAGTGGGGGATGATTTTGGCAAGAGGAGGAGAGCGGCAATAAGCAGGGAAAGGCAAGAGGAGTAGAGTGGCAAGAAACGGGGAATGGCAAAATTTAGGATAAGTATGAGAGGTTGTGGTAGTGGATGAGTATATTGCAATAATTTATATTCGAATGTTAATCGAGAGATGTTTTAGATTTTATGTTGACAAAATCTGGAAAGTCTAATAGTGTTTGGGCAAGTGTTTATTATTTTAGTTTTATAATTTTAAATCTATATTGTTATGGAAAGACAAGAGAAAAAATCCAAAAAAGAAATTTGGAAGGAATTTTCTTTGGAATTTCTGTCGTTATGCAGTGAGCTGTGGTGTTGGTGTTTTCCAAAGGGAACAAATTTTGAGCCCAAAGGGAAAATTCAGAAAAAGAAAGTCGGGATGTTTTATTATGCCGAAGACAAGTTGTTTTCTGAAGAACTCATTCCGAACAAAACTGTGACCGGTGTTGTGGGGTATGTAGATAAGACTGGTGAGCATGGTTTGATTGTGCTTTTGCATCAAAAGCTGTTGTTTTGGGCCAATGCTGGTTTGTTTTTTGATATGCCAAATGGATTGAGCGGAAAAGAAAATACCTGTTTAATTTTAAATGTGGCTAAAGATAACTGGATAACAGCAGAGGCAGCGGAGTATTGTGCAGAATACGCTGTTGATGGTGTTAAAGCAGGAGAAGCATTTTTACCAAGTCTTGATGAGCTTAAAAGTTTTTATGGCAATAAGATTCTTATTAATGCAAAATTGGCTTTAATAAAAGGTGCTGATTTATTTAGTGACTGGTACTATTGGTCTTCTTCTGAATTTTCTGTTGATTATGCTTGGTATCAATATTTTAGTACTGGTTATGTTGGTAAAAATCATCATAGAAAAGACAGTGGTGGTTATGTTTGTCCTGTTATAGAATTTTAATTATTTATTTAATTTTGTATCCGGTTGGCGTATTGCCGCCGGATTTTTTTGTTGACAAAAAAATAAAGTTTTGTACTATGAGGGTAATTAACTATTATTGTTTCACTAAAAATTATTTTATATGAATATTTATTATGTGTTGATTGCCGTGGTTGTTATTGCGGCTGTCGTTATTTCGCTTTTGTGTGTCGCGTTAAACAAAGCTAAGCGTGATTTGAAGACAAGTAAAGGGATGTTCGATGTGCCTCTTCTTAAAATTGGGACACAAATGTGCGGTGAGATTCTTAACGATTTACAAGGAGATATTGGTTATCGCGAGGTCAATGGTTTGGGCGATGATGAGGAAACCGTTAATAAGAAAAACTTGGCACGGAAGATAAACTTTACGTTTTTTGCCGATTAGTGAATTCTGAGTGTTTAACTTAAAATTTTTTGGTTATGACAGAATTTTATTTGGTATTGCTTGGCTGTGCTTTCTTTATTGTTTTTTTTATTGTTGGTTGGGCGATAGATAATTATCGTGAACTTGTAAGGCTTAGAAAAGCTTATGACGCCAAAGCTGAACAATGCGTGGTTACCCATGAGGCGATGTTGACCTTAATTCGAGAGTTTACGCGAGAAGAACTGGAGCTTTATTTGAAAGATTATTCCGAGAGGCTTTGTGAATTGTATCCGGAGCACAATGGAAATAAGACACTCATTAAAATCTATGAGCTTTTGGTTGAGGAAATAGAGTTACGTCTTTCAAGTCTTGATGAAGACGGGCGTTCTTCCGGTGGCATTACGGTCGAAGCGTGATTAAGTTTGAAAAGGTCGGAAACTTTTTTGTTTAAAACCGGCGGATTACATACGTTTTGCGCAAATATTTTACTTGATTCTTTATCTCCTTTGTTATACAACGTGATTACTTACTTATAATTAATCTTATTATTAACTCTTAAAAAAAATAATATTATGTGTAAACAAGAAAAGTTTGAGGAACTTTCAACCAAATATGGTGGGGAGTTTGCCACGTTGATGAAACATTCGCGCTACAATGGTCCGGTTATCTTTTTTGATTTGCGCCTTTCTCACTTGGAAGCTTTGAAAATTCCTAATTCCGAAGAAAAAATTATGCCTTTGATCGAAATGCTTGATTTTTTTATTCGCGGTTACGAACAAATGAACAGCTTTATCCTTTGTGATGATGTTTCTTTGTGCCGGTTTTATTCAACAAACCAGATTTGCAAATTGTTGAGCGCAAAGAATCCAAAGCCCGAATTTATGTGGCACAATATTTTTCCGATGTCGGAATTTCATAGTTTTTTGCCCAGTGAGGTTCATATGAATTTTCCTTTGGCGGAGTGGTATGCCTGTCACGGAAATGCCTTTTCCTGTATGCGCTTTAAGGAGATTCCTAAGTCTTATTTCAAGTATGGGACGGAAATCGTCGGTGTAGAAAATTATCTGCCGGAGATTATGTATTTTCTGATGGAAAATATCAAAAACGGCTATTATCCTCACGTGATTTATCCCTGTTTGTATAAGACAGAGCGTGCTGTTCCCGGTTTTCAGCCAAAGGTTGTGTATTGGCATAGGGATATTCAACCGATGGATTGGGAAGAAGACAAAGCTCCTGAAAAAGTTAGGTATCCACATGCAACACATTAATTGTTAAAAAAATACCTTCAGTTTGGTGCTGAAGGTATTTTTTTTGCATAATTCTTATTTTATCTGCGGCGCAGGAATGACGGAATCTCGAGGTTGAGTTTTTCATCATCGGTGCCGTTGCTTTCCGAAAAAGTCGGGGTCATTTGTTCGTAGCGTTCCATGGCCTCTTTCTTTTTGCGGTTGCGCTTGGCAATGGAAAAGCCGGTAACACGTTCGATTAAAGTCGGTGTATATTCTTCATCATCTTCTTCAACAATCAGTTTTTCCGGTTCTTCGGCTGCCGGTTTTGGCGCAAAAGTGTTTGCTTTCGGAGTTGAAAACAATTCTGGTTCTTCTTCAACCATTTTTACGCTGCTTTTCGGGGCGAAATTGTTTTCGTTTGAGCTCAAGGCCGTTTCAAACTCGGTGACGGCGTCCTCGGGTTTGTTATTAATAATAGCTTTGAATAGAGAGGAAGCCTTGGGCATTTCGTTAATGACGGCTGATGTTTCATTTGCATTAAATTCTTCATCAGCGGGCACAGTTTCTTCCTCTACGGGAGAAGGTTCAACGGCCTCTTGGGTTTGGGTCTCTATTTTTATGGTCATCAGAGTTTCTTCCGTTTTGGGGGAGGATTCTTCTGATGTGGTTTCTTCGGTTATCGGCGTTGCTTTAGTTGCAGAAAATTTTTCGAGATTTGAGTCAATTTCTGCCGAAGGAACAACCGGTTTTTCAACTTCTTTCACGCCGTAGCTTTGTTCAATGTAACTTGCTATTTTGGCAGCTTGCGGCTGTTGCGGATGCGACTTGGCGTTTCCGCCGATGCCGGTGGCAACGATAGAAACACGAATCTTTCCGGCCAAGCTTTCATCAAAGCTGGAGCCAAAAATGATATTTGCTTCTTCATCGACTTCTTCTTTGATGCGGCTGGCGGCTTCATCAATTTCAAACAAAGTGATATCCGTACCGCCGGTGATGTTGATTAAAACGCCTTTAGCGCCATGCATGTTACAATCATCAAGTAATGGGTTGGATAAGGCTTGTTCAGCGGCTTTGACGGCACGATCTTCGCCTTCGGCTTCGCCGGTGCCCATGATGGCTTTGCCTTTGTCTTGCATGATGGATTTGATGTCTGCAAAGTCAAGGTTGATTAAGCCCGGCATCATCATCAAGTCGGTAATCGAGCGAACGCCGGAATATAAAACATTGTCCGCCATGATGAAGGCGTCGGCTAATGTGGTTTTTTTATCAGCAATACGAAACAGATTCTGGTTCGGAATGATAATGATACTGTCGACCGATTTGGTAAATTCTTCAACAGCGGCTTCAGCGGTTTCCATTCTTTTGCGGCCTTCGAACTGAAAAGGTTTGGTAACGACGCCGATGGTTAAAATCCCTTTGTCTTTGGCCAGTTTTGCTACAACCGGAGCTGCGCCTGATCCGGTACCGCCGCCCATGCCGGCAGTAATGAAAACCATGTTGGCGCCTTCGATTTCTTTTTCAATTTCTTCTTTGGCTTCTTCTGCGGCAAGTTTTCCGATTTCCGGACGAGCGCCGGCTCCAAGACCTTGGGTGGTTTGGAGGCCAAGCTGAATCTTGCGGCTGGCGTTGGAATGAGCAAGAGCCTGAGAATCGGTATTTGCTACGATAAAGTCTACGCCTTCAAGATTTTGGGCAATCATGTTGTTGACCGCATTGCCGCCGCCACCGCCGACGCCTATGACTGATATGCGTGGTTTTAAGTGGGTTATGCTGGTTTCCGGTACGGCTAGTTTGATAGACATTCTTCTTATTTCTCCAATGTTTTATTTTTCTCGTTGGGTTTAGTATAGAGAAAATTCATTAAACAATAGTTAGCATGCTTTATTTTTATGATTAAAAATTTTGTTTCATCCAGTCAAAGATTTTGCCGAATCCGCTGCTGCCGCCCGAGGCTTTGTTAATGATTTTTCCGGGTTTTTTTTCGGTGTAGTTCAGGGCGAAAAGCAATAATCCAACCGCGGTGGAAAATGACGGATTATATAAATTTTCGGGCAAGGTTAATACATTGCGCGGTTTGCCCAGCCGAACTTGTTTGTCCAGAACCATGGCGGCGACGTCTCTGATTCCGGATAAACAAGAGCTGCCGCCGGTTAGAACCACGCGATGGCTCGGGCTGCCTCTTAGCCCATGGTCTTCTAGTTTGCGGTTTACCAGTTCAAACATTTCTTCAACACGCGGGGTGATGATGCTTATTAATTCGGCTTTGGGGACTTGTTTGATTGAGCTGTCGTCTTCTTCTCCGACAGGGTAAACGTTTATGGTTTCTTCTTTGTCCTTACTGGTCATGAAAGCGCAGCCATGCAAGGTTTTTAATCTTTCGGCATGCGTGAAAGATGTGGTCAAGCCCCAAGCAATGTCGTTGGTAATATTATTGCCGCCGACAGGCAAAGCTGAGAAATATGTCGGGTGTCCGTGTTTGAAACTGCAGATGCTGGTGGTGCCGCCGCCAATGTCAACAATCGTGGCGCCGAGTTCCATTTCATCTTCAACCAAGCAAGATAGTCCGGATGCATAAGCTGAAAAAGCTTTTTCAGCAATTTCAAGATGGGCATTTTCGATTATGGTTTGTTCGTTGCGGAACATGATGTCCGGTATCAGCCCGAGTAATATATCAACCGAAAGCTCTGAGCCATAAATATTGCGAGGGTCTTTAATTTCTTCTCCTTCATCGCAATGATAGCCCATCGGAAGGCAATGGATGAGTTCGTGGCCTTCGACGTTTATTTTATGAATGCCTTTTTCGATAACTTTGTTTATGTCATTCTCGTTTATCGGACGATTTTTGTTAATGGAAATGGAGGCGCTTTTGATGGTGCTTTTTATTTTGTCTCCGGAAACATTGATGATAACGCGATCTATTCTTTCATTAGCCATTTGTTCGGCGGTTTCTACGGCATTGCAGACGGCGAGCGTGGCTTGATTTAGGTCTGTAATGACGCCGTTTTTGATGCCTTTGGAAGCGTTATATCCGTAACCGACTACGTTTATTCTTTTATCGCGGCTGATTTTGGCGATGATGCAGCATACTTTTGATGAGCCTATGTCTAAGGCGGCTACAGTCGTTAGTCGGTTAAATGAATGATTCACTTTTTTCCCCTTTTATAACTTTTGTTCTTTGGTGGCTGCTTTTTTACGCGGCTTTCCGGTCTTTTCTATTGTCACAATTACTTTCTTGGGTAATCTTAAATCGATTTTGGTTAATTTACGTTTAAGAATGTTTTTTTCAGCATTTATTTTTATTAATTTCTTCCAAGCTTGTTCAACATTTTTTTCGGGGAGCATAATGGTGATGCCGTGCTCTATGTCGTCTAAGATTATGTTCCAGCGGCGCTCGGAGATATAGTTTGCGGCTTTAATGCGTTTGAAGATTTCAGACCCGTCATTTATGATGCTGAGCAGATTGTTGATGTTTTCGGGGGCGCCGGCACCGACTATTAATAAAATTTGTTGCGGTGGGATATAGTCTGCTTCAATGACGTTTCCGTCCTCATCTATCGGATGGAATCTTTCGTTATATTGCCAGAGGCTTTTGACCTCATGCTCATCAATGTCTATTTGGATAATATTCGGGAAAAAGCTCTTTTTAACGGCAACATTTTTTACCCATGGCAGCTGTTCAACTTGATAGCGAATATCATTTAGGTTTGCTTTTAAGATGTTGTCTTGGCGGGTGAGGCCTATGGCATTGTTTATTTCTTCTATCGTGGTGTGGTGGCGGCCGCGAATGATGATGTCGTCTATTGTGAAGCCGAGGTGGCTGCTCAACTCATATAGAGAATCTTGAAAGCTTATCAGCTGTTTGTTAATTAAGTCGTTTTTTAGGGTGAGGGTCACAGAAGCCAGAAAAAATATTATGCCCAAGATTATGGCATTGCCAATCAGTCGATAGGGAAATTCGCACGGCAAGGTGACAACACTGTTTTCCGGTGCTTTTTTTTCTTCTGTCGGGGAAGGAGATGTTTTTTCTTCTTCGGTGTTCATCTTTTTATGCTTCTTTATTAATCCCTATTTTTTTGACTTCCCATTCCAGTGTGATGGCGGTTTCTGCTTTAACGCGTTTGATAATTTCTTCTCCAAGGTCTTCAATGTCTTTGGCGGTGGCATTGCCGGTGTTTACCAAAAAATTGCAATGCTTTTTAGAGACTTTGGCGCCGCCGATGCTTAAATTTGCACAGCCTGATTTTTTGATTAATTCCCAAGCTTTCAATCCTTCGGGATTTTTAAAGGTGGAGCCGGCGGTTTTTACATTATGCGGCTGACTTTTTTGACGTTTGTTTTTCATCTCGTTTATTTTTTCGAGAATGATTTGCGGTTTTTCGGGGTGGGTTTTAAAAGTGATGGCGGTAATTATCCAATCTTCAGGAAAAAAGCTGCTGCGGTATGAAAGCTGCAAGTCTTCAACCGGAATCTCTTTTATTTCACCGATGTCGTTAATGACTTCGGCACTGATGATAACGTCTTTTACCTCGGTTCCGTAGCAGCCGGCGTTGGTTTTTATCGAGCCGCCGATGGCTCCGGGGATAGTGGTTAAAAACTCCAGTCCGCCGCATTCTTCTTTGAGCAATATTGACATAAGGTCAACGTTTCTGAGGCCGGCTCCGCAGGTGAGTTTATCTCCGTCTTTTTTATATTTTCTAAAGGCGGGAGAATCCAGTTTGATGACAACGCCGGGGATGCCGCCGTCGCGTACCAGCAAATTTGAGCCGCCGCCGATGACATATAGCGGTATGTTACGCGGGCGATTGGCCATGAAAAAGCTTAAATCTTCTTTGTCTGCCGGCAAGTACATTATTTCTGCAGGACCGCCGACGGCAAACCATGTGTGTTTTTTCATTGGCTCATTTTCTTTGTATTTGCCTCGGACCGAGGGTAAAAGGTCTAAAATCGGTGATTTTTCTTTGAACAGGTTAAACATTTTGCGGCTCCTGTTTGATGACTTTATCTTCAATCGCATTCGCAAGGCGTTCGGCAGCGTTGGTGATGGCTATTTGTTTTGCTGCTTGTGACATCGATTCCAGTTCTTGAGGATTGTCCATTAAATCATTTAATTTGTCTTTTAGCCAAAGAGAGGTGAAGTCCGTTTGCTTTACAACAATGGCGGCTTTGTTTTTTTCGAGTTCGGCGGCGTTTCCGCTTTGGTGGTCATCTGCGGCGGTCGGCAGCGGAACTAAAATTGACGGCAACCCAGCGGCGGCAATCTCACTGACGGAAGAAGCGCCTGCTCGGGATATAATCAGCTGACTGTTGGCATATAAGTCAGCCATGTTGTCAAAAAAGTGCGAGATTGTGATGTCTATATCACTTCCTTGATAGTCTTTTTTTAGGTCATCAACATCTTCTTTGCGGCATTGCTGATAGACTTTTAGGCGTTTTCTTTTTTCTATCGGCAGGGAGCTTAATGCGGAAGGCAAAATACTGCCGAAAATTTTTGCGCCTTGGCTGCCACCCAAGACTAATAGCTGAAATTTGTCATTAGCAACGGTGTAAGGTTTATGGTGTAAAGCGGCAATGTTTTCTCTTATCGGCATGCCGGTTACAATATTTTTGACCCGTGACGGTGCATATTTGACCTTTGTAAAGCTTTGGGCAACAAAAGTGGCGTATTTGCTCAAGAAACGATTGGTGCGGCTCATGACTGAATTTTGTTCATGAATGATGAGCTTTTTTCTGAGCAGAATCGCGGCCAGTGCGCAAGGGAAAGAGGCATAGCCGCCAAAGCCGACAACGCAGAGCGGTTTTTCTTTTATCAATACGATACAAGCCTGCAAAGTTCCAAGGGCAAGTTTGAACAAACTTTTTAATTTGAAAAGGTAAGACTTGCCGACCAGAGCTCCGGATAAAACTGCATAATTCGGCATTTCTCCCAGTTTGCCGTGGTAGTTGTTTTGGCCGCGGGAATCTGTGACCAGTACCAAACGATAGCCGCGCTTGCTTAATTCTTCGGCCAGAGCTTCAGCCGGATAAACGTGGCCTCCGGTGCCTCCGGCGGTTAATATGATTAAGCCTTTATCTTCAGTCTTCTGATTCATCTTTGTCCTCCGCATTTACGTTTTTGCGTGTTATTGCCAGTAGCATTCCCATGCCAAGAGCGGTTGCCAGTAAGGATGAGCCTCCGTAAGATATGAAAGGAAGTGTCATGCCTTTGGTCGGCATGAGGTGCAGGGTGGAGGCCATGTTTATAATTGCTTGTAATCCGAATGAGGCCGATAAGCCGGCTGCCGAGAGTATGATAAACAAGTTGCTGTCTTTGAGGGACAAAATCATGGCGCGAATGACAATAGCTGCATAGATACCGACAATTATTAAACATAAAAATAGTCCGAATTCTTCTCCGGCAACGGCAAAAATAAAGTCTGTATGTGCGTCGGGAATGTTGGCTTTGACCACACCTTCTCCGGGGCCGCGACCGAAAATGTGGCCGTTGCTGAACGCTTCAAGCGATTTTCTGACTTGATAGCTGAGTTCTCCTCCGGAAGCCAAAAATTGTTCGACACGATTGTGTACATGGTCAAAGGTAAAATAGGCCAGTACTAAAAGCACGACACCGGCAGCGCCGAATATTGCCACAAAGGTTAAGGACAAGCCGCTTAAAAATAACTGAAAGCCCCAAATTGCGGTGACCACAATCGACATTCCGACATCAGGCTGGAGTGCCAAAAGGCATATGGTTAAGCAGTAAAGCCCAAAAGATAACACATCTCCGGGGAAGTCGTTGTGCCGTTTTTGCCCTTCAAAAAGCCAAGCTGCAACAACTGCAAACAGAGGTTTGATAAATTCTGAGGGTTGGAGTGAAATGCCCATTATTCTTATCCAGCGGGAGGCGCCTTTGGTGGCTTCACCACAAAACAGCGTGGCAATCATCAGGCATATCACGATGACAAAGCCAATAATTGATAAGCGCCTGATGGTCTTTAGATTTTGCATGGATATCAGAACCATTAAGCCATAAGCAATCGGGATAAAAACCAGTTGGCGTTTGATAAAGTGAAAAGTATTGGCGCCGATGCGGTTGGCAACCGAGGGGCTGGCTGAGAAATTTAGAAATATGCCGAAGATGATGAGTACCGTGACAAGCGAGAGCAAAACCTTGTCTACGGTCCACCACCAGTTGCTGATTAAGCTTCGGCTATTGCGAGAGAATTTTATCACGCTTTTATTCTCCTATTTTGCACAAGGACAGAAGGCCGATGATGGTCAGCTGCAAGCCTATTAACCAAAAGCGCAAGACAACGGTGGTTTCTTTCCAGCCGAGTTGTTCAAAGTGATGATGAATCGGTGCCATCAAAAATACGCGGCGTTTGGTTCTTTTGTACCAGAAAACCTGGATGATATCAGATAAGGCCTCGATTACAAAAATTCCGCCGATAATGGCCAGTGCAATTTCATGCTTGGTTATGACGGCGATTGTGCCGAGCAGGCCGCCCAGAGCCAAAGAGCCGGTATCTCCCATGAAGATTTTGGCCGGAGGGGCATTAAACCATAAAAAGCTGATGCAGCCACCGATGACCGCGGCGCAAAGCACAGCAATTTCTCCGCTGCCGGCTATGGGGGTGACATTGACATAAGTGCTGAAATCTGTTCCACAGGCATAAGCAATCAGCATAAAAGCGAAAAAGGCAATCGTGCATAATCCTCCGGCCAGTCCATCAAGTCCGTCACTTAGGTTTACAGAATTGGCGGTGCCGACAATCACAAACATGGCAAAAGGAATGTAAAACCAGCATAAATTAAGTGCCAGGTTTTGAAAATACGGAATGCTCATGGCAAAGCGTGTTTCGGCCGCCGTGGCATAGCTGATTAAGCCGATGGCCAGAATCGAGGCGCCAAATTCCATCATCAGGCGATGGGGGCCGGTGATGGCGAGTGAACTGTTTTTGCTGACTTTGATATAGTCATCAGCAAAGCCGATTAAGCCGTAAATCAGATAGATGAACAAAGCGCTTAAGACAAAAGCATTTGTTAGAGAGCACCACAAAAGAATCGATACCAAAGAGCTTCCGATGATTAAAAGTCCGCCCATGGTCGGGGTGCCTTTTTTGGTCTCAAGGTGGCTCTTGGGGCCGTCTTCTCTTATCGGTTGACCTTTGCCTTGGTGGTGTTTGGCAAAAGCAATGAATTTTGAGCCGAATGACAGCCCTAGAATCAGTGCGGTGAAAAATGCAAATAAGGCTCTGAAACCTATCGAATCGATTATATTTTCAAGCATGGTTGTTCCTTAGTTCTGAAGCGTGATTTTGAATAGTATTACCTTAGCGAAAATATCTAAAATAAAGATTAAGATTGCTAACAAAAATCCCCTCAAATTTTTTTTGTTTGAGGGGATTTTGTTGCATTTGAATTTTTATTCGCTCAGCACGGCATAAGCTTCATCTTCATTTTTCGCGCGGCGCAATTTTTCGCAACTGTTTTCATCTTTTAATAGGCGAGAAATTTGGGCCAAAGCGGTCAAGTGATCCGCTCCGCTCGAATCCGGAGATATCAACATAAATACCAAGTCTATCGGTTTGTTGTCGATTGCTTCATAATTCATCGGAGATGACAGTCTCATGAAAATGCCATAGATCTTATCCAGATTTTCTAAGCGGGCATGGGGAAGAGCCGTGCCGCCACCGAATCCGGTCGTGCCTAAGTTTTCACGCTCAAGCAGAGCGTCAAAAATTGTGCGCTCGTCTATGCCGCATAAGGCAGAAGCTTTTTCTGCCAATTCTTGCAGCAATTGACGCTTGCTACCGGCTTTGATATCAAGATAGATACTTTTTTGATTAATGATATTTGCGATTTTCATTTTATGAAGCCTTCGCCTTATGCCTTGGGTTCAACCCAGCCGATGTTGCCGTCTTTGCGGCGATAAACCATGCTGATGTGATTGTTGGCGCTGTTTTTGAACAAAATGGCGCATTCATCAGCCAGGTCCATTCTCATAACGGCTTCGCTAACCGTGCAGACAGGAATGTTTGCTTCTGTTTCTGCAATGGTTAAAGGCGCATCTTCGTTAATGTCGAGCTCTTCGTCTTTTTCAATCAGCGGGAAAATTGCCTGATGTGCAATTTCGGCCTCTTCCAAGCCGGCTTTGCCTTTGTGGTCATTTAATTTGTTTTTGTGGCGACGCAGGCGGGTGGCAATGTGCTGATTGGCCGAATCAAACGCAGAGTAAGGATCGGCACAGGCTTCGCTTGAACCTTTTAATACAATATTTTTCGCAGGGTGTACGGTAACTTCTGCTAAGAATTCTTCGCCTTCTTTTGAAAAAGCGACCGTGCAGCTTATCGGTGCCGGAAAGTATTTGTTGACGGAATTCATAATTCCTTCTTCAACATGTTTGCGCAGTCTGTCACCAATGTCTACTTGTTTTCCTGTTAATGAAATTTGCATGTTTTTTTCCTTACATTAATTAATAAAAATCTTTCTTATTTTAGTGTTCCGAATCTATCTCATTTTTCTGAAAATAGCAAGCTTATTTTTGTTTTATATTTTTCGTTTTTCACGTTTGCGTTCCGATGATGGGGCTATTTTCATGCTTTCGCGGTATTTTGCAACGGTTCGGCGGGCAACTTTTAGGCCTTCACGGGCCAAAAGCTCAGATATTTTATCATCTGACAAAACTTTTTTGGGGTCTTCGTTTTCTATCATTTGTTTGATTTTGTGCTTGATGGCGGTTGTCGACTGATTTTCGTCTCCGCTATAACTGCCGGCGGCGGCCGAGAAAAAGTATTTTAGCTCAAAAATTCCGAGCGGGGTGTGCATATATTTATTAACCGTGGCGCGGCTGACCGTGCTTTCGTGCAGCTCAACGGCATCTGCGATGTCTTTTAAGGCCATGGGTTTTAGCCCTTCAATGCCTTTTTCAAAAAAGTCGTGTTGTGATTTTACAATTTCTTCACTAATGCGGAGAATCGTGTCGGCACGCTGATGGAGGGCGCGGATTAAAAAGTTTGCGCTGCTGCTTTGATTTTTGATATATCTTTTGGCTTCTTTATTTTTTTCGCTCAGGTGTTTTATTTCTTTATAATAACGTTGGTCAATCAAAATTCGCGGCAGTGAGCGGCTATTGAGTTCGACAATGAACTCACCGTATTTGTTGCGGCGTACAAAAACATCGGGAATGATATAGTCGGTTGCTTTGATGTCATATTCTAAGGCCGGTTTGGGATTGGTCGATTTGATGTCGGCAATCATTTCTTTTAAGTCTTCATCACTGATGTTTAGTTTTTTTTGCAGCTGTTTATATTCTTTTTGGGCGAGCAAATCGAGGTTTTGCAAAAGCTCTTGTATTTTGATGTCAAGTCGGTCTTTATCTTTGAGTTGCAAGGCAATGCATTCGCTCAGGCTTTCGGCAAAAATGCCGGATGGTTCCAGCTCTTTTAATTTTTCAAGCACTTGTTTTATGTTGTTTTCTTGGGTGTGCAGAATGGCTGCGATTTTTTTTGTATCGCCTCTGAAATATCCGCTTTCATCCAGAAAGCTCATCAAGCGGAAAGCGATTAATTTTTCTTTGGGCGATGAAAAATTAATTTCTATTTGTTCACTCAAGTGTTGGAACAAGGTTTTGGGCGATGAGAGTTTTTGCTCAAAAAAGTCGTAGTCTTCTTCGGCGGAATTTCTTTTGTCTTTGCTTTTGGCGTAGTCTTGCCAATCATAGTCATTTGAAGTTTCATAGCCTTCACGGTCAGAGCCGTCGTCGTCAAAAGTGTTGCCTAAGTCAATGTCGGGTGATGCTTCATCCGTTGTTTCAGTAGGCGAATCGTAATCATCTATGGTTTGTTCTTTGGTGTCATCTTGGGCAAGAAAGTCTTCTTCTCTTTCAAGTAAGGGATTTGATGCGAGTTCTTGTTCTATCACGCTGCTGAGCTCAAGATTAGACATCTGTAACAGGTTTATGGCCTGTTTCAGTTGCGGCGTCATCAAGAGTGACTGCGATTGTTTTATTTCTAATTTAGGCGTGATAGCCATTCTATGCGCGGCTCCCCTAAATTTGATTACATTGAGAAATTATCGCCCAGATAAACTTTGCGGACTTCTTTGCTGGCAACGATTTCGGACGGAACACCTTCCATTAAGACCGAGCCCCCATGCAAAATATACGCACGGTCGATAATGTCTAAAGTTTCACGCACATTGTGGTCGGTGATTAAAACGCCGAGGCCGCGGTTTTTGAGCTGGGATACCAAAGTTCTTATCTCTCCGACGGCAATCGGATCAATACCGGCCAAAGGCTCATCAAGCAAGATGAAATTCGGTTGGCTGGCTAAAGCACGGGCGATTTCCAGGCGGCGGCGTTCTCCGCCGGATAACGCAATGGCCGGTGATTTTCTTAAATGAGCAATCGAAAATTCTGAGAGCAGTTGCTCTAACATATTTTCTTGCTCGCTGATATCGTCCGTTACAATCTCGAGAATCGCTTTGATGTTTTCTTCTACGGTTAAAGAGCGGAAAATAGAGGCCTCTTGCGGCAGATAGCCGATACCCATGCGGGCGCGGCGATACATCGGCAAATTGGTAATGTCTTTGCCGTCAATATGGACATCGCCATAATCCGGCGTGATTAAGCCCGTAACGCAATAAAAGCAAGTGGTTTTGCCGGCGCCGTTGGGTCCTAATAAGCCGACAGCTTCGCCTCTTTTTACATGGAGAGATACGTTGCGCAAAACCGGTCTGTTTTTATATTTTTTTCCGATATTAAAAACTTCTAGCGTTGATACGGCAGAATTATTCAACATGATTTTCTTTCTCCTTGTCGGAAGGGGTTTTATCTTTCTTTTGGCTGCTTTGGCGGAAGACACCGGAAACGCGGCTGCCATTTTCTCCGGCAAGCATGCGGCTGATGCCGGTATTTAAATCCGTTTCGGCGTAGTTGCCGCGCAGAATGCTGCCGTCTTGGTTGATGACAACATCTTCATAAAGTTTTACTTTGCCTTCTTTGGGTAAATAAATTCCTCTTTTAGAAGTGGCGGTTGCCTGAGGCGTGGTGATTTTTACATTGCCGGCGATGTTGACTTTATTCATCGCGAGGTTGCCTTGTTTGTCTTTTTCAAAGTAGCTAATCATTTCATCTGATTGGACTTTGTTTTGTTTATTATAAGCGGTGACATTGCCATAAGCCGTGGCTTTTGCCTCTTTCGGATAATAAATGATTTTGTCTTCCGCAGTGATGATGTCGCCGTTTTGATTGACAATCTTGGCCGGCTTTCCGGTTAATATTACTTCTTCTTTGCCAAGGTCATAGTCCATTGTGTTGCCAAAGGCCTGAGCATTTTGGCCTGAAGCTTTGACATTGCCTTTGGCGTGAAGTGTTTTGAAAATGGTTTTGCCGTTTTTATCTTCATCGTAAAAAGCGGTTAGGGTATCTGCATTTATGCTGTTTCCGTCTTTTTTTGCAACAGCATTGCCGACGGCTACCAATTTTTTTTCATTTTGATGAAGTTCTACCTGTTTATCGGCAAAAACCTCTAAGTCCTGACTTTGTGCCGGAGAAGTGTTTAGAAGAAATATGCTGAGTAAAATTGCCGTTGTCTTTTTCATTTGTTGCCCTTTAGTTGTTCTTCTTTTATTATAATATGGGTCTTGCCGGTGAAAATTAACAGGTTTTGGTTTTTATAAAATTTGAAGCCGTGAGAATCTATCTTGCCTAAAGCACCCTCTCCATGAGTTGGGGTGGTGCTGATTCCAAAGTTTTGTTTGAAATCATATTCCATGGCCTCGGTGGTGGCGGTATAGCCTTCGCTATATGTTACTTTGACGTTTTGCTCTAATCGAAGCGTATTTTTATTTTGGTCATAATAGCCGACGGGGGCTTCAATGTCATACCAAGGCCCTTTCAGAGTGGGAATTTTGCCTTTGGGGTTGCTGAGCTTGATAAGCTTTGACCCCGGAGCGGTTTCGTCAATGTTATTTGCGGTGAATTCGTTGACTTTGTTATCTTTGTCGGTGATAAAAAGTTCGGAGCTTTCAACATGGAGCTTTTCAAGCTCTCCTTGCTTGGGCAAAGTAATGTCTAAGCCAAAACTGTCTTCAGATTGTTTGGCATGAGGTATGATAATCAACAGACCCAACAAAATTGCCGCTAAACTCGGAAATAACAGCTCTATGCTTTTTATCAGCTTGTGGCGACGGTCAATTTCGGGGCTCTTGCTTTCTTTCTTGAGCCCCGTGTTGGCAAAATAAGAATCAATGTCTTTGTTATTTTCCACTTTTTAGGCTACTCCTGCTTTTAAGCAATCATGCATGTGGATAATGCCTATCGGAATTTTATTGTCGACGACAAATAATTGGGTTATGCCTTTGCCGGTGTTGTTCATGATGTTTAAGGCTTCGGCAACCAAAATATCTCCGGTGATGGTCTTGGGATTAACCGTCATAATGTCTTTGGCCGTTTTGGTCATAACATCGTTGCTCATGCTGCGGCGCAAGTCACCATCGGTTATCATGCCGACGAGGTTGCCGTTTGCGTCAATTACGCCGACGCAGCCAAGCATTTTGGTGGTCATGGTTAAGATGACTTCTTGCATGGGAGCATTTTCTTTAACCAACGGCAATTCATCTCCTTTATGCATTAGGTCAGAAACTTTTTGCAGAAAGGCACCGAGTTTTCCTCCGGGGTGGCGCTGTTTGAAATCAGTTTTTGTGAATCCTTTTCTTTCCAGCAAGGCAATGGCCAAAATATCACCCAAGACAATGGTGGCCGTGGTTGAAGATGTTGGGGCCAAACCCAGCGGACAAGCCTCTCCGTCATTGGGCAAGGTTAGTAAAATGTCGCCGGCTTTGCCTAAAGCGCTGTCGGGATTCTTGGTAATCGCAATTAATGGAATGCCATATCTTTTGCAATAGACGATGATGTCGGAAAGTTCTTTGGTCTCGCCAGAGTTTGAAATGGCCAAGACACAATCTTTTTCGGTAATCATGCCGAGGTCCCCGTGGCTGGCTTCTCCGGGGTGAACAAAAAATGACGGTGTGCCGGTTGAGGCTAAAGTTGCCGCTATTTTAGAGCCGACATGGCCTGATTTTCCCATGCCGGTTACAATGACACGTCCTTCAATCTTTTGCATTAAATCCAGAGCTTGGCTTAAGTGCTCATCAAGGTTGTCTTCCATCATGCGAAGGGCTTCAACCTCTTTATCAATTGTGTGTTTGGCAGAGGTAATGTCTTTATTTTCCATAGTTCATTATCCGAGTATTGTTAATTTTATAGCAGAACAATATTCCTTTTGTTGTTAAAAAGCAAGCCTTTTCCCAAAAGTTCTAACAATCAGGGATTTTGAGCAAAGCCCATAACATCTCCGGTTATCGTCCATTCGCTATGGCTGAACAAGGGTAAAAAACGGATGGTATGATATTGGATCTCTACATTGCTCAGATAATCACCTTTGTATTGTTGCAGTGTTTTTTCTATGGCATTATCGAGTTTTGGGGTTTCGCCGAACGGGATAAATACAAGCCAGCCTTCTGAGGTGGAAGTTGTGACTTGTTCTTTTATGACATGATTGTCTTGTTCAAAATATTTTAACGGTGTGGGGCGTGAGGTAAGAATTCCATAGTGTCCTTCCGAAGTGGTACAGGCACTGAGTAAGAACATTAGTCCTAAAGCGATTTTATGTTTCATCATTCAAAACCTCCAAACATCGGGGCAAGTTTGACGGCATCGCCTTTGACCGTAATCGTGTTTTCTCCGCCGAGTAAATACCATGAGCTTTTGTATTCGGCTTTGGCGTTAACCAAAATGTCGGCTTCGGCACTGTCTAAGGCACGACGAACCGCGTATTCCAAATTTGGATAGCCTTGCGGAAAAAACAGAAAAACGCCGGTGCTGTCGCTGCCGCTAACCCCTTTAACAACTGTGGCTTTTTGCAGTTGGCGCGCTTCAACAGCCGTGATTTCGGGAGAAATAACGCCAAGCTCGGCAATGCGTTGTGTGCTTGTGCAGCCGCTTAATAATATAAGTATTGCCGCCAGCCCGATTTTGTTCATGAATTGCTCCTCGTTATTTGTTTTTGCTTATTCTAGTTGCTTTCTTTTAAAACTTCGTTAAATAGACTCAAATTGACTCAAAAAACGCTTTGGAAGAGATCAGAAACTGGTCTTCTCAATGACTCTTTTCAAGGATTTACGAATCGCTTTTCTCTCTTTCTTAATAAAAAGTAAATGTTTTTTAGACTCAAATCAAAGAAAATTTGCAAAAGGCTCTTGACTTTATTTTAAACTGAATCTAGTATGCCGAGACTCGATTAGACAAGGGGTGCTTTGTGCTATGCGCTTTTTGTGTGTTTCACAGGAGAAGAATAGTACGTTTGCTCCTTAATTGTCTGGTTTCGAGATGTGTAATGTTTTAATAAGGAAAATAGTGATGCCTACAATTAATCAGTTAATTCGTAAATCACGAACACCCAAAGTTAAGAGAAACAAAGTCCCGGCTTTGAAATCCTGCCCACAAAAACGCGGTGTTTGTACGAGAGTTTATACAACTACTCCGAAAAAACCGAACTCCGCTTTGCGTAAAGTGGCTCGTATTCGTCTGACAAACGGCTTTGAAGTAATCAGTTATATCCCTGGTGAAGGTCACAACTTGCAAGAGCACTCAGTGGTACTGATTAGAGGCGGCCGTGTAAAGGACTTGCCAGGTGTTCGCTATCATATCATTCGTGGTACCTTGGATACTCAAGGTGTTTCTAAACGTCGTCAACGTCGTTCTCTTTACGGCGCTAAGAGACCTAAATAAGGAGTAATCAGATGTCACGTCGTCATACTGCAGAAAAAAGACAAGTACTGCCCGATGCTAAATACAACAACGTGGTAGTCGCTAAATTTATTAATGGCGTTATGGAAGATGGTAAAAAAGCCGTTGCTGAAAAAATCGTTTATTCGGCTTTTGATATTATCGCTCAGAAATCAAAGCAAGATGCTTTGAGCGTCTTTAATGAAGCTATTGAAAATGTTAAGCCTATGGTTGAAGTTCGCTCTCGTCGTGTTGGCGGTGCAACTTATCAGGTCCCTTCTGAAGTTAGAGCCGATCGCCGTCAGGCACTCGCAATCCGTTGGATTATCGGTGCTGCTCACAAGCGTTCGGAAACAACCATGACAGAAAAGCTGGCTAATGAATTGTTAGATGCTTTTGCCAATAAAGGTGCCGCGGTTAAAAAACGCGAAGATACTCATAAAATGGCTGAAGCTAACAAAGCTTTCTCTCATTATAAGTTCTAACGCGAAGAAGAGGATTTTATTATGGCTCGTACACATAAACTTGAATTGTACAGAAATATCGGTATTATGGCTCACATCGATGCCGGTAAAACGACAACAACCGAACGTATTCTGTATTATACCGGTCAAAACCACAAGATTGGTGAGGTTCATGAAGGCGCTGCCACCATGGACTGGATGGAACAGGAGCAAGAACGCGGTATTACTATTACCTCCGCTGCTACAACCTGTTTCTGGAAAGGTCACAGAATTAATATCATCGATACGCCGGGCCACGTTGACTTCACTGTCGAGGTTGAACGTTCTTTGCGCGTGTTGGATGGTGCAATTACGGTTTTTGATTCCGTTGCCGGTGTTGAACCTCAGTCTGAAACCGTTTGGAGACAAGCTGATAAATACGGGGTTCCTCGTATTTGCTTCTGCAACAAAATGGACCGTATCGGTGCTAACTTCTATCGTTGCTTGGATATGATTGTTGACCGTTTGGGCGCTCGCCCGATGGCTTTGCAACTTCCGCTCGGCGTTGAAGCTGACTTCCGCGGCGTTGTTGATTTGTTGAACATGAAGGCTATTGTTTATACCGGTGATACTGCTGATTCTCCTATCGAAATTCAGGAGATTCCGGCGGATATGCGTGAGGCTGCCGAAAAATATCATCACGAAATGGTCGAAATGGCCGTTGAGGAAGATGAACAGGCTATGAACGATTATCTTGAAGGTAAAGAAGTTTCCGTTGAAACTTTGAAAAAATGCATCCGTAAGGGTACTATTGCTCAAGATTTCGTTCCGGTCTTCTGCGGAACCGCTTTCAAAAACAAAGGTGTTCAGCCTTTGCTTGATGCCGTTATTGATTATTTGCCTTCTCCTCTAGATATTGCCTCTATCAAAGGTGTTAATCCGGATACCGGTAAAGAAGAAGAAAGACATCCGGCCGATGATCAGCCTTTGGCTGCTTTGGCGTTCAAAATTATGAACGACCCGTTTGTCGGTTCTTTGACCTTTACTCGTATTTATTCCGGTACTATGTCTGCCGGCTCTTATGTCTATAACTCGGTTAAAGACAAAAAAGAGCGCGTCGGTCGTATGCTTTTGATGCATGCTAATAAACGTGAGGATTTGAAAGAAGCTAATGCCGGTGATATTATCGCTTTGGCCGGTTTGAAAGATACTACTACCGGTGATACGCTTTGCGATCAGGCTCATCCGATTGTTTTGGAAAATATGGAATTTCCGGATCCGGTTATTGAGCTTGCCGTTGAGCCGAAAACCAAGGCCGATGTCGAAAAAATGGGCATTGCTTTGTCTCGTTTGGCTATGGAAGATCCTTCTTTCAAAGTATCTTCAGACCCAGATTCCGGACAGACAATCATCAAAGGTATGGGTGAACTTCACCTCGAGATTATTGTCGACCGCTTGAAACGTGAGTTCAAAGTTGATTGTAATGTCGGTGAGCCGCAAGTTGCTTATCGTGAAACCATTACAAAACCTTGCGATATTGAATATACTCATAAAAAACAATCCGGTGGTGCCGGTCAGTTCGCTAAGGTTAAAATTAAGTTCTCTCCGATTGAGGGCTATAATGGCTTTGAATTTGAAAATACTGTTGTCGGCGGTAATGTTCCGAAAGAATATATTCCGGGCGTCGAAAAAGGTTTGCGCTCCGCTATGGATGCCGGTGTTATTGCCGGATATCCGGTTACCGGTGTTCACTGCAACCTTTATGATGGTGCTTATCACGAAGTCGACTCTAACGTTATGTGCTTTGAAATTGCTGCTCGCGCTGCTTTCCGTGAAGGTATGCGTCAGGCCGATCCAAAGCTCTTGGAGCCGATTATGAAAGTCGAAGTTGTTACTCCGGAAGAATATATGGGTGACATTATCGGTGACTTGAACTCTCGCCGTGGTCTGGTCAGTGGCATGGATCAGCGTGCAAACGCCCGTGTTATTGATGCCAGTGTTCCTTTGGCGAATATGTTCGGTTATGTTAACACTTTACGTTCTTTGTCTCAGGGCCGTGCTCAGTTTACTATGGTCTTCGATCATTATGCCGAAGTTCCTAAGGATGTGGCTGAGAAGGTTAAAGCTAAGAACGCCTAAAATTTCGTTTTTAACGGGAAGCTAGAGCAATTTTACGTTATCTCAAAAAATTCATGTACTGCTCTGTACACTAAAATTTTTTTCGTAACTAGAAATCACTCTATCTTCCTCGTTAAAAACAAAATTTCGTTTTTAGGGAAAGCTAGAGCAATTTTACGTTATCTCAAAAAATTCATGTACTACTCTGTACACTAAAATTTTTTCGTAACTAGAAATCACTCTATGCTTCCTCGTTAAAAACAATGATTGAGTTTGTTTATTTAATTTTTTTAATTTGGAGTTATTCTAAATGGCAAAAGAGAAATTTGAGCGTAGCAAACCGCACTGCAACATCGGTACGATTGGCCACGTAGACCACGGAAAGACCACCTTAACGGCAGCGATAACAAAAGTATTGGCAGAAAAAGGCGGCGCAAACTTCACAGCATATGATCAAATTGATAAAGCTCCGGA
>CALXTE010000011.1 GCA_944391345.1 uncultured Alphaproteobacteria bacterium
AACCTCTCAGCGCCCACCAATCTTAGGCCTCCTTTGCGGAGGCTTTTTTTGTACTCGGGTTCGAACTTTTGGTCCTGAGCGTATTGTTATTTTGATGATGGTGTTTTTTTACAGTTTGGTCGGAATGATAATTTTGCATTTTTATAGTTTATGGTGTTGCAGATACTTTCTTGAATCCCTGTAGCATATCTAAAATCAGCACCTTTTACATCAGCACCTTTTAAGATGGCATCTGAAAAGTTACTACATCTAAAGTCTGCATTTTGTAAATTTGCATTACTAAAATTAGAATTGCTAAAATTAACGTTAGAAGCTTTCAAATTTCTCAAATTACCGCCTATAAATCGTTTGTTAGTATATTTATCTATCGGCTCTTTTTTACAAGTACCATTCCATTCGCTAAAAGAAATGTCCTCAAGAGATATATTACTTAAATGTGAATTTGAAAAATATATTGTTATAATAACAAGATATATGGGTAGAATGGAATTCATTTTTGTTTTTTTAGGTAGAATGTGATATGATAAAATACTTATCATAACAATAGCTAAGCTTAACATCCAAACAGGTTTGTTCAACGATAATAAGTTTTTAATGTCTGAGCCTATATTATTAACATCAATGAAAGTGGCTAGGGCGAATATTAGTAACATTGTGGTTATGGGATTTATATAGTTACCTGAGTGATTTATTTTGAAGATGAACAATATACCTAATATCATTTGCAATTTATCTTCACTCAAGTTTAAAAATGCAATATCAAAAAAGTATATATGTAATATCCTACTTAAAAATAGATACAAACAAATAAAGTCTAAAAATCTGAATAGTGCTATAGTGTGGTTAGTTATTTCATTGTAGTCTAATTTCAAAATATTTTCATTCATGTTTTTAGGTTTTATATTACTAATTGGAAGCAAACCATTAAAATCCAGTTGAAGTTCTGTTATCCATCTTAATAAAAAGTATTTACTTAAAACTGTTGAAATTTTTTCACCATCTGGAAATATTACAGGTAAAGTTCGTATCATTGCCAAAATTTCAAGTGTTAAGGGGATTAAAAATTTATCTAAAGCAAATACAACGATGATTCCAAAACATAAAAAGGTGGTATAAGACACAGTTCCTGTTAAATCAAAAAAAGGATTAGGTATATTAATTTTTGTTTCTAAGAAAAAATCAGAATATGAAGCACTTAGCGTAAATAAAATGTAATAAATACAGATAATACAATAAAGGAGGGATATTATTTTATATTTTGAACAATGGTCGTTTATGTATTCTATTTTTTGAGAATATGAAAAGGGCAGTTTTGTGCCATATAATCTTGAGATGCCAAAGGCGTTGATACTTAAGTATTTTGCATTAATAAAATTACATTTTTGAATAATTGAATTTTCGAATTTTGTATTAGCAAGGTCACAACCGGTAAAATCACAATTTTCAAATATGCAATTATATAAGTCCATATTTGTTAAACAATCTTTTGTAAAAGAGCAATTTGCTAATTTCAGCTGTTTTCCATTATTTTGACCCGAAAGCCAATTTTTATGTATCTTATAGAGTTTTTCAAATTCTTTTTTATTAATTTTTTTCATATTGCAATCTTTCAAAGTTTCTTCTGTTTTGGAAAATATTTTATCGGCGGCATAACAAGGTAGTGGACACTGAAATGTTGTATGCCTATTTTAGTGTTTTGTTCTTTATTTATTTAGTATAATATTTATAAAGCTATAAGGCATCATGAGTGATGACAAAGCTGATTAAGGCCAAGCCGAACAAAATCAAAAATCCGCTGATGGCTATAACTGCATCTCTGACATAGGGCTTTTTTTGTGGCATGAGGCCTAAGCGTGAACGAGCGTTTTGGACACGAATCGCATTTATCAGCATTGTGGCAATGACAAACCACCAGAAAAAGGCTCCGAGAATTTGGTTAATGCCGATTTTGTAAAAAATCCAAGCGGTAAAGGCTTTGTCGGCGCTAAAATATAGCAACAGCAATATCATGAATGGGCGCCAACCGCGAATACTTAAATAAAGTACCGGAAAAAGAATCGCCAACAGCTCAATAAAGGTATAGGCATCGGGCATTTCTTCTACGTGAAAAAATAAATTGGCAAACACCCCCAGTACCAGACTAAAGAAAAACAGCAAAACACCAAGGTAGCGATAGCTTTTATACCAAGAAATCGTGTCGTAGTTTCTGGCTCTGTTTTCAATATCTTCTTTGCCAGCAAAGAAAAAACGGAAAAATTTGTTTTGCCGCAAAGGGTGTTGATTGTTTTTTTCTGCGCTGTCTTTTGCCATTTCCGTTCCTTTCATTTGAGTGGGTAACCTTGGCTATTTTAGGGCGTTTTATCGGTAAATGGCAAGTGAAAAGTTTTTTTGGCTGTGAATCTCGAGGTTAAAATACTTTAAATAACGCTTTTTTTTGATATATTGATGGTGGCAATGCTTTAATGAAATGAGTTTTTTTATATGTTTGCTCTTACAACGCTTAAAATTTTAACAGCCGGTTTGGCGGCACTTTTTTTTCAAAAAAACAGGTTGACGCGATCATGGGCTTTGGTTCTGTTTGCAGGTGTTGCAGCTATTTTGGCTTATGACTTTGGGCAGAATGATCCTTTTGAGGCCTCATTATGGTTTGTTCATTGGGTGAAAACGCCGGTGCTTAATCTTAACCTCGGGTTGAAAACAGGGGCTGAGTTTGCGCCTTTTATTCTTGGCGGTGTTGCGGTTTTATTGTTTTCTCTTTATTATAATATTTTTTATCCGTTGGAGAGAAACAGGCTTCGTGCCGGCGGGATGTATGTGCTGATTTTTGTTCTTTTGCTGTTTATGATATCGGCCGGAAACATTATGCAATTGTTTCTTTCTGTTTGTTTATTGGATATTTTGATCTTTGTGCTGTTGCCGGAGCTCTCTGCCAAGCGGTTGTTTTTGTCTTTTAATCTGGCGGCCGATGTCCTTTTATTTATTTTATTTTCCTTTGTGTGGGGGCAAGAAAACAGCTTGTATTTCAGTGCGCTGATTAAGTTTGCGCGGCATAGTTCTTATCCGTTATTGGCATTTATTTTATGGGCTGGCGCGGTGACGCTTAAATGTGGTTTGGTGTTATTTCATAATTCTATTTTGGAATTAAAAAACATTTCTTTTGTGCGGCAAAATTTTGTGGCGGCAATGGCGGTTTTTTTAGTCGGTCCGCTGTTATTGTTTAAAACTTATTCTTTGATGGGGTTGGTTCCTTACAGTGGTTTGGTCTTTCGAATTTGGGCAGCGGGGTCTTTGCTGTGGGCTTTGGTCGGAAGTGTTGTTTCAGATTCATTGAAGGCGCGAATCTTATACTATTATATGATGTTATCGGCGTTAATGGTGGTGTTGATAACCTTGGATAAAAACGAGTTTTTGCAGATGTTGCTGCCATTAATCGGTGTGGGGTTGTTGATTTCTGCAATGATGATTTTGCCGTTGGTCGCTGCCGGAAATGAACCTTTGGTTTCTCATACCGGTGGGTTTGCGCGCGAAATGAAGCTGTCTTTGTTTTGTTCGTTGGCGGCATTTGTGGCTGAAGCCGTGTTGTTGCTCTCTTTTATAAACGCGCAAAATCAATGGTGGTTGGCCGCTTTTGCTTTATGTCATTTTATTGCTTTTTCTCATTTTTTGGGGCAGGTTTATTTTGGCGATGTTATGGCTGATGAGCGCGTGTGGGCTATTGTGACAAATCCATCGTTATTTTATTTTATTCCTTTTTTAATCTTTGCGTCGATGTTGTTTACGTCTTATGAGGCGGCGCCGATTTGGTTTGTTTTGAGTTTTAGCATGTTGCTCTTTTTTGCATGGCAGTGTCCTGTGAGGCGGCTTTCTCAAAGTGTTTTAACCAGCTCGGTACAAGAGGCTGAGCCGGTGCTGACTTTTTATAAAAAGATTTTTTTGACCCCGATTCAATTAATTGGTCGCATTTTATGGATTACGGTCGATTTTTTGTTTGTTGAGCGGGTGATGGTGGCTTTGCTGCGACGTATGATTTTTATTCTGATTCGGATGTCGATGTTTTTGCATCAGAATATGCGTGTGTGCGGTTGGTTCTTTTTGTTATTCGGGCTAAGCTATGCCGCACTGGTCTTCTTTTGGCAAAAGGGAGCTTTCTAAATGCCTCATATTCCTTATCTGTTGATTTTGATTTTGCTTCCGCTGTGCGGTATCTTTTTTGCCATGTGTTCTCAAGACAACGACAAGACAAAAGGGCGTAATGTGTTGAGCGTGGCGTTGCTGTCGGTTTTGGCAAATATTGCTTTTATTATCGCGGCTTTTCTTAACGCGTCATCCGAATATGGAAAAATGCAGCTGAAAGAAACTTATTTGTGGTTAGAAAGCCCTAAAATCATGTTATCTTTCGGGGTTGACAGTTTTTCTTTGTTATTAATGTTGGGGGTTCACTTGGCATTGCTTATCGGCATTTGGGGCGTGCGAAATGATTATGTGCTGCAAAAATCGCGGATGATTTTTACGTTGCTTTTTTTGAGTTTGATTAATGGATTTTTGGCAGCGTTGGACATTATTTCCTTCTTTATCTTTTTTGAGGCAATGCTTATTCCGTTGTTTATGCTTATCGGAATGTTTGGCGAAATTAAGCGGCAGGCGGGGCTGTTTCGCTTTATGTTGTATAATTTATGCGGCGTGCTTTTGTTGTTTGCGGCCATCATGGTATTGTATCACCATAATAAAGGAGCGTTGATGCTTAATCAAATCAGCGATATCAGAATGAGCCGCACAAAAGAAATCGTGGTTTGGTCATCAATCTTTTTGGCATTTTTATCTCGTATTCCGATTTGGCCGTTCCACAGTTGGGTGTCGGCCGTTTCTTCCGGTATTAAAAATCCGTTGGTGTTTATTGTGGCAAACCTTATGCCTTTATCCGGCATTTACAGCTTTATTCGGTTTTGGCCGCAATCTATGCCGGATACGGTTGTGTTTGTGATGGCCGTGCTTGAGATCATCAGTGTTATCAGTATGCTTTTTATTGCACTTATCGGATTGATTAACAAAGATATTCAATATAAGATTTTTTCGTTTATGACGGTTTATTATATCTTTTTCTTATTAGGGAGTTTTTTGCCAACAGACCAAATTTTGCTTAATGTCGGATTTTCGTTGTTTGCATTTATGATTATTTTTGCGGCGATTGAGGTGTTGGTTTCGTTTCAAGAAGACGAGCGGGAAGAGAAAAATCTATCGGCAGAAGGTATCTTGTATAAAATGCCGCGTGCTTCGGCTGTCTTTACGTTTATGGTGTTTGCGGGGTTAGGCTTGCCGTTGTCGGCAATGTTTATTAATAATTTTGTGATTGTTTCCGGTTTGTTGGTTTATAATTTCAGCACGGCGGTGGTGGCTCTATTGGCGCTTATTTTTGTGGCATCGGCTTTGTTGAAGGAGCTTTTTGTGCGGCGTGCAAAAGTGGAAACGGTTAGTGATAATCTGCCGGAAGATATTTCTAAGCTGGATGCTTGTTTTATGTGGATGGTTGCGATTGTGTTATTAATGTCTTTGTCTGATCCGCTATGGTTTATGAGAGGGTGATATGAATTGGTTTGCACTGCTTCCTGAGATTTTTATTTTGCTGACTTTGGCGGTGTTGGTTTTGGTGCGGCTTTTTCGTGACAGAGCTACGCCCAAGACTTTTTATACGCTTTCAAAATATGGCATTTTAGCGGCTTTTGTGGCAACGCTTGTCTTTTATGACCAAAGTTTTTGGAGCGGTGTGTACGAAAACTCTTTGCATAGCACTTTATTTAAGGTTTTTATTTATCTATTTGCTGCGGTTACGATGTTCTTGTCGGCCAAATATTTTTTGAGCAAAGATTATTCAAGCTTTAGGTTTTATTCTTTGATATTATGTTCGATTTTGTTTTTAACGGCGGGGTTATCTGCGCAGGATATCCGATTGTGCGCCGCTGTGTTAGAACTTGGGTTTTTGCTTAATTTTTATTTGATACGTTGCAGTGGAAATGATGATGAAACTTATCCGGTCAGTATTAATTTTATGATTTATGCATTGATATGGGCAGTTTTTGTGCTATGGGGCGTTTGGAATTTGACTCAGATTGTCGGAAGCGGTCGTTTTTCAGATATTGCTCTTTATTATAAAAATAATTCGCTTTCGTGGCAGTTGTATTTTTACGGTGCCTTTTTGTTGTTGGCGCTGCTTTATAAGCTGGGGGTGGCTCCTTTTCATTTTTGGACGGCAGATGTGTTTGGGGCGGCGATTTTGCCGGTTGGCAGTTATTTGATGATTGTTCCCGTATTTGCTTATTATGCCGTATTTATTCAGTTAGCGGCAGAGGCATTGACGGTTCCGTTTGAACTGTTGAAGCCGGCGCTTTATGCTTTTGCTCTTATTTCTATTTTTATTGGGGCAATCGGGGCGAACGGTGAAATAAATTTGCGGCGGATTATGGCTTATTCTCGCATATTTGTCTTAGGCATTGTCTTGGTTTTGTTACTGGTGTTTAATCAGGAGAGTATTTTTAGCAGTTTTATTTATTTGCTGGTCAGCATGTTGGCTTTGGGCGGTGTTTTTGCTGCATTTTATGCTCTTAAAAGTAAGGGCGATTATTTGCGGCGGCTGAATGAGCTTTCCGGTTTGGCCGAAAGCAAGCCTTTTATTGCCGCAGTTATGCTGATATTTATGGTGTCTTTATTAGGGTTTCCGCCGTTGTTGGGCTTTTTGGGCATGATTTCCGTTATGAATCATTTTGTGGCTTATCAAGATTATGTTTTGATTGTTGCAGTGATGATTGGCATTGTGGTTTTGGCGGCGGCTTATTTGCGTGTGATTAAGACTTTTTATTTTGATATGAAACGTTCTAATTTTGATCGTGCGGATACGGGGATTTATTTTATTTTGCTATTTATTTTGCTCATTGTGCTTGTTTTGGTGCTGAATCCGAAATATTTTATGAATGACATTGAGCTGGCTTTACGAGGAATTATTGCATGAAGATCGTCGAAGATTGGATTTGGCAGGAATTTGATGAATTAGACAGTACCAATAATCAGGCATTGGCGTGGAGCAAAGTCGCGGTCAGCGGCCAGCGTTGTGTGATTACGGCTAAAAAGCAAACGTCTGGGCGCGGGCGGCGCGGACGCCAGTGGATCGGACTCGAGGGAAATTTGTTTATGTCGCTGGTTTTTGAGGCGGCGCCTTGTGATTTGAGCAAGTTTGTTTTTATTTCTTCTCTTTCTTTATTAAATACCATAAATCAAGTTAAGAAAGGCAAGGCTATCGAGGTGCAGCTTAAATGGCCGAATGATGTTTTGCTGAATGGCGCTAAGGTTTCAGGAATCTTGTTGGAAAAAGGCGAAGGAGATTTTTTGATTTCAGGTATCGGTGTCAATATTGCTTATGCGCCTGAGGCTAAAGATTTGATTTATCCGGCGACGGCGCTTTCTGCCGTGGGAATAAAAACTGACTGCCATGCGTTTTTGAAAGAATTTTTGTGCCAATGGAACAAGTTGTTAGATCTATGGCATAATCAGGGATTTCAGGCCGTTCTTGACATTTGGCTCAAAAGTGCTAAATCTTTGGGCGAGGAAATTGTTGTGAAAAATGAAAATAAAACCATAAAAGGCAAGTTTGTCGGCGTTGACGAGAATGGGGCATTGCTCTTGTTGCAAGGAGAAAATGTCATAAAGATTTTGGCCGGTGATGTCTTTTTTAATGAGGAATGATATGTCTATTTTAGATAATGACGGATTGTATTTTTTGCCGCTTGGTGGATCTGATTGCATCGGAATGAATATGTATGCCTATGCCGTGAACGGAAAAATTATTGTGGTGGATTGCGGCTATGCTTTTTTGAATGATGACTATCCGGGGATGGATTTGTCTTTTGCGGACCCGTCTTTTTTGGAGAATTATGCCGATCGGATAGAAGGACTGTTTATTACCCATGCTCATGAAGACCATTTTGGCGCAATTGCTCAAGTTTGGCCAAAGCTGAAGTGTCCGGTGTATGCCATGCGCTTTACGGCCGGCCTTATTCGCGAAAGACTAAAAGAGTATCATTTGGACAGTGAAGTGACGCTGACAGAGGTTAATGATAATCCGTTGATTCATTTTGATGATTTTGATGTGCGTTTTGTTCCGGTAACACACTCCGTCCCCGAAACTTGTGCCTTAGTCATCAAAACCGCAAAAGGAACGGTTGTTCATGCCACAGACTGGCGTTTTGATGATGATAAAACCGAGATGATTAAGACTGATTATCCTGAGCTGACAAAAGCCGCTGATGAAGGTGTGGATATTTTGGTGTGCGATTCAACCAATGTTTTGGTGGACAAGCCCCAATACAGTGAGTTTGATGTGCGCCAAAGTTTGCTTAATTTGGTGCCGCTTTATAAAAACGGGCTTATCGCCACTTGTTTTGCCTCAAATCTTATGCGTTTGGAGAGTTTGGTTTTGGCAGCGGAAAAAGCCGGAAGAACACCGATTTTGGTTGGGCGCACTTTGATTAAAAATATGAAAATTGCTAAAGAATGCGGCTTTTTTCAAAACTTGCCGAATGTTTATGATGTTAAAGATGCAAAAGATATTCCGGCGGATAAAGCGATGTATATTTGTACCGGATCTCAGGGAAATTATCGCAGTGCGCTGAGCTCAATCGTTAAGGGAGAGCATAAAGATGTTAAACTTTCTAAAGGCGACGCGATTATTTTTTCTTCAAAAATTATTCCGGGGAATGAAGATAAAATTGAGCGTATGCAGGAAAATTTGATGGAGCAGGGGGTTGAGGTTATTCGCGAAGAAGAATTTTTGGTTCATACCTCCGGTCATGCCAATCGCTCTGATTTGAAAAAAATGTATGAGCTGCTTAAACCAAAAGTTGTTATGCCGGTGCATGGTGATAAGCGTTTTGTTCGTGAGCATCAGCGTTTTGCCTATGCTTTGGGGATTAAGCAAGTGGAATTGTCGCGTGACGGCGATTTATTCTGTTACAAAGACGGAAAGATGACTTGGTTGGAAAATATTCCGGTTGATGTTTTAGCCGTTGACCGCAAGCAAGTTGTTTCTCTTTCTTCGCAAGTGGTGCGGAATCGCAAGCGGATTGCCTATAATTGCAGCGTTTTTATTTCCGTGGTGTTTGACCGCAAGTGGAATCTTAAAGATTTGCAGATATCGTCGATTGATATTCTTGATGAGCCGGCTTTTAAGCTTTTGGCTGAAGAGATTAAAAAAGATATGGAAGAGCAAATTCCTAAGGCAGTGGCAGATTATAATTATCGCGAGCAGGCCATTGCCGATTTTATCCGAAGTCGTATTCGTCGAAAAATTTATAATGCGACGGATATTAAGCCGGTTACGTTCTTTCATATGTATGTTATGGGGCGGCAATCTGTCGGTGAGGTGGAAAAGTCGGAAGAAGGTGACAGCATCCAAGTCTTGGCCGATAATTAACTTTTTTGTTGATTCTGAAAATAATTGAACTATACTCCTAAACCTATGTGATTATTATTTTATGTATCATTCTAAATATTTTATTTTTATGGGAAATATTATACTTACCGAAAAAATTTATGCCAGTGCGAATTTTAAGACGATGGTGACGAATTTTGCAGCTTATATGTTGCATCAATATATTCGGACCAATCGCAAAGAACTGAAAATTCAGCAAATCGGTGAAAGAATTTATTATGACGATGGGCAAGTTGTAGAAAAGACGCTTAGTCGAGCCATTACCTTTTCAATTCCTCGTGAAAATTTTGCTTTTCCGGCAGACAGAAAACTGATGGTTTATGAAGTGGTTGATAAGCTTCCTGACGAGAAACCATTTTTTACAATTCAGATTGTGGGTGTTGGTGCCAGCGGTTTGTTTTTGCCGATTGTTCCTTCTTTGTTGGCAAATGCGGCAAAACGTCGGCTGCGCTATTGGTCGGCTGATATGCGGATAGACATTTGTTTTCAGCATTTTTATTCTCAAGGGAGTTTTGTTCTTAATCGTGAGCGTATCTCCTTGTTTGATGCCGAGCAGCATATTTATACAGCTGCTGAGGCTCAGGTATCTGTTCATCCGCGCTTTTGTGACAAAGTCAAAGAAGCTGCCGCACGTGGTTGTGAGCATTTTTTGATAAGTGAAACTAATCGTCATCCGACACCTTTGGAAGGAAAATTTTATCTTTTGCCTCGTTCAACCTATGAGGCCTGGGCAAAACATGCCGTAAAAAGAGGAACTTTGTGGGATAGACTTTGGCGGTGAGTTATGTGTTAGAAAAAACGCGTTCCTTGAGGAACGCGTTTTTTTGTTATACGGCTTTTACGTAATCTTTCATCAGTCTTTTATAACCGGCTTTGTCAAAAATGATTTCAAGCTTGTTGCCTTCGATATTTTTGACGCGCCCGTAGCCAAAGCTTTCGTGATAAACACGGGCGCCGATGGCTATGCTGGAAGTTTTATTTTTAGCCTCTTGCCGGGCTTTATTCATGTTTGTCCATGAATTATAGCCTTGATAGCTGTTGTTATATTGGCGGGTATAGCGATAATCGGAACCGCCCGAGTCATACTCATATTCGCCGAATTCATCCGGTGTTGTTTTGCTTTTGCCCCAATAGCCACCACGGTTGTTATCGTAACGGGTTTCACGCTGGAAATAATTAACGGTTTGGTTGCTTAATTCAATATTAGCCGGCGGAAGCTCATTAATAAAGCGCGACGGAATGTTGTTTTGCCATTGGCCATAAACGCGGCGGTTTAAGGCGGTTGTAATATATAATTCCTTTCTGGCGCGGGTGATGGCGACATAGGCCAAGCGACGCTCTTCCTCCAGAGAATCGGCTCCGCCTTCATCCAGACTGCGCTGGTGTGGAAACAGCCCTTCTTCCCAACCGGGGAGAAAGACTAAGTCAAACTCCAGACCTTTGGCCGAGTGCAAAGTCATTAAGGTGACTTTGTCTTTATCTGTTTCATCATCATTATCCATGACAAGGCTGACGTGTTCCATAAAGTCTGACAGTGTGGGGAACTTGTCATGATCGCTCATGACGTTGATTAATTCTTTTAAGTTTTCCAATCTTCCTGGGGCCTCTGCAGATTTGTCGTTTTTAAGGCTCTCAATATAGCCCGAATCTTCAAGAATTAATCCGGCCAACTCGTCGGGGGTGATGCTTTGATTGGCAGTGCGCCAGTCCTTGAACAAGCTCATTAAGTTTGATAAGGCGGTTTTGGCTTTGCCGGTTACCAGTCCTTCCGCAAGTTGTTTTTCGACGGCCATATACAGCGAAATATGCTCTGCTTGGGCGGTTTGATAAAATTTTTCAATGCTTTTGGCGCCAATGCCTCTTGCCGGTTTATTAATGATGCGTTCAAAAGCCAAATCATCGTGCGGTTGCAATACAACTCTGAAATAAGCAATTGCGTCGCGAATTTCGGCTCTTTCATAAAACTTGGGTCCTCCGATAACCTGATAAGGTATAGATTCTGATATAAATTTTTCTTCAAACTCGCGGGTTTGAAAGGCGGTGCGGACCAAAACCGCAATCTGGGCGTATTGATAGCCGTTGCGGACATGGTTATCAATTTCTTCGGCAATGTAATTGGCTTCTTCTTCACCGCTGTATAAACTCGTGATTTTTATTTTATGATTTTCGGCGCTCAGAGCCGGACTATTCTCTGCAACTTTTAAGGTTTTGCCCAGACGACCTTGGTTGTGGCTGATTAATGCCGAGGCTGCGGCCAAAATATTTGCGGTTGAGCGGTAGTTGCGCTCCAAGCGGACAATTTTGGCGTCCGGAAAGTCTTTGTTAAACCGCAGAATGTTTTCAATTTCAGCTCCGCGCCATGAGTAAATTGATTGGTCGTCATCGCCCACGCAGCATAAGTTGCGATGTTTTTGTGACAATAGTCGCAAGAGCAGATATTGGCTGACGTTGGTGTCTTGGTACTCGTCAACCATGATATATTTGAATTTTTCTTGATAAGAGGCCAAAACATCGTTATGTGAGAGCAAAATGGTCAGCGTGTGCAAAATGATGTCGCCAAAGTCAACACAATCAAGCTCAATCAGTCGGGCTTGGTATTTTTCATAAATATCAGTCAGAATGTTTGCTTTGTAGTCTTGTTTGATTTTATCTATGGTCAGGCCTTTATCTTTCCAGCGCTGGATGCTGTCGACAATGCTTTGCGGCGGATATTTTTTGTCATCTATGCCTTCGGCTTCACAAATTTTTTTGACCAAGCGTTTTTGGTCGTCTTCATTCAAAATTGTAAAATTGCTGTTTAAGCCGACAAGTTCGGCGTGGCGGCGTAAAATTTTGACGCAAATGGAGTGAAAAGTGCCAAGCCAGACCGAATCGGCGGCTTCGCCAATCAAACCGTAAACACGTTCTTTCATCTCTTTGGCAGCGCGGTTGGTAAAAGTGACAACCAAGCATTCCCATGGTTGGGCTTTTCGGCAGCCTAAGAGATAAGCCAAGCGAGAGGTCAGAACCTTTGTCTTTCCCGTGCCGGCACCGGATAAAACCAAGACAGGGCCTTGAGTTGTGGTTACGGCTTCTCTTTGTTCCGGATTAAGCTCGTCAAGCCACGGAAAGTGAGGCTCGGTTAAGGCCGAGATGTTGTTATAAGTTGTCGGTGCGTTCTCTAATTCAGCTTCTGTCGCGCTTAAGTCAAATATATCTTCCATTTATTACCCGCTGTTTGTAATACTTCTTGTCTTTTTTGCTTGGCGATAATATATATTATATTAAAGTTGTTTGCAAAGGAGTTTTTAGATGGCTGTTACAAATCAGGAAAAATATGTCGATATACCGGCTCAAGTGGCTCAATTGGGCGATAATGCTTGGAAAAAAGGTGATTATGACGAAGCTCGCCGTCAGTATGTCGAAGCCGCCAAAATCTATGATGTTAATGAGGATTTTGTCGGCGAATCGCAAGTGATGTGTCGTTTGGGCGAACTGGAGCTCAGTTTGGAAAATTTTGAGGCGGCCGAAAAAGATTTTTCTTCTGCCAGCGCTTTGGTAAAGTCGTTGCCTGATTCCGAGACAGTGCTCGGTGATGTTTATATCAAACAAGCCAAACTCTATGTGGCTCAATATCAATTTGAAAAGGCTTTGGCCGCCGTGCGTCAAGCTCAAGATGTTTTGCAAGAGGGAAGTCCTTTGTTGCTCGGTGATGCTTATGACCAGGAAGCCTATATCTATTTGGTGATGGGAGAAGAAGCCAAAGCTTTGGAATCTTATCGCAAAGCCGCAAATTTGTTTCAGCAGGAAGGTGTTTCTTTGAAAGAAGCTTCTGTTTTGCGGGCGATGGCTCGGATTATGATGAAAGCAAAAAGTTATGATAAGGCTCATGATTTGCTGGAAAAATGTCGTGCGCTCTATCGTGAAAACGGCGATATTCTCGGCGAAGCCAGCACTTTGTCGGCTATCGGTACTTTGCGCTTTGTTATCGGGGATATTGCCAATGCGCGTAAAGCTTTGATGAAGTCGGTCTTCTTATATGGAAAAGTGGAGCATCATTTTGCCGAGGCTGAGGCCCTTCTTTATTTGGCTCGGGTTGAAGCGGCTGATAAAGAGCAAGGCGATTTTGCGCGGGCTAAAGTTCATTATAAAAAATCTATCGAGCTTTATGACTTTTTGCAAAATGCAACCATGAAAAATGCCGTGCTTGATGAATATAATGCTTTTTTGAAACGTGAAATGCTTGGTTAGTGAGGTTGATGATGTCTGATGTTCGGAAAAATATTCTTGCGCTGAAAAATTATATGGAAACCCAGATTATCGGGCAGGAGTCCTTGGTAAAAAAACTAATCATTACGCTTTTGGCCGATGGACATGCTTTGGTGGAAGGGGCGCCGGGGTTGGCTAAAACAAAGGCCATTAAAACTTTAGCGCAGTCGATTAATGCAAAATATAACCGTATTCAATTTACACCGGATTTGCTGCCGTCAGATATTACCGGAAGTGACATATATTTGGCTGCCAAAGGCGAATTTGAATTTCGTCCGGGGCCGATTTTTGCAAATTTGGTCTTGGCTGATGAAATTAACCGTGCTCCGGCAAAGGTGCAGTCTGCTTTGCTGGAGGCTATGGCCGAGCGTCAGGTTTCTATCGGCGGCAAAAAATATGTTCTTCCGCCTTTGTTTATGGTTATGGCGACACAAAACCCAATCGAACAAGAAGGAACTTATAATTTGCCGGAAGCGCAGCTGGACCGCTTTTTGATGTATATTAAAATCGGGCAACCGGATGCCGCCGCAGAGCGCAAAATCCTGTCTTTGGTTCGTGGTGAGGTTAAAAATCCTGATATTACCTCTCCGGTTAAGCTTGCGGTTGAAGATATTTTGTCGGCGCGGCGTGAGGTGCTTAATGTTCACATGAGTGAAGCGATTGAGGAGTATCTTATTCAGCTTATCGCAGCGACTCGCCATCCCGAAAATTATGATAAAAAATTAGCGGGGCAGGTTCTGTACGGCGCAAGTCCGCGTGCGACCATTGCTCTTGACCGAGCCGCTAAAATCAATGCATGGCTCGAAGGCAGAGATTTTGTTTCGCCGGAAGATATTCATGCCGTGGTTTATGAAATTTTGCGTCATCGCTTAATCTTGACCTTTGAAGCTCAGGCTGAAGGCGTGACAACCGATGATGTTATCAGTGCATTATTGCGATTGGTTCCTCTGCCTTAATCTTAAACCGGAGCGGTAAGTATGGTACTTAAGTCTCTGAAAAACAAAATTCTTGGTCATGCGCCGAAAGATAAAAGCGGCGAGGGGCTGTATGCAACTTTGGACGAGCTGATTGCCCAGCGTCAATATATTGCTTATTTGAAAAATTTTCATCAGCGGCTTAAAGTGTCTAATCAAGCCGGAGACGTGAAGTCAGCCTTTAAGGGACGCGGAATAGAGCTGGAAGAGCTGCGCAGCTATTCTTACGGCGATGATGTGCGCGATATTGATTGGCGCGTGACTGCACGCAAGCAAACGCCTTTTACTCGGGTTTATGCTGAAGAAAAAGACCGCGAAGTTTATGTCTTGCTTGATTTATCGCCCTATATGGCTTTTGGAACCAGAAAAGAGCTGAAATCTGTGGCGGCGGCAAAGCTGGCAGCTCTTGTCGGGTGGTTGTGTATGGAAAATCGCGATCGTTTCGGGGCTTTGATTTTTGACGGGACTCACTTAAGCTTTTTTAAGCCAAGCAGTAATCGGGCGCTTATGCCGGTTGTGCTCAAAAAAATATCTCAGGTTTCTCAAGCGATTTTGACAGCTGCACAAAAGCCGCAATATCTTCTTGATAAGGCTTTGAAAATGATGCAAAGTTCTTTGAAAAATCCGGCGTCAATATTTGTTATCAGTGATTTTAGTTATTTTAACGAGTCGGTGCAGCTTAGTTTGTCGCAACTGGCTAGAAAGTCACGAGTCTGTTGTTTGGAGGTTTCTGATGTGTTGGAATTTTCTCCGCCGCCGGCCGGAGAATATATGATTGCTGATGCAAGTGGTAAAAACTTAATCTTTAATACTGCAAATAAACCCTTTCGTGCTGAATATCAAGAATATTTTTATTCAAAGCGGAGCGTCGTCAAGGACTTTTGTCGGCGGTTTCGAGCCTTTTATATGTCGGTTCGCACGGATGTCGATCTCTATAAACAGTTGAAATTTTATTGATTTTTTTAACGATTTATTGACTTTTGCTTTTTAAAATGCTACATTCTAATAGAATTATTCTGTAACTATAATTGAAAAGAGAATATCATGGTAAAATCAAATGACAATAGTGCTTATAAAAGAGGGCAGGAATTACTTGATCAAGGATTGTATCAGGAAGCGGTAGCGCAGTTTGATGAGGCGTTGGCCGAACAGCCCGATTCGTGGAAGACCCTTAACAGCAAAGGTTTTGCTTATCAAAAAATGAGCAAATATACGGAGGCTGTTGAGTGTTTTGACAAAGCTCTTGCGATTAATCCTCAGTCGGTTGAGGTATTAAACAACAAAGGAGTTACGCTGAGTATGCGCGGCCTTTATAAAGATGCTATCGCTTGCTTTGATCAGGCGGTGGCTGTTGATCCGACTTCTTTGGAGGCTTTGAACGGTAAGGCGATTGCTTTGCAACATATGTTCTCTTATAAAGAAGCGCTCGATGTTTTGGAACAGGCTATGAAGATTGATCCGAAACATACGCAAACGCTTTTGAGTATTGCTGTTACGTTACAGAAACTTAAACAATATGAGCGAGCGATTTCTTTCTTTAAGAAAGTTTTATCCGTTGATCGTTCTAATATCAAAGCTTGGAACGGTGTGGGCGTTACCTATCAGTTAATGGGGGATAATAACTCTGCGCTCAAATGCTTTACAAAAATTCTTAATATTAACAGTCAGGAAATTCAGGCTTGGATTAGTATCGGTTTTGTTTATCAGAAAATCGGTAAGTTTAATGATGCGCTGAAATGCTATAAAAAAGCGCAGATGGTTATTCATAACCGTTATCATCATAAATTGTATGATGGTTTGGCAAGCTGCTTAACCAAGCTTTCGGAATTTGACCAAGCTATTGAAATTTACAAACAAATCTTTCAGCGCGAAGAGGGCAAGAAAAAATGGGATGCCCAGCGTTCGATTAAGTTTGTTAATAAACTTAAGCGCAAAAAAGCAGTCGGCACACTTCAGCCGCCGACGGTTTCCGGTGGTGATACTCCGGCCACAGCTGCTAACTAGTAACAAAAAAAACACACCTTTTCTTAAAGGTGTGTTTTTTTTGTTAGTTTAGGCTGTAATTTGCTCTCTTGCAATGGTTTGTAAATAGCTTATGTCGCTGTTTGCCATTAATTTTAATGATGTCATTGTAAAATTATATCTTAATCTTATCATTAATTTTAAGGCTTGCAGGGGAAGTTCTCCATTAACTGTGGCTTGTGTAAGGCGAATTTCATTTTCGACATAGAACGGATATAAATTATCAATCATGTCAAAAAGTAAATTTGTTGGCAGTGTGCCTTCTATAATGGCATTTATAGCCATTTTTTCTCCTTTTGCTGAAAAAACACTATCGTTAAGGATTATCATGTTGAGAAATATGGGCGGAATTTCTCCTTTGACTGCGCTTCTGATGATAAGGTCTTGGCAGGGGAATGTAAGAAATTCGCCTTTTTTCCTTAATATTGATTTTAGAAGTTTTAATGGTAGGATTCCACTTATAATCGCTTTGACGATTAAGTACATTTGCGCATCTGTTAAGGAATAGAACTTTTTTGCCAAAGCCATTGCTTTTGTTTGAGCCGTCGGCGATTGAATATCAAACCCAAAAGCCTTAAGCCATTTTTCTTTAAATAATTTTTCCATAATTTTATTTTTTTGAGTTCATAATAATAGATTGTCTTTTTAATAATTGCTGAAAATTTGTTTTTGTCAAGTTGTTTCTAAGAAAAAAAGCTTATATTCTTGGTGAATATAAGCTTTTTTACTGTTTGGAAAAAATCTTAAGCTGTGCGGACAGTGTAGATTGTGTTTTCACGGGTTAGGGGGTAGGTTATATACATACCGGCCTGTCGTGCTTGGCTCATTGCGGCATCAAGCAATCTTTGTTCCGGAGATTTCTGCCATTTATGGGTGTTGGCGTCTTTGAGTGTTTCTTCCGCAAAGGAAATTTTTTGGCGGATAGATTCTGTGGGGGCCAACCGGCGCAGGTCATTCAGGTTGTCGCGAAGCATTGGCACAAAATTTTCTTTATGTTTGGTTTTGAAGGCGATGATGTCTACCTGATCGGAGGTGCCTAACAAAATGAAGTTGTTTTGACTGTGCAGGTTTTCAACCGGAATAAGTAATGTTTTCTTTTCCATTTTTTTGGTGTTTTTAGGTTAATAATATTTAAAAAATTTGTTATCGGAGTGATTCTATATACTATATGGAAAATTTTGTCAAGAATTATTTTGTAGTGTTTTTAAATAATTAATCCGGCTTGCCTTTTGAGCAAACCGGATTGTGAGGCGTTCTTGGAAAAAAAATTATTTCTTTTCGTCCGGATCACGCAGAACATAGCCGCGGCCCCAAACGGTTTCGATATAATTCTTGCCGCCCGAAGCTTTTTCAAGCTTCTTTCTTAACTTGCAGATGAAAACGTCAATAATCTTTAATTCCGGTTCATCAATGCCGCCATAAAGGTGGTTCAAAAACTGGTCTTTGTTTAAGGTTGAGCCTTTGCGCAAAGAGAGGAGTTCCATAATTCCGTATTCTTTGCCGGTTAAGTGCAAGGTCTTATTTCCGACAGTGACGGTCTGGGTGTCAAGATTGACTTCAACATCGCCGGTGCGGATAATTGAATTGGAATGCCCTTTGGAGCGGCGAACAACTGCTTGAATACGAGCCAAAAGCTCTGATTTATCAAATGGTTTGGTCAGGTAGTCATCGGCACCATAGCCTAAGCCTTTGACCTTTTTATCCGGTCCGGTCAAGCCTGATAAAATCAGAACCGGTGTGTTTATCTTAGCGGCTCTCAAGTTCTTTAAAACTTCATAACCGTTCATGTCCGGCAACATCAAATCAAGAATAATGATGTCATAATCATAAAGTTTCCCGATTTCGAGACCGTCTTCGCCCAAGTCTGTCGTATCAACAATCATGCCTTCTTTTTTCAGCATGGTTTCAATACTTTGTGATACTGCATAATCGTCATCAACCAGTAATACCCGCATTCGTCTTCCTCCGCCTAAAAATGATGTTCTTTTTCTATGGACTCATCTTATTCTTATTTTATTTAATTGTTAATAGTCTCAATCGCTCCTGTTAATAATTATTAACGGCTGGGGAAAAATGGCTTTATTCTTTGCGGTTTTTGCTGATTTGTGCTATACATGAGGAAAATTGTCGGGAGGATTTATTTTGGTTCTTAATTTTGAGGCTATTGCTCAACATGTAAAATCTATTGATGCAGTGACTTATTACGGAAAAGTGACGGCGGTGCAGGGCTTGTTTGTCGAAGCAACAGGTATTCGTTCGCCGCTTACTATCGGTGACCGCTGCTTTGTGACGACGAATCATGGCAAAAGAGTTCCTTGCGAGCTGGTCAGCTTTAAAGGGGATTCTTTGCTGCTTATGCCTTATGCCTCACTGGAAGGAATCGGACCGGGGTGTCGTGTGGATGTTGAAAATTCGTCTCCGGTTATTTATCCTCATCCATCATGGCTCGGACGTATTGTTAATGCCTTTGGTGAGCCGATTGATGGAAAAGGCGAGCTTTTGAACGGTGATAAGCCTTATTTTATTAAAAATTCTCCGCCGCCGGCACAATTCCGCGGGCGTGTGCGCGGAAAAGTTGACCTTGGGGTGCGGGCGGTTAATACCTTTTTGACAATCTGCAAAGGGCAGCGTATGGGCATATTTGCCGGCTCAGGTGTGGGAAAATCTACGCTGATGTCGATGATGGCTAAAAATACCGACTCTGACATTGCCGTTATCGGGCTTATCGGTGAGCGTGGACGTGAGGCCAAGGAATTTGTGGAAGACGTGTTGGGCGAAGAGGGATTAAAAAAGTCTATTCTTGTTCTGGCAACTTCTGATGAAAGCCCGCTCATGCGCCGTCAGGCGGCTTATACCGCAATGGCTATTTCTGAATTTTTTCGCGACCAAAATAAAAATGTGTTATGTATGATGGATTCCATCACGCGGTTTGCGATGGCACAACGTGAGATTTCTTTGAGTATCGGCGAACCTCCTGCGTCAAAAGGTTATACGCCGAGTGTGTTTGCCGAGTTGCCCAAGCTTTTGGAACGTGCTGGCCCCGGTGTTGAGGGAAGCGGGAGTATTACCGGATTGTTTACGGTTTTGGTTGATGGTGATGATCATAACGAGCCGGTGGCTGATGCCGTGCGCGGTATCTTGGACGGGCATATCGTGCTTGACCGCGCGATTGCCGAACGCAACCGTTATCCGGCAATTAATATTTTGCGGTCTATTTCTCGTACCATGCCGGACTGCGATACGCCAGAAGAATATGCTCTGGTGGCAAAAGCTCGAAAATATATTGCCTCTTACGAAGATATGGCCGAACTTATTCGCCTCGGAGCCTATAAAAAAGGTTCTAATGTCGAAGTCGATGAAGCTATTTTTTATTATCCGAAGCTGGAGGAATTTTTGAGCCAAAAGAAAAATGAAAAAGTGACGCTTGAGGAAGGCTATCAACAGCTTGCAGCCATTTTAGCAACCCCTTTCAAAGCCTGAGGAATAAGTCATAATGAAGTCTTCTCTTAAAACTTTGGCTCGGATTCAAAAATTTAGTATTGATGAGCAACGCAAGCTTCTTAATGAGCAGTTAGATGTTGAAAAAAAAATTCTAACTGCATTGGCGGCTCTTGAAGACGAACTTGTTCGGGAAAAAAAATTTGCCGAAGAAAACCCAAGAATTGGAGATTTTGGGGCTTATTACAAACGCTATCAGGCAAAACGCGAAGAGCTTGAAAGGGCATTGGCCAAAGTGCGGCAAAAAATTGAGCAAATTCGCGATGTTATTTCAGATATGTTTAAAGAACAAAAAACTTATGAAATCGTCGATAAAAATCGAGCGGCAGCTCAACAAAAAGATGAAGAGCAAAAAATGCAGAAAACCCTTGATGAAATCGGGACGAATGCTTATATAAAAAATCATAAACACTAACTTTATTTGGGAGAAAAAACATGGCTTTTGTTTTAGAGGCTTTGCCTTATGCCGAAAATGCGCTTGAACCTTATATTTCATCTAATACGTTGAGTTTTCATTATGGAAAGCATCATCGTACTTATGTTGATAATCTTAACAAGCTTACTGCCGGCACTAAGTTTGAAAATATGCCTTTGGAAGAGGTTATTAAAGAAACTTATGGCAAAGCCGAATATACCGGAATTTTTAATAATGCGGCACAGGCTTGGAATCATGCGTTTTTTTGGAAGTCAATGTCTGCCGGTGATAAAACCGTGTCGGCTGAATTGAAAGCAAAAATTGAACGCGATTTTGGTTCTTATGATAAATTCTGCGAAGCGTTTCTTGAGGTGGCGGTTTCTCAGTTTGGCAGTGGTTGGGCTTGGTTGGTCGAAGATAAAGACGGCAAACTTTCCGTGCTTAAAACCTCAAATGCGGATACGCCGATTGCTCATGGTTTGAAGCCTTTAACCACGGTTGATGTTTGGGAGCATGCTTATTATCTTGACTATCAAAATCGTCGGGCAGATTTTGTGAAAACTTTTATCATAAATTTGATGAAGTTTAACGCCTAAGCAACTGGATTTAAAGGGAACTTGTTAATAAGTTCCCTTTTTTCTGTTAAATAAACTTTAACCGGTCTATGCTATCTCTATATAAATTTCAAGAATTGTATTTGACTAATTTTGTCAAATGTGATATGATTAGTCTAATCAGTTCAGCCAAAATGGAGAAAGAATATGAATCTTGAGAAGTTAAAAGAAAAGGCAGAATCGCTTAAAAAGCATTTGAAAGGCAATGCCGTTGCTTATGCTTGCGGCTTGGGCGCTGTTACTTTGATTGGATCCGGTGATTATGAAGTTAAAAATGTTATTGGTCCTGATGGGCACAGCGGTATTGAGATTGTGAAAGGTAAAGGTAATCTTGCCGGAGGTATTGCTCTTGGGACTTTGGCTGCGGCTCCGCTGTTTTTGGGAGCTATGAAGAAGATGAACCAAGAAGCTCGCCAAAAAGATGATGCGACAAAGTCTAAAAATGAAGCTTTAGATGCGGCTTTGATGTCTAAATTGGGGCGCAGTAATGGCTAGTCGTGTTCGTAAAGCCAACAATTTTGTTGTGGCAGAAGGGTCCGAAGGAGAGCTTTATATTTATATTGAGGCTTCGAGCTCTCATCCGGAAAAACCCAGAATCATTTATGATGGGCGTGATCATGCTATCTTTTTGCGGTCTCCCGAAGATAGAATAATTTTGGATTATATTCATCCTGAGGTGCGCGATAAATTGCGTCATGCCGATGGGGTGATTATGGTTGAAACAATCTTGGAAAATATTAAAGACAGTTATGTGGCTGAAATGCAAATTGTTGATTCTATTCCGATAGACTGGGCCAAGGTTGGCTTAAAGTCTTGGGAAAAGGCTATGCTCGAGGCTAAGTGAAATTTTTTAACTATCAGAAAAGGCGCTTTCTTTGCGGAAAGCGCCTTTTTGTTGCCTGATTTAGAACTGATTATTTATGTGTAATTGTAATTTTTTTCTTTTTGCATTGTTCTTCGGTCGACTTTGGAATAATAATGCTCAAAACACCGTCTGCATAGTCTGCTTTGGCTTCATTATATTGCAAATCCCAAGGCAGAGGAATTGTGCGGCTGAAAGATCCGTAAGAAATTTCAGAGAAGTAATTTCCCTTCTTTTCTTCTTTGGATTCATGTTTCTTTTCTCCGGAGATTGTTAAATATCCGTCGGAAGAAATTTCCATGTCGATATCTTTTTCATTAATACCAGGCATTTCAGCCAAGACGGTAACGTTTTTATCGTTTTCAGATATCTCGATCTTGGGTTCCAATGATTTTAGGGCAGTATTTTCCAGAGGAAAATCATTCCAGCCATTTAGAAAATTGGTTACCAAGTCGTTGAAATCTTTTTGATAATTATAACGGCGAGCCATATTGTGATTGTGGTCTTTGCGTGTGATTAATGAATCTGACATTTTAACCTCCTTAAAAATTGTGGTAAAAACTCTTTCTAATAATTGAGGTAGTGAGTTCATTTGGCAGAATCAAGAGGGTATGAAAAAATTTTTTATGATAAATCGGAAAAGTTTTGATTTTTGAAAAAAAAGCTTGCAAGATTTGTTTTTTTGTTTTATTAAACTTTTATCGCTGAGGTCCCATCGTCTAGTGGCCTAGGACGCGGCCCTCTCAAGGCTGCAACACGAGTTCGAATCTCGTTGGGATCACCAATCGCAACACCCTCGATTTTCGGGGGTGTTTTTTTGTTTAAAGAACTTATGTAATCGAACGGTTTTCTAAGGTTATACGAGATTCTACGGTCTTGTAATTTCAAGTTCGAAAGTAAAAGGTGTAAAATCTCTCTTTTGGTTTCTACTTTCGAACTCTGAAAAATTTGATATGCGTTATTGCCTAAGGAAAGTATTGTAGATATTGCAATTGAAAATTTTTCATCCGCTTTTGTTAACAGTTCTGATTTCCCTTCAAGTTCATATTGTTCTTTTTTTAGGTCTTCATTCATATCTCGGTATTCTTCCGGTGTAATATGTCCTTCAAGAAGCAAAGAGCGTAGACGTTTAATTTTATCCTGACAGTCATCATATTGTTTACGTACAGCCTTTACTTCACGATTATGGGCTTCATTTTGTTTGTTAATGATTCTTTCCATATCAGTTTTAAGATATCCCATAATTTCTTGGGGTAAGGACAAGTTTTTTAATTCATCTTCAATTTGTTGCAAAATTATATTCTCGTTGACCTGTGGATTTTTGCAATTTCCTTTGAAATGAGAACATTTTAAGTAAACATATTCTCGTCCACTGGGTTTTATTTTACGGTCACTGCTAATCATACAACCACACTCTCCACAAGTTATTAATCCGCGAAAAATAAACGGTTTGTCGGTTGTTTTAAAATGTTTTGGTGTTTCAGGTTTGCGTCCGTGCATAATATCTTGACACGCGTTAAACAATGCAGGAGCTATTAAGGTTTCATAATTATGTTTATACCATTGGTCTTTATAGAACATTTCACCAATATAAAATTTATTATTTAATATACGGTGTATAGTTGCAGTATCAAAAGGCTTTCCTGAAAAACGACTCACCAAACCCCATTCTTTGCACATTTTAGCCATATCTTTAACAGAATAAAGTCCCGTTGCATATCGTTCAAAGAGCTTTTGAATCAATGGAGCTCGTTCAGAGTCAATTATAACAGCCGCTTTTCCATCAGGATTTCTTATATTTAAATAACCTGCTGGAGCTTTTGTCATACATCGTCCTTGGTTAACAGAATAATCCATTCCATAAACAACATTATCTCGAAGACTTAAAGCATAGTTTTGAGCCATAACAACATTTAATCCTAATATGGTTAAATCTCCGGCTTTAGAATCTTTATTAAGGACTAAATTTTCTTGAACCAAATGAAGTTCAAGTTGCCCAGATTTTCTCATTTCATCAATTAAGGTGTAATTTTTAAAGTTACGGAACAAACGGTCTGTCTTTAAGCAAACCAAGGCTATACCACCTCGCTGTTGTTTACAAAATTTTATCACTTCCATAAACTTTTTCCGCTCACCTTTTGTTGAACTTTCAACTAATTCAGCATCTTTAATAATAGTCAAATCTTTTCGTGAGCAATACTGTGTTAACATTTCCTGTTGATTTTGGAGAGAGTTTCCATCTTTTTCTTGCATTACCGTGGACACACGTCTTAATAAAACAGCATTTTTAATCATTTCTAAATCCCCAAGTACATAAAACCATAATATTATATGATTTTAGACAAAACAAGCAAATTGTATATTTATAATTATGATTATTAGCTTTTTACAATAATCGTTTAGACATCATTGTATTATTTTCAATATAAAGGTCAAATCGTTGCAAATAAGCAACTTCTCAAACAATAATCCATTTGTTAAGAGTTCAAAGGTAAGGCAAATAACTTGTCTTTCCAGTCACTTTGACTGCAAATTAATTTTGTCTAAATATGAAGGAATGAGAAAAGAAGATATAATTAAATCATGGTATCCAAATGAAACTTTGTCTGATGATGAAGTTAAGGCTATCTATGACAATTTATTAAATTTGTTTCTCCTTCTGTATCAAGAAAGTCAAATTCATGATGTTTCTTGATACAAAAAAATTCTTAATTTTTAGAACGTTAGTTTAAAATTTATGGTTTAATAAATATGGAGACAGATCTTATGATTGATAAATATGATACTTCAAATTTTTTGGATTTAATTGAAAAAGCAAAATATGGTTTTAATGTGTGTTTAAGTCTAGAAAGTCAAGGACATAAACATTTAAAAGATGCTTTACTTTCTTGCTATCAAATAACTAAATATATTAAAGAACAAGACCTCAAGGAATTACTTGTAGATGAAAAATTTATAAAAGAAGAAAGCTTTGATATAAAAAATAAAGCTAAATATGTTTTATGGCTTACAATGGGAAAACCTGACAAAAGTAAAAAAACAGATGATGAAATTAGCTATAAAAGGGATACAGCCCGTCTTAGAATGTATAAACGTGTCTTAGAAAAATTTATTTTAAAAGACTTAAGCGAAGATGAGGCTTATCAATTTTTAGAGATATATGGTGTTTATGCTATTGGAAATTTGAAGGCAATAGACGATGATACTAAAAATACTTTTCAAAAAGATAGAGATACTCGCAAGGATAATACAAGTTATACCGAAAATGACGATGAAGAAGATGATGACGATGACTACGACTACGAAGATGAAAGCGTAACGTCATTATGCAATAGCGTATATGATACCAACGATGATGAGCCCAATTATGTAACATCCAAAGAAAAACAAAAAAGGCTTGATAAAAAAGAAAGTTTTGAAGAGTTAAAAAGCATTTTATCTAGTAAAAAGCTACACTACAAGCGTCTCGTTATAATTAAAGATGCTAACGGTAAAATACAAGTATGCAAAAAGAAAAAAGAGATAAATCGAATGCTAAATTTGTTATCTCTTAAAAAGAATCCGGTGGAGACTACAGAAATTGATGAGTTAATAGAGGAGCTCACGGATGAGTAACAAGATTATTAAAAAGCGTTCACAAAACGTTATTTAATAACGTTTTGTGTCACCGATATGGGACTGCATTGATGTATACACAACAAATTCGATGAAAAAACAGTTAAATAAGAGGAAAAGTATGAGAAAGTATTTTGCAAGTAATTATGATGAAGATGCAAAAAAACAAATGAGTTTACTTAATAAGGCTAATATTAGGTATTGTGATGATATTGACGAACTAAGTGAGAATCAAAAGTATATAGGAAAGAATAATCTTAAGTTAATGCAACCATTATCCTTAAGACCATTTGCAAATATAATATACAAAAATCTGAAAAAAGAAATTAAGCCTAATAATGAAGGTAAATATCTTATGTTTACTTTAGTTACAGGGTTTAACTTTGGTAAGGATAACTGGAACAATGACTATAAAAAATTGCAAGATGAAACTAAAAGGCTACTTAAAGGTTATGATTATGTGGCTACTGTAGCTTTAGATGAATTTCCAAAGGAGCAATATATTAACGATGGAACTTTAATGTCTTGGCACGTTCACGGGATTATTTTTGATAAGCCTAGTCGTTGGAGCATAAAGAGAATTAATGATAAAGTCAAAAGAAAAGGTCATAAAATAACTCCTTTTAAGACGGCTTCATATAAAAGGCTAATTGATGCGATTTACTATGCTTTTAAAAGTCCATTTGGGGGTAAGGTAAAAATTACAGATAAAAACGGTCATACAAGCTTTAGGAGAGTTAAACTTAGTCTTTTTTCGTATTATCAAAATTTTGTAAAACTAAAGAATTATCCAATTTACTACGGAATGTTTGCTGGAGGTAAAGGTAAGAAAGTTTTAAACCATATTTTGAAGGAAATCAATAATGGTAAAGCTTAATGTGGAGCAGTTCAAAGCTATTCAAACTCAAACACGCATTACTTATGTTGATGCAGGGGCTGGAACTGGTAAAACGACTACTCTTATAGAGAGAGTTGTCAAATGTATTGAATTAGGGGTGAAACCATGGAATATCATTGTGTTAGCTTTTAATAACAAAATTGTTGAAGAACTGAAAAAAAAGTTTACTGAAAAAGTTGGAATTAAAAGAGCAGAAAAGATTAATATTTACACAATCCACGGTTATGCTCGTAAAGTGCTAGCGAATAATGTTGTTATAAAAACAGAATTGTTTAATGAAGATGTTTTTGAAAAGTTTGTTAGAAATAGTTGGAGTAACTTTAAGAAGGTAAATAAAATAAAAAGTAAAAACCCTAAGAATGCAAAGGATGAAATCTCTTTGGTCATTAATATGGTTTCTAAATGTCGAGAAAACAATAGCGGCATAAAAAATTATGACGAAAGGTATAAATCATTTTATGATGCATTTAAAAATGAGCTCAAAAAAAGTGGGGCTTATGATTTTGCAAGGATTGTAAAAGTGGCTACAAAATATATTCCACAAAGTAATATACCTCAATATATATTTGTTGATGAGTTTCAAGATACTTCCGAAACAAGATTTAATTTTATTAAAGCTTTAGTTGGAAACAATAATTACCTTTTTGCTGTAGGTGATGAATATCAACAGATTTTGGAATGGTCTGGAGTTAAAAATGTTAATGTGTCGAGACTGAAACGTCATTATAAGCAAGAACTTTCAATTTATAAGCTTACATATAGTTACCGGTTAACTCCTCAACTGGCAGACATATCAAATAGGTTATTGTCTTTCATATCTGACAGAAAAACAACTAGGAAGCTACGAGGGTGTAACAATTCCAAATTTACTTTTGATATAAAAAAGTTTAATTCTCAAAAGAACAAAACAGAGTGGTGTGTCGGCTACATTAATGAGTTAGTAAAAAAAGGTGTTAATCCTAAAAATATTGGGGTGTTATACAGAAATTCAAATGTTATTGACCAAGAAGTTATTAATACTAAAGCACATTGTTCAACAATCCATAAAGCCAAAGGTCTTGAATTTGATTATGTTATACTGTTAGGCTTAGAAGATGGTGTATTTCCTAGTAAAAATAGCAATATTGAAGAAGAACGTAGAGTCCTTTATGTAGCTATAACTAGAGCGAAAAAATATTTAGCTATAACTTCCTTAAATGACTGCTATCGGAATGGTATCTATGTTAAAGGCTCCAGTTTTTTGAAATATCTTATCTGACAGTGTATAAAGACCTTCTATCGGTATGTGGTTTATTTATCACATACCGATTTTTTTTATGACTTTAAGACTTGATACAACAAACATCGGCTGATTTTGTATTCTTGGGCGAGAGCTGTTGCATTCGTATTCCTATCAGCCATTTTAATTTTGATTTCATTTATTTGTTCTTTCGATAATTTCTTCTTTCTTTCCTTTGAATAAGCTCCGCGTTGTTTTGCACATCGAATTCCTTCTCTTTGGATTTCTAACAAGTTTTCTCTATAAAATTGATTTATAGCTCCGAGCATTGATAACATTAAGTTTTGAAAAGGATCATTCCTATCGGGAGTGAATGTTAAATGTTCTTTTTCAAAACTAATTGTAGCTCCTTTTGACGTAATCTCTTTAACCAGATTAATCAAATCAGTTAATGAACGACTTAACCGATCCATTGATAAACAAGAAATTTTATCTCCTTCACGTAAATTTGATAACATAGCTTGCAGTTGTTCTCTGTTAACATTTTTACCAGATTGTTTATCACAGTATAATCTGTCGCATTCGACTTCTTGTATTTGTCGGTCAAGGTTTTGGTCTGTTGTAGAAACTCTTGCATAATGAAATAACATTTTATCTCCTTAATTGTTTATTTAACATTTAGTTGTCGCTATACATTTGTAAAATTGCTGCAAAAGATATTTTAATTACACACTTTGGGAGCCAATTTTACTGTTTAGATAAGTTATACTTTAATTATACAGCCTCCAGAGAGAGGAAATATACCTGTCTAAGACATATTTGATACTTCCTGCAGTTGGTTGTATCTATGTTCTTGAGTAGGATATCCTCTAAGTCGGAGCTGTCATAAAATTTTATTTTGTCTTTGGTTATTCGTTTAACAATCGTGTAATGGTCGATAAACTCACTCTTAACACGTATTAAAGCCACTTTACCATTTATGGCTTGTTGCTTTATGTTTTCGGTCAACTCAGCTAAATTGAGTTTCATATTCCAATATGGTCGTGCATAAATCAATTTTTGATACAAATATTGCTCCAGCCATTCATTTGCATAATGAAAAATCATCTCAAGTCGTTTATGACTGGCTCCGCAACTGTTTAATTCATACAAAGCCTCAAAATAGCTGACACCGTAAATTATATGGTCATAAAGCTCCTGCCATTCGTTATATTTGAGCTTTAAGCCAAGAGCCTGTAGCGCATTAAGTGTTGAGTAAACCGAACAATACCTCGAAAAATATCCTTGGTTAAAAGCTTTCATCAGTACTCCTCAGCAAACATAATGGTTAAGACACGGTTGGTTTGTGTCTCATCATCGGGCTGTGGAGAATAAAACTCATAATTCAAATCATACATATCAATTTTCCAGAAGATTTGTTGTCCACGATATTCAAAACAGCCAAAGTCGTGTTCACCATACGGATCGTTATCTTCCGTAAAATTATTAAAGGTTCTTACTTTTTGCATAATCTCTTGTTGTTGCATCAGTGGTAAAGCTGATACACCGCAAGTCAACAGCACCTTACCACCTTCAAAAGTCTTACGAAACTTGTCGTTTTGAGCTGCAATTTTTTTCACATCAATCTTATTTTCCATATTGCACCTCCTTTTTACTCAACATCAAACCAAGCTATAGTTGTCGCTAATAAATGATTGTAGTCACCGGACATAGCTTCTTTCATGAATTGGTCGATTTCTTCTTGTGGGAGGTGTGCTCTTTCCATAGCTCTCTTACATAAGCCTAAAATCATAAATGCATTACCGTCTTGTCCCGAAAGTTGAACGGTAATTTCCGGATGTTTGATTTTTGTCATTGTTTTACTCCTTTAAAATAAAAAAAAGAGCCTCAACACAAGGTTGAAGCTCAAAACGTTACAATTTAGGTGGACGATATGCCCGATAACAAACTTATTTCTGAATTTGTAGGTTATTGGTGACATATCGTCCTCCTTTCACACCAAAACAAAACCTTATCCGCTCTGATGAAAAAGCGAACTATAGAGGTCTAAATTTTGGTGATTTATATTTGAAGTTAAAACGAATCGACTCAACTTCAAATATAATATATTATAACATATTCTAACATAAATTGCAAGTTTAAAATCAATAAAAATCAAGGAAAATCAATAAATTAAATAATAATTTTGACATATGAAACAAGTTTATTTTAGGAGCAAAAAAATGAATGAATTAACGACAATTCGAAAAATATTGGAGCGTCTTACAAAATACATCACAAAAAAGAAGGGATACATCTGCCAATACTGTGGTCATAAGACTTTACAGCCATATGGGGGTAAATGCGCACAATCTAAATCCGGCCACCACCACTACATCGCTGCAGAACATTAGAGAGATGGCTTTAGGATTAAAATCTTATGGCTATTGACTTTTATAAAATATTATGCAATTAAAAAATAAAGCTCCGAATAAAAACATCGGAGCGATATTTTAAGCGTGTAAGGCATTAGGAACTAGCTAGTGCCTTATTTTTCTTTACGGACACCTTTAAATGGTCCTTTATCCGACTTTTGGTTGATAAATCTGCCAGTATTGGTATCGCGCTTAACCCAACGGTCGTTTTGTGGATTGTGAACTTGAGAACGGTCTCTCACAGCTCCATTTCTATGTCCATCACCTGAGGGTGGATTGGTCGCCATCTGTATCACCTCCTTCCTGCTTTTTGATTGTCCCAATATTTTAATCTTCAATATATGCTAATTGTCCACTAACTTCCGTGATAAGCAGCCTATTTATCACGCAAGATGAATACGCCGGCTTCGCTTTATTAAATGCAGCTATAAAAGCCGATTTTGCTTGCTCTCTTGAACCAGCATACCACAAAGTGGTGTTGGGAAGAGAATATCTGTGGCTATCATTGTTTATATAAACATAAATATGCAGAACCCCATTACTAGCATCTGCGATATCTGCGGCTGATACTTGATTGTTAGACAGGTCATAAGTTATTAGAGTTTTTGGGCTTCCCCAAGAAAAATTTGCCATTTTCTTTTCTCCTATAAATGGCGGTTAAACCGTACCAAGTTTCTGTTGAAAGAATATTTAAATACACCGTTCAACAAAAAAACTTGACATTTTAAGAGGAAAATGTACAATGACATTAGTAAGAGGAAATTACATTGTACATTTCCTTTCATTAAGCGAAGGTTGCTCCAACAGCCTTCGCTTTTTTTGTTTAGCATAGGATTACAAAAAGGTCAAGCGTTATTTTACGTCATTTTATATTTTTTTTGTTCTGTTTAACAAAAATGTAAAACTCTTCTTTATAATTATTTAAAGTCTTTCGCTTTCATATTGAGTCCTAGAAACATCTGATGAGGATTTCTCTTTTAAAGATGATATCTTGTACACGGCTTTGCGGCCTTTTACACTTTCAACAACTTTTTTTCTAATGAGTCTGTAAATAGCTTCTGTAACCTCTTGCCTTGTTTTGTCAGCTACTTTAAATCTTTGATACAAGGCTATTATAATTTCAGATAAATTAGCTATTCCTTCTAAATCGTCCTTTAAAACGATGTAGACTTGCTCATCTAGTCCTCCAAGTGCAAATTCAGGTATTTGTTTTTTTACAGTATCAGGTAAATCATCTATATTTCCAAGACGAGTTCCCACTTTATTTAGTAAATCAGAAGTCATAGCAATCTCCATATTTGAATGAATTTAAGATAATATATTTTTTTGTTTGCGTCAAGTTGTTTTTATGTTTTGTAGTTTTAATTGTAATTAATTTTGTAATACTTTTTGTAATTGTTTAATATATTTTTATTCTCGATTTATTTATGTTCGACAACAAAAAGTGGAAAAATCATTATTTCAAATTAATAAACTAATAAACTTTTTTATATAATCTCTAAGTGTAATAGTCATTCGAATTAATATAATCTATTATATAATAAAAAAATGAACAAAGTAATACTGTCAATAAAACCTAAATTTGTAAAAAAGATATTCAAAAAAGAAAAAATTTTTGAATATAGGAAAGCTATATTTAAATCTTCTCAAATAGATACTGTTTTAATCTACGCTTCTAAACCAATAAAAAAGATAGTAGGAGAGTTTAAAATCGGTAATATTCTTTGTGATACCCCTCAAAACATATGGAAACAGACCTTTCATTTAGGAGGAGTATCTCAAGAATTTTATAATGAATATTTCAAAAATAAAGATATAGCGTATGCGATAGAAATCACTGAACTTCAAATATATGATGAATTTATTGATCCTTACTTAATAAATCCTAATTTTGTAGCTCCACAGTCCTTTTGTTATGTAACATAATTATTTTTTTAACAGAAGTCTTATTAATTGCTGAGCTACGGCACGGACAACCGGAACAGCTACCGAATTTCCAAACTGTTTGTATGCTTGAGTGTCAGAAACAGGTATAATAAAATCTTCGGGAAAGCCTTGCAACCGTGCGCACTCCCTTGGGGTGAGCTTGCGAGGATTTTTATTGTCTTGTTCTATTAATATTTCACTACCATCTTTGTAGTATCTTGCGCTTATCGTATTTGTATATGGAGAATTTTCATTAAATAAAGAAAAGCCAAACCCATTACCTTTTGCTATATGTTCTTGTTTTCTTCGTAGATGACCTTGATATAGTTTATCGCTAATTGTATATTTTTCATCGACATCTTTTTCTAATATATCGCCTAATTTAGTTTTTTTATGAGTTGGTTTAGGATAGTTAAAAGAAAAAGGTAACTGAAAATGAAATATATCATTATTAAAACCAACGATATAAATTCGCTCTCTATTTTGTGGAACTCCAAAATCCGCAGCTCTTAAAACTTTGTAATCTACTGCATAATTCAAATCTTTCAGATGCTCTAATATCACTTTAAGTGTATTACCTTTATCGTGATTTTGAAGTTGTTTAACATTTTCTAGTAGAAAAGCCTTTGCTCTTTTAGTAGCTAGTATACGTTCTATATCAAAAAATAATGTCCCTCGCGTGTCTGCAAATCCTTTTTTTAATCCAGCTTGTGAAAAAGGTTGACATGGAAAACCAGCTAATAACACATCAAAATTAGGAATATTATGAGCATCTATTTTTGTAATATCACCAGAAGGAACTTCTCCAAAATTTACTCTATAGGTTTTTTGTGCAAAATTATCCCATTCTGACGAAAACACACATTTTCCTCCTAATTCTTGAAAAGGAATTCTTATTCCTCCTATTCCTGCAAACAAATCAATAAAGGTAAATGATGTTTTTTGATTATGATTTACAAATGGTGTCTTACTTGCAAATGTCATTATTGCATTATATTCAAGCTGAGAAGGAGTTGTTTCATTTGCTTCCCATCTTCTGAGGGTTCTATCTCCATATTTTCCTAGACCAAGGGCATCTGCAAAATCTTTTTGAGTTAAGCCTAATGACAATCTTTTTTGTTTGATATCAGACGCGTATGACATTTGTGACATTTCCTTACAAAATTGTCCTCTAATTAACACATTCTATTGTATAAGTCAAATAATGAATTTGATATTTCCACTCAGTAATGTTATCATACGTTGTTTTTTTAATGAGGGAAAAATGTTAAAAGTTTTTGAGGCTTTTGCTGGATATGGTAGCCAAAGAATGGCTTTAAGAAATTTAGGTATTCCTTTTGAAGTTGTCGGAATATCCGAGATTGTAGAAGATGCTCTTTTGTCGTACGCTGCTATACACACTAACTTTTTGCAAATAAGAAATGAATATAATTTAATACCCAATCAAGACAAAGAAATGATGGTTAATTATCTTGAAAGTATTAATGTACCTCTCGACTATAAAACATTTAAGAATAGAGCAAGAAATCTTAAACCTGAAAAATTAAAAGATTTATATCTAGCCAATAAACTAATTAAAAATTACGGAGATATTACCAAAATAGATCCGTCAAAATTACCAGATTTTGACTTATTAACTTATTCTTTTCCTTGTCAAGATATTTCAGTTGCTGGCTACCAACACGGATTAAATAGCAACTCAGGAACTCGTTCATCTTTACTATGGGAATGTTGCAAGATAATTGAGACTAAAAAACCAAAATTTTTAATGATGGAAAATGTTAAAAATTTAGTCGGATCTAATCATCGTCATAATTTTACAAAATTTTTAACATATCTAGAAAAAGTTGGCTATAAAAATAGTTGGGCGGTTTTAAATGCTCGAGATTACGGAACCCCACAAAATAGAGAACGCGTATTTTGTATTAGTTCTCTTGATAAAAATTTTAATTATAAATTTCCTATTCCTGTTAAATTAAAATGTTCAATGAACGACTTTTTAGAAAAAGATGTATCTTCTTCTTATTATTTAAAGGATGAATTTACATTAGATAGCCCCATAACACAACAAGTCAGCTATTGTATTGATTCAAATTATTGGAAAGGTTCTAGTCTTGATAATTTTTTGACCAAACATCGTCGTCAACTTGTAACTGGAAAAATAACTACTGATGGAAAATATAGAGTAAGAAGACTCACCCCGAATGAAACATGGCGCCTAATGGGGTGTTCTGATAGTGATTTTAAAAAAGCATCACAAGTTGTTAGTAATACAAGTTTGTATAAACAAGCTGGAAATAGTATTGTTGTGTCTGTTCTTGAAGCAATATTCAAAAACATGTTTATAACACAAGAAACGCCCAAACTTGATGAAACCAAAGAAGACTACCAATTCTCTTTATTTTAACTGAATGTCTCTTCAATTAAACTGTCCCAGAAAGAATTATTGGCCCTCCATTCTGAGTATGGACGTTTGTTTCCAACATACATGCCACTATCAAAAAAGACTATCCCTTGTTTTACTAAGGAAATCCATCTATCAAATGTTATTGGAGCTCCAAAACATATTTTACAATATTGACCATTTTCATCTGTTTTACAAGTAAACCAACCGTTTGAATTGAATTTATCTTCTAATTTTTGTTTTAAAGATTTTCCTTTTAATCCCGATGGTAAAGACAAACCATACCATATTGCTAATGGTATGGTTTCTTTTTGCAATAATTCCGGAATGATATCAGCTTTATTTTCTCTTAAATCGTTGCTATAGGAATACTCTGCAATTATATTGTTATCATCAGTAACAACTAAACGCTGACCAAAACGATTATATCCAGAAATTTTTGGACAAGGTTCTCCTGACCAAGAGTATCTACCTCCTTTAGCTTCATTTGGTTTTCCAAATATTTGAATAAATAAATCTCTATTTTCTATTTTTGTTCTTTTATTAAAAACAGACCTATATTGAGGCATCGTATAGACATATTCATTTGCAGACCAATCACCAAAAGTCGTTTTTGAGGTCGTTTCGTTTTTCAATTCATATCCTAGTATATCTGCGGAATTATCTGCATTATGGTGAATATTAAATTGTGTTTCTAGCCAATGTCCTTTTCGACCATCATGTCTAACATTCATTCCTTCTGTATTAGGGCTTTTACCTTTAACATTTTCTCTAAAAATTCGAATCAATTTATCTTTGTTAGACATTTTGATGCTCCTAAAAATTTTGATACACTAGAAGTTTACACCTAAATGTCTATTAAAAGCAAGTATTTGATAGATTTATACTATCTTATTTTCCTTCATTATCAATGTCATCGCATTTATTTTGCGACGCGTTGTATGTAAATTGCGATTTGTGCGTTTTCCTTGTCAGCCAACGCGTATACGGTTGTTTTATGATAAATTTATCGTCAAAACTCAATTCATACACTTAAAACACAGGAAAACGAAGGGAAACAACAATTTTTTTTCAGAAGTATCTTGACTCAGAGGCCAAATATGCTAGACTTATAGAGCTTCAAGTCTTCTAATGAACTTACCCATGAAAATTGCAAGAGTTCAATTAGACTGAGTTCGTTGTATACCGAACTTAATCGTCCCAACAGGGAGATGGTTCGGTGTTTTTTTATTCCCACTATTTCCTTTGAAGAGTCGATTGTTCGATATGAAAACAATGGTTTAACAATTGAGCAAAGGAAATATTAAATGAATAATTTACCAAAATATATTTCTACACATTTTTCCAATAATTGCTGTCAGAATGTTCCTATAACAACAAAACGAATAAAAGAGCTTTATCCTGATTTGAATAATTCCAAAATTTTTGATGAACTTTTAATATTGGAAAATTCAGGAATTATAGCCATAAAACAAGCAGCTAGAAGAAATAAGTGTTATAAGGAACGAGAAGATTGGCTAAGTAGAAAACATAAAATCACCCGATACCTAATTGATATATTACAACCCGAATTCTTTTGGCAACCTACTGTTTCAGAAACGGACTGGGCTATTAAGGCTAGTGTGGATATAGAAAAATGGGATTTTGTAATTCAACTTAATGGAATTGAAGAAAAGATCTGTGTCGACTTAAAACCAGCGAAAGGACATCAAAAAACATTATTGATGAAATTTTGGGAGCAAGCCCAAAATAATGTAAATGAATGGTGCACATGTCAATTTGGCAATTCTTGCAGTTCTATTAATGCGTTTTTTAATCGCTTTTGTAAAATGTTAAAACCTTTTTTTATAGAGGTTACAAAAAGAGGTGTGCGATTTACACCTGTTGTTTATCCTCAAGTCCTAAAAGCTAAGAACATTCAAGAATTGGTGTTTTTTGCAGACAAAGAGAATAGACTCCACTATAAATGTACATTTGATGAGAACGGTCAATTTATAAGGTGGATTAAGCTTTGATAATCTCTATTATTTTCTAAAAAAACTTTGGCTAATTGGTAAGTTTCCATTGTGGCTTGATAATACTCTTTAGTTAGCCAAAGTTCGAAATTCATCGCGTTAGTATCACCATTAAAAAAAGCGCCAAAACGGCGCTTTTTTTAATGGTGATGCGCCGACTTGTTAAACGTCAAGGCTTGCTACAGCAAGCCGAAAGCGGTGTTACAAGTCAAGTGCCCGAAGCGAAGTTGGCTTGCCTTATAAGGCAAGCCTTACGGAGCAAGACACCAATTCAGACGGCAGTCTTGACAATGGTTGCTTTTTCTTTTATGAGTTGTACATTATTCAATTTTAAAATAGTTGTTATTAGTTTTAGTACAAAATAAATGAATCGAAATCCAAAGTTAAAAAAATGCAATATGAAAATATGTCAGGGCTTTTGTTGTTATGATGGGGTTTATCTAAAACAAGGAGAGGAGGAAAAATTAAAAAATGTTATAAAAACTCATCCTCAAGATTTTCCTTTACCTGCAGAAGATTATTTTGATGACGGTAATTGGCACAATAAGGTTAAAGGACGAAAAACAGCTGTCAGGCCATTTCAATATTCTAATAATTTTCCAAAGCATTTTAATCAAACAAAGTGTATGTTTGCTGATGATAATGGTTTTTGTATTTTACAAAAAATTGCTTTGCGAGAGAAAATTCATCCTTGGAGCTATAAGCCTTTTGCTTGCTGTTTATTTCCTCTCATTGAAAGAGATGGACAACTTATTCCTCCTCCTAATAAAGGTGAAAAAGATGACTATTTTATTGATGAAACATATCCGGGGTTTGTTAATTGTCTTTATTGCGGTATAGACTGTAATGATGGTGAAAATTGGACTGATGTGTTGAAAGATGAAATTAATTTTTTTAAACAATCAATGAAATGATTTTTTTTTATAAATAAAATACTCGTAAACCATAAGTAAATCATCACTAATTTAAGCAGCAGTCATGAAAAGGAGTGCCTTTTTTATTGTGTGGAAATGATGGTTATAAAAGCCTTACTGCAAAAATGCGGTAAGGCTTTTATATTGTTTAATCACCATGAAAATGTTTTCTAACGACATCAGAGAGCGAAATCGACAGATCCTTTTCTCTTTGTAAATCCCATTCTGCTTTTAGCTTAGCAAATTCTTTGACATAATCTTCTGTTTTGAGTCCGGAGGGAGATACTTGGGAACGTTGCAGTTCTAATTCTTCATCGAAGTATCCATGCCTTTCGGCCTCAAGTAAGGCATGTAAATTTAAATAATTTGTTCTTTTGGGTTTCATAATAATTATATTTTAGTTCATTTTGATGGGTGCTTGTTTGGTAGGGCGGCGCAAATTGTCGTGATTAGTATTATTCCAATAGCGACTAATGGAGGCCAAACCAAAGATACCGAACCCGTTAGATAACCAAGATGTATAATAAAAACTGCTAAAATTATGAAAAATATTGTTAAAAAGCGAAAGAATAATCCTTTTAATGGGGAAAAATCTTGGCTTTTTTTACATAGTTTTTGCAATTTATTATACTTAAAAAGTGTGTAAATGGATAGAAGTATTTCTATGCCAAAATAGATGCATAATAATTCTTGTAACTGTTCCATAATAATTAAATTTATTTGTTAGACATAATTGTTATTTTTTAGGGCTTTATTATACAAAGATTTGTTAAAGAAGCAAGTTAAATTATTTTATGGTTTGATTTGCAAAGCACGAAGGATGGCAATCATTCCTTCTGCCGCTGTATCACTCATAATTTTATATTGATTATTGAATGTGTAAAAATTCATGAAACTTGCAGAAAAACTTTTTCCGGTTGCGGGCATCCCCATAAAATTTCTATCATGCGTTCCCGAACAGGTCCAATGGACAGCGACTTTGTTGCCTTCTGCAACCATTTCTTCCAGTTTCCATTGAACATTGGAAAAACTTTTTCTTAACCAAAAAACTAAAGATAAATATCCTTTGCCGCCATATACAGGTTCTGGAAAAGCCGGCGTATAAAAGGGGGCTTTGGAGTCAACAAGTTCATTAGCCATATTGACATCGGCCGTATTAATCATTGTTTCAAATTTTTTTATTTGTTTTTTTAAAATTTCTAAGTCCATATTATCCCCAATTAATGAAAATATGCAATTTGAAAATAGTTTTGTTTTTATAAGGTTATCTTGTTTTTTTATATTATAGGCAATATTATTCAACAAGATATTTTTAATATTTATTGACATAGCGGGTTTTGAGCGGCGTGTTTATGATGTCGTTTGTCGATGTCCAAAAGAAACCATCATTATTCCGCTTATTACAAATAGGCCACCCAAAATTTGGGAAGGATAAAATCGTTCGCCTAAAAAAAGAAAAGCTTCAATTCCACTGAAAAATGGCAATAAATAATAAATAATTCCGGTTTTTAAATTTCCGATTTTTGCCAAAGCATTGTTCCACATTAAATAAGCGCCAACGGAATTAAATATTCCGAGATAGGCTAAAATCAGCCAATCTTGCGTATTAAGCTTTGAAAATATATTTTCTCCTACTTCAATAAAGGCAATAGGGTATAAAAGAATGACGCCTACAAAAGCTGTTGCGGCCAGCATGGTTTGTTGATTGATTTCCGATGGGCGCTTTTTTTGTAATAATGAATAAATTGCAAAACAAAATGAATTAAAAAGCACAAATAAATCTCCGGGGGCAAAGTTAAAGTTAAGCAGTTTTGATATATTTCCTTGCGTTATAATAAAAATAACGCCACCTAAAGCGATTATAAAACCTATGATTTGCATTAAAGAAATATGTTCATGAAGAAAAATTAACGATAAGACTAATAAAAAAATGGGTCCGTTTAGGGCTAACAAACTCATATTAAAAGGATCTGCTGTGCGGGCCGCAAAATATATCATGGAATTTTGCAAAACGATGCCGGTTATGGCTAAGCCAAGCACTAATTTCCAATTTTTTAATAAAAGAAACCAATTTTTATGCAATCCATGCCAGGCCAGTGGTATTAACACTAAAGAAGCAATAAACTAGCTGCCAAATGTTATTTCAAAAGGTTGTAATGTTTGTGAAAACTTGACTGCGATGACATAGTTGATGCTCCAAAGAAAAATAGAACCTAATGCAAAAATATATCCCATTGATATCTTTCCTTAAATTTTTTGAAAATATATTTTTTATATAATTATTTTGTTACAATTTTCATCTTAAACTAAGCGATAGTATGAAAACTTTTATATATGGACACATAACAATGTTGATAAATGTTATTTGCTGTATTATAAGGAAAATATTCTTTGCTAAAGCAGCATGATCGGACAGATTTGTAGAAGGGCGACATTGCCCCGAAATTATCAACCAATTTGTTATCGTCTTGAGAAGGAGTGAATATTATGCTTATACATCAAATTAGAAATGCGACACTTATTATAACATACAATAATAAAAAGTTTTTAATTGATCCTTGGCTTATGCCCAAAGACTATATGTCGGGGTTTGATTCTGCTGTTAATGCTGATGTTCGTCAGCCAAGAGTGGATTTACTTCTGCCGATTGCTGATATTGTTAAGGTTGATGCCGTCATCTTGACTCATTTCCATCCAGATCACTGGGATGAGTTTGCGGCAAAGGAGATTGATAAAAGCCTTCCTTTTTTTGTTCAGAATGAAAAAGATTTGAATATCATTAAATCATTTGGTTTTACTGATGTGCGCGTTATTTCCGTAAACGGAACGGAATTTGATGGTGTAACGCTTTTCAAAACATTTGGACAGCATGGTAAAAGAGAAATTATTAAACCCTTATGCGAGCAAATCAATATGCCTTATGATGCAATGGGCGTAATTTTTAAGGCCAATCAAGAAAAAACATTATATCTTGCAGGAGATACGATATGGTGTGATGAGGTGATTGTTGCAATCGATAAGTTTTCTCCTGATGTGATTGTGGTTAATGCCTGCGGTGCAACCTTGCTCAATGGTGAAAGAATCATTATGAATGATGAAGATGTAAAAATTGTGGCAAATTATGCACCTTCTGCCACCATCGTTGCCAGCCATATGGATACGGTCAGTCATTTGACCGTGTCAAGAGATGATATTAAAAAATTGAAGCTCCGTAATGTGATTGTGCCGGAAGATAATGAAATTATGAAATTTTAGTTATGTAAGCGCAAAATATCTTGAAAATTTTGTTATCGGCTATACATAAAGTTTGTTTGTAACATTTTTAGGAGAGATAATATGTTAAGCAAAATTGCACTTATTTTAACAATAATCGGTGGCATTAACTGGGGATTGGTCGGTATTGCTAATTTTAATTTGGTTAATTTCCTTTTGGGCTTTGCGCCGGTATTGGAGCGGATTATTTATATCGTTGTCGGTTTGTCGGCAATTTATGCCGCTTATGATATGGCGAAAAATAAATAATCTAAATCGTCTTAGCCTCATGCAAATAATTGTATGAGGCTTTTTTTGTTTTTTATAGAAGCATAACTAAGAAAATTTAACGTTGTTTTTAGATTTTGATCTTAACATAGACTCATATATTCCTAACAGGAGGAGAGTGTTATGCTTATTAGTAAAGACAATTCCGTTCTTTTGATTATTGATGTGCAAGAGAATCTGACGCCGGTGCAGGAGAGCCCGCGCGGCGTGATTAATGGCTGCATGACTTTGTTGGAAGTGGCCGGTGAGCTTGATATCCCTTATATTATTGCTGAGCAGGATCATAAGGTCTTTGGATCAACCATGATTGATTTGCGTAATGTGATGAAGAAAGATACTTGCTATTATGAAAAAGACACATTCTCTTGCTGCAAAAACAAAAAAATTAAAGATGCCGTTAAAAAGTCAGGTAAGAAGCAAATCGTGATTGCCGGTCTTGAAACGCATTTGTGTGTGTTGCAGACGGCCATTGATTTTCATGATGCCGGATATGAGGTTTTTGTGGTGGCGGATAGTTGTTCTTCTCGCAGCAGTTTTCAAAACTCAATGGGTATTCAGCGCTTAATCCAGCATGGAATTGATGTTGTATCCCGCGAGATGGTGCTGTTTGAATGGATGGACAAGTCAGGAAGCAAGTTGTTTGATGAACTGTGGGAGCACCGTTTAAGATAAAGTATAAAGGAGGCTGTTGTGGCCTCCTTTTTTATGTTTAAAATAATCCGATGATTTCCCCATTATCATTGACATCAATTTTTTCGGCGGCGGGGTGGGGTGGTAGCCCCGGCATGGTATTAATCGTGCCGCTGATGGCGATGATAAAGCCGGCACCGGCAGCCAATCTGATTTCTTTAATCGTCAAAACATGGTTTTTAGGCGCGCCCAAGAGCTTAGCGTCACCGGAGATGGAATTTTGGGTTTTGGCGATACACACCGGAAGGTTGGCGTAACCTTTGTCTTTTATTTCGTTAAGTTTTTGCTTTGCATTGTCACTATAATCAACAGATTTTGCTCGATAAATTTCTTTGGCAATGTGCTCTATTTTTTCTTCCGGTGATAAGCTGTTATCATAAAGCGGGTGATAAGTATGGTCATTTTGAGTTTGTGCAATGACTTCTTGCGCCAAAGTTTCGGCGCCTTTACCGCCGTCGGCCCAAACAGTGGTGGTTATGGCTTTAATTCCTTCTTGAGAGCATAGTTTTTGCAAAAGTTTTACTTCTTCATTTGTGTCGCTGTTGAATTTGTTAATGGCGACAAGCGGGGTTAAATTAAACTTTTTGATGTTTTCAATATGTGTTTTGAGATTGCAAAAACCGTCTTTAAGTGCAGGCAGATTTTCTTTTCCAAGCGCTTCTTTGGAGACGCCGCCGTGCATTTTTAAGGCTCTAATGGTGGCGACAATGACAATGGCTTGCGGGTTTAAGCTTCCGAGCGGACACTTGATGTCTAAAAATTTTTCGGCCCCTAAATCGGCGCCAAAGCCGGCTTCCGTTACGACATAATCAGCCAGTCGCAGAGCTGTCTTGGTGGCAATCAGGCTGTTGCAGCCGTGGGCAATATTGGCGAAAGGGCCGCCGTGAACCAAAGCCGGTGTTTGTTCAAGAGTTTGAACCAGATTGGGTTTTATGGCATCTTTCAAGAGGGCAGCCATGGCGCCGACGGCTTTAATGTCTTTGGCGGTTATATATTTGCCTTTGATATCTTTACCAATAACGATGTTGGATAGTCTTTCTTTCAGTTCTTTGATGTTTTGTGACAAGCACAGAATAGCCATAATTTCACTGGCGACGCTGATGTCAAAGCTGTCTTTTCTTTCAATACCATTAATTTTACCCCCTTGGGCAATGGTGATTTCTCTTAAACTGCGGTCGTTGAGGTCCAGACAGCGGTGCCAATAAATGTTTTGCGGATCTAAGTTTAGTTCATTGCCTTGTTTGAGGTGGTTATCAATCATCGCGGCCAGCAGATTGTTGGCGGCGGTAATGGCATGGATGTCGCCGGTGAAGTGGAGGTTGATTTCTTCCATCGGCGTTATCTGTGCGTATCCGCCGCCGGTGGCGCCGCCTTTGATGCCAAAGCATGGTCCGAGTGAGGGTTCTCTCAAAGCAAGAATGGCGTTTTGGCCTAATCTGTTTAAGGCATCGGCCAGACCGATTGATACGGTTGATTTTCCTTCTCCGGCCGGTGTCGGAGTAATGGCCGTTACCAGTATCAATTTTCCTTTTAGCTCTTTATTTTCTAATTCTTGAAGTTTTTTATAAGAGATTTTGGCTTTGTAATTACCGTATAATTCAAGGTCATCGGGCGTCAGGTTTAGTCTTTTTCCGATTTCGGTAATGGGTTGTTTGGGCGCTTGTTGTGAGATTTCGATATCTGAAAGCATTTTATTTTTCCTTATTTTTTTTCTTTGATTTTAGCTCAGATATCGAAAAAGTCACGGGTTCTTTATTCTTTTACCCAAGTTCCTTCTTGATGAAGAAGAATTGCGGGGAGAGTGTTTTTTTCTTTTTCAGAAAGTTCTTCGTGTTTATTTGATATTTTTTTCATTACCGGCACGAGTTTTAAGCCGCGATAGAGCAAAATTTTTTCTCCGCCGATGCGCTCAAATCCTTTTTGAAGCCAATAATGCACCAGCGGCGGTTCGCAGAATAAATATGCCTTTTTGACCCCTTGCTCCTGACAAAAATCTAAACCGGCTTTGATTATCTCTTTAGAAATTCCTTTGCCGCGATATTCGTGGATAACGGCCAGACGTTCAAATTTTGCTTCTTTGCCGTCTTTTAAAATGCGCATGATGCCTATGGGTTCGCCGTTATCTTCACAAGCCAAAAGGTGCGTGCGGCTGCTTAACTCATAATCATCAAATTCCATGTTATATTTGTGTCCGTATTCTGCCATAAAAATAATACTGCGAATAATCATGACTTTCATAAAATCATCTAAGCTATGTGCTATTTTTACTTCCATTTCTTTTTTCTTTCTTTTAATCCTTGCATTTTTTCTTGCATGAAGGTAGTATTTATCCGATTTTTCTAATTTAGAAGGGGCTAATTATATATAGCTGGTATACTCTAATGGATATAGATGACAGAAAAACTTTGGTGAAGTCTTTGGCGTTGTTGAAAGCAACGGTTGAGGCCGGAAGTTATACGCGTGCGGCGGAAATGTTGGGAATGACGCAGCCTTATCTTTCAAAGCAAATTCGCCAACTTGAAGAGCTGTTTCGGGTTAAGCTGCTTTCTCCGACATCTCGCGGAATGGTGCCGACTCATGAAGGGCAGGAGATTTATAAATATGCGCAGAAGTTTGAGGCGCTGTTTTATGAGCTGGAAAACTATTCTCTTGATCGTCATGCCACTTCGGGAAAAATCACGCTCTCGATTACCGACGGAATAGGGATTTATCTTATGCCGCATTTGGTTGAGTTTCATAAGTTATATCCTCAGGTTAAGCTCGATATTATCTCTAGCTATAACGAGGTTAATCTTAAGGAAAGAAAATCAGATATTGCCATTGTTTATCATTATCCGGTAAGAGATGATTCTCTTGTGGTTAATGAATATCATCGTGATTTTGGGCTGTTTGCATCTAAAGACTTTATTGCCAAGCATGGAATGCCGCGCGATGTTGATGATTTGTTGGAGAATTTTGATATTTGTTCCAGACAAGAATATACGGATAACTGGGAAGAATGGCAAATTATGATGGCAAAGGCCAAGCGCCCCGTAGCAAAGTTTGATTCTTCAAACTTGTTGATTCAGTCATTGAACTGTGGGCTTGGTGTTTCTCTGCAGCCGATTACCTATGGTATGGCACAAGATAATTGGGTGTTTTTGGATTTGGGCGTTAAGTTAGTTCATTCTTGTTGGGTGGTTTCTCATCATGCTGATCGGCATACGCCGAAAATTATGAAGTTGATGGAATTTATTCGGCAAGTTATGTTGAAAATTTAGTTTGTTTTCTTATAATATCTCGTTGACAAAACAGGCTTTTTGTGCTACTCCTACACAGTTATTTTTTTATTGATAGGAGAAAATTAATGACCTTAAAACTGCACAATACATATTCTCATAAGATTGAGGAGTTGGTTCCGTCTAACCCTGATGGTATGGTCAGAATGTATTGTTGTGGTCCGACGGTCTATAACTATGCGCATATCGGTAATCTCAGAACCTATATCTTTGAAGATGTGTTAAGACGCACAATTCTCCGCAATGGTTTTAAGTTGACGCATGTTATGAATGTGACTGATGTCGGTCATTTGACCAGTGATGCCGATGAAGGTGATGATAAAATGCTTTTGGCGGCTGAGCGCGAGAAAAAAAGTGTGCTCGATATTGCGCGTAAATATGAGGATACATTCTTTAAGCATACAACCGCGTTGAATATTATACGTCCGGATATTGTTTGTCGTGCTACAGACCATGTTCAGGATATGATTAAATTCGTCGAGAAGCTGGAAGAAAAAGGTTATGCTTATTTTTCTAACGGAAATGTTTATTTTGATACGGCAAAATTTCCGGCTTATGGAATGCTCTCGGGGCAGAATCGTAAAGATTTGCGCCATGGTGCTCGGGTTGAAGAAGATACTAACAAACGTAATCCTTCTGACTTTGTTTTGTGGTTTACATCTTCTAAATTTAAAGACCAAATTCTTCAATGGGATTCTAAATGGGGCAGAGGATATCCGGGGTGGCATATCGAATGCTCAACCATGTCGATGAAATATTTGGGAGAACATTTGGATATTCACTGCGGCGGCGTTGATCACATTGCCGTCCACCATGAAAACGAAATTGCTCAAAGTGAGGCTTATCTTGGGCATAAGTGGTGCAAAATGTGGCTGCATGGCGAATTTTTGCAGATGAAAAATGATGTTAAAATGTCAAAGTCTAAGGGAAACTTTATTACTTTGGATACGCTGATTGAGAAAGGTTATTCGCCTTTGCATTATCGTTATTTGACTTTGACTTCACATTATCGTTCTCCGCTTATTTTTTCTTATGAAAATCTCGATGCGGCGGCAACGGCCTGCAATAATCTGAAAGCAAAATATGCCGAATTTAAGCAGGCGGGAGAATCGTCTGTTTCTGATGATGATTTGAAACTTTATCAGGCTTATCTTGATGAATTTAATGCTCATCTGAATATGGATTTGCACACGCCGCAGGCAATGGCCCTGTTGTGGAAGGTGGTTAAAGATAAAAATCTGCCGGCTTCGCTTAAAGTTAAATTTATGGATGAAGCAGATACGGTTTTTGCGCTCGATTTGGCCAAGATTGAAGAAAACAAAGCAACGAATGCGCCAGTTATTGATGATGCCGTAAAAGCCCTTGTGGAAGAGCGTAAGGCTGCTCGTGCGGCAAAAGATTGGAAAAAATCTGATGAAATTCGGGATAAGCTTTTGGCTCAGGGAATTGTTCTTAAAGATTTGCCCAATAATGAGGTTGAAATTTCTATAAAATAAATGTTATAGACAGCGTCAAAAAACAAAAGTTGAAAATTTTTATTTTTATATTATCTTAAGTATTGGGTTTTTGTTATTGTAAGGAGAAAAAATATGAAAGCCATTCTTTGGATTATTGTTCTTGTTATTCTTGGTTATTTGGGATGGTATGCTTATGAAGCTTATATGGCTCCGGAAGCAACCGTTGTTGTTGAAGAAGTTGAAGCTGTTGCCGTTCCGGCTGAGCAGGCTGCTCCGGCTGCAGAATAATCTTGTTTTTTACAGATAAATAAAGCCGCGGATTTCCGCGGCTTTATTTTTTTAAGCACGTCCGGAGAAATTTGATAAGTTACCGGCATCTATTCCGATCGAATTAAGGGCTTTTTCCCATTTTTCTTCATCTTTGGTGCGGAACAGAAGTTCGGGCGCAGACTCGCTGATTAACCAATCATTATTCATAATCTCTTGTTCTAATTGCTGCGGTTTCCAGCTGGAATAGCCAAGGGCTATGATATTATCTTTGGGGCCGGTACCGTAAGCAATATCATTTATTATATCTATGGATGATGATACGGCTATGTCGTTATCAATAACTACCGTATCCGGTTTTACATAATCGGTTGAGTGCAGGACAAAACCGCGAATCCGCTCAAGCGGGCCGCCTTGATGCAGGTCTATCCTTAATGGCGGAAGGCCGTTTGACAATGGAATATGTCCGGCTAAATCCGCAAATGAAAATTCTTCTATTTTTTTATTGACGATAAAACCCATTGCGCCTTCGTGGCTATGGGAACATATATATACAACTGAACGGGCAAAGTGCTCGTCTTCCAAATATGGAGAGGATATCAGGCATTTGCCGGTCAAATTTCCGTTATCAATTTTGAACATTTTCTGCCTCGTTTTTAAAAATTCTTTTTGATTCTCCAACATTTGTAGTATATCATATTTTTATAAGATTAAAAACAAATTTTTTTAATATCATGTTTAAAAACGTTAGAAATTTATTTTTTTTGTTGTTTTTAATGCTGTTGCCTTGGAGGGCGGCGGCTGAAGGCGTTTCTGAAACCGGAGGGAAAGTTATTCTTGACCTTGATGAAACGAATCCTGACGGTAATGTTAAAGAAATTTCTTTTCCCCAAGGAATTGCCAATATGGTGGCCATTGGCGCTTATTTTGATAAGGAATATCCCGGTAATATGATTTATTGGGACTTTACTGATGAAATGCGGCAGTTTTTTCCGAATCTTGACGGCAATGAGTTGGATAATCGAGTTATGTTGGTTCGAGATGCCGTGCGGCTTTATCGCTATGGGCGAGATTTGTATTATAAAATTAAGCAAAAGCTTTTGGTGCCCGAAGATCCGCCACTTGTTTATGATGATAACGAATATGAAATGCCCGAAAAGCATGCTTATATCGAATCTGATGATTTGGTGGTTATTAACGATTTTAAAAAAGTTGTTTCATACAGCGCTCAAGCCAAAGATATTAAGGCTTATAAGGCTAAAGCCATTCGTGACCAGCTGGCAGATAAAGGCGATACATCTTCTCCGATTAAAAAACTTAATGACATGTTTGCCAGAGTTAGTTGGAAAGATATTTTCTTTCCGACTTCGTTTGATAAAGACCCGCTGACGGATGGAAAAGGTTTGGGGTCATGGGAGATAAAAGATAATATTTATGTGCGGCTGGAAACAGAATATTCTACCGTTAACCAACGGCCCTTCCAAAAGGCGTTAGTCCATTTTTATCTGCCGGAAAATTTGGTGTTGCGTCTTGATAATCCGTTTGCTCCGGCTATTAATTTGAGTGGAGATAATCTTAAATCTTGGAGTGCCTCTTTACCGGTTTTTGACAGAGTGACCATCGGTGATAAATCTTATATCGGGCGAGGAGGGCATGTGCCGGTTGCTCTTGAGCTTAATTTTAAGGACCCTGAACAAGCTTTGACTTTAACTGCTCAGGTTGATGCCTTTATCTGTTCTGCCGAGGCTTGCAAAAAATATTCTTTTTCTCCGAAGCTTTTTCTTGAAAGCGGATTTGGGTATTCGTCTTTGGCTTATAATTATATTTATCAGTCTTTTTTGGCTTTGCCGAAGCCTGAAAACGACGATATTGTTTTGCAGTCGCTTTCACTCGGAGATAATCCGTCAGAGCTGATGCTGCGAATTGAAACAGATGAGAATCCATCGCAGCTTGATGTTTTTATCGAAGGTGATGATAATCTGGTTTTTCGGGCTCCGCGGCTTAGTGTTTCCGGCGATGTGGTTGATGCCTTTTTGCAGGCGGACAAACCGATTGAAAATCCTTTGGGAAAAAAGTTTGAAGTAACGGTTAAAACCAAATCTTCTTCCGTTAAAAAAATTATGGAAGTCGGCAAAGTTCCGCCTTTGGAAATTTTAGGCTCAAAAATGTCGATGGGACTTTTATTAGCCGCAGTATTTGGCGGATTTTTGCTGAATCTTATGCCTTGTGTTTTTCCGGTTTTGGCACTGAAGCTGATGTCGGTATTGCAATTTGGCGGCGGGCAGGAAAAAAAGGTAAGGCGCAATTTTTTATATACTTTAATCGGAATTTGGGTCGGCTTTTCTCTGCTGATTGTTTTTCTTATCGGGTTAAAATATTTGGGCGTTGCTTTGGGCTGGGGAATTCAGTTTCAAAAACCTTGGTTCTTAGTTTTGATGATGTTTGCCGTTATGATGTTTTTGCTTTATGTCTTTGGGCAGTTTCAGTTTCGTCTTAATCCTAAAAACTTTTTTCTGCTTAAAAATGAAAAATTGAAGTTTTCTTTGGTCGGGGGGCTGGTCGTTTTGATGTCGACGCCTTGTACCGCACCTTATCTGGGAACGGTTGTCGGATTTGCACTCGGGAGCTCTTATGGCGACATTGCTCTTATTCTTTATGCCGTGGCCTTAGGTTTGTCTTTGCCTTATTTGGTGGTATATCTGGTGCCAGAGGCGGTTTTATTGTTGCCAAAACCCGGTGCATGGATGGTTAAGGTCGAGCGGTTGATGCAGTTAATGCTGTTTTTGACCTTAGTCTGGCTCTTGTCTATTCTTTATGCGCAAGTTTCTTTGGATGTTGTGGTGAGGATGTGTCTTTATTTGCTGCTGTTTGTCGTCGTGTTGCTCGGAAGGCACAAGCTGCTTTCTTTGCTGAACAAGTCACCGATGACACAAACGCAACGTCACAAAAAACATCGAATCTTTTCAATTGTTTCTACTGTTTTGGCGTTGTTGCTATGGGGCGGAGCAACGCTTGATGTGTCTTCTCATTTTAATAGTTCTGCACAAGAAAAATTGTCTCCTTCTGACCAAAAATTGTTTGACTATCAACAGATACACGACTTGCTTGCTCAGGGGAAAACGGTTTTGGTAAAAGTAGATGCGCGTTGGTGCTTGACTTGTCAGTTTAATGATTTTACGGTTTTGAACACAGATTATATTCAAGATAAAATGAAGCGACACAATATTGTTATGATAACGCTTGATTGGACGTCTTATGATTCTGAGATTTTGGTGTTTATGAAAAAATATGGGCGAAGCGGTGTGCCGTTCTATGTTTTGTTTAGCCCAAAACTTTCAAACGGAATGGTCTTGCCGGAGATATTGACCGAAAAAGATTTTTCTGCCTTTTTAGAAAGCTATAGTTCTTAGTCTTTATCAGAGAGAAAGTTTAAGGCTTGGGTGCGCGCTAATTTATCGACACGCTCGTTTTCTTCGTGTCCGGCGTGGCCTTTGACCCATATCCACTGAATTTGGTGTTTGGCAACTAATGCGTCAAGCTCTTGCCATAAATCAATGTTTTTGACGGCACCTTTTTTGTTGGCAGTTTTCCAGCCGTTTTTTTTCCAGTTTGGAAGCCATAGATTGATGCCGTCCATGACATAGCGGCTGTCGGTGTATAATGTTATGTCACAGGAGAATTTCAGGGCTTTGAGGGCTTCGATAACTGCCGTTAATTCCATGCGATTATTGGTGGTTTCGGCGGCACCGCCGCTGAGCTCTTTTTCTTTATCCTTATGGCGCAAAATAACACCCCAGCCGCCGGCTCCCGGATTGCCTGAGCATGCGCCGTCGGTATAGATTTCAACACGATGCATTTTAGAAATCGCTCCTGAAAAAGTCGTTGAAAAATTCGGTCATCCAAAGCATTTCATCATCTTCACCACGAAGTATTTTGGCAACATAAGAACGCAAGGTGTTTTTGTTGATGAAAATTCGGAAATCACGCGGGGCGGCGTCGGCTGCTCCGATAATGCCATCAAACAAAAAGTCTTCACTGGTATGTTGGCTTAAAATGATTTCGACATTTGCAAATTTAAAGGTGCTGCGCGGCGGTAATCTGAGTTCCGGACGCGTGATTAAATTGAGCTGATTGTTCATGCCGTGAATCGAATCAACGAGGTTATAGTTGGAAAATCTTACGCGATTGTGTTCACTGCCATAGCTGCCGGTGGTGCAAGACAAATAGAGCTCGCGGGCTATAACGCTGCTTTCGTTGCGTGCATGAATTGAAAAGCTGATGCGGACATATTTTTCCGGTTCATTATCTTTTTCATTAGGCAGAATATAAATTTTGTTTTCGTTGACGTTTTCTAGTACCTCAATTTTTTTATCACTGATAATCAGTTCGATATTGGGTTGCGGGCGGCGTCCAAACATACCGGCAATAACGGCATATGGGGCAGGGACATTATTGGAGCCGGAGCGAATATATATGCTGTTGCCGACAGTGGACATTAACGGTGCAACCTCGGCCTTAGGAATATAAGTTGCGATATAGCCGTCGCCGTTTTCGTCAATGCTGATAATGTGGTTTCTGACCTTGTTGTGGCTCGGAATAGTGCAACCTGATATGGCGTTTTCTAGCCAGCTTAAAAAGCGGTGGACGTTTTTGACTTTTATTTTGGCTTTGGCAACATCTCCAATATCAAAATCTCGGGAGCATTCAACGCCCCAGATAATTACGCCGCCTTCAGAATTGCCAAATCCGGATATGCATTTGGCTAGATTTTTGCGGTCATCACGCGGAAGAGATGTCACGTTTTTGCCTATTCCGGGGGTGGCTTGTTTGAAGTCTAAAAACAGCTCTTCTGCCTGACGGTTGATGATGTAGTCATCAAGAGCGTCTTCTCCGAAGTATATAAGCTTTTGAAAAATATCTTCTGCGCGTGACATTTATTTCCTCTATATTTTAAAATTTATATTTTCTTTTGTGATTATAATGCTACGGATGTTAATTTTATTATAACGCTGTTTAAATTTTTCAATCAAATCCGTTACCAGATGTTCAGGCGCAGAAGCTCCAGCACTGATGCCGATATTTTGGTGTTGTGTGACTTCCTGCCAGTCGACTTCAGAGGCGTCATCTATCAAATAAGCTTGCTTGGCACCGTTTTTTAAGGCAACTTCTTTGAGCTGTTTGGAATTAGAGGAGTTTGGTGAGCCTAATACCAAGATGCAACTGCAGAGCTTGGTCAGTGCCTTAATTGCTTTTTGACGGTTGGTTGTGGCGTAGCAGATGTCTTTTTGCTCCAGACCTTTTATGTTGGGATATTTTTCCTTGAGTGTTTTTATGATTTCTGCCGTATCATCAACCGATAAAGTTGTTTGTGAGACAAAGCCGATATTTTGGTCGGGAGAAATGGAAAGTTTTTCGGCATCTTCTTGGGTGCGGATAATATGAATTTTTTTATAATTCGGAATTTGTCCCAGTGTACCGATTATCTCCGGATGAGAGGCTTTGCCAATGACGATAATTTCCATTTCTTGATTGGCATATTTTTTGATTTGGCGGTGAACTTTGTCAACCAAGGGGCAAGTCGCGTCTATGGTGTTTAGTTCTTTTTCTTTGGCTTCTTTGATAACAGTTTGGCTGACGCCGTGAGCTGAGAAAATGGCGGTTGCGCCGTGCGGAATGTCGGAAATTTCTTCAACAAATATGGCGCCTTTTGCTTTAAGGTTTTCAATAACGTGGCGATTGTGCACAATTTCGTGGCGGACGTATATCGGGGCACCGTATTTTTTTAGGGCTTCTTCCACCAAAGAGATGGCACGTCTGACACCGGCGCAAAAGCCACGAGGTTCTGCCAAAAATAAATTTATTTCGCTTTGTTTATTTTCCATTATTATTTCAGCATCTCCTGAAACTTGTCGTAAGCATAATGTCCTTTGATGTCGCCGACAAGGGCATAAGTCGGTGTTGAAGAAAAGATGGTTTGCGCCGTTTGCAAAACATCATCAAGGGTGACACTTTCTATTCTTTCGACCATTTCTTCTATCGGAAGAACGCGGTTGAAAATCAGCATTTGGCGAGCAATGACCTCTGTATACGAAGAGCTGCTTTCCAGTCCCATAAGCATATGGGCTTTGAGAAGAATTTTGGCTCTTTGGAGTTCTTTTTCGGAGACTTTTTCTTCTCTTATCTTTTTGATTTCATCACAAATGACGGGGAGAAGCTCTTTGAGTTCTTCCTGGCCGGTGCCGGCATAAATTCCGAACAAGCCACTGGCTGAATGCGCATTGCTGAAGCTGTAAGTGCTATATACCAGACCTCTTTTTTCTCTTATTTCTTGAAATAATCTTGAGGTTGAGCCACCGCCGAAGATGGAAGAAAATATTGTAGCGGCGTAATAGCGTTTGTCATAATAGTCAAAGCCTTTGAAACCCAGCAAAACATGGGCTTGTTCGATGTCTCTTTCTTCCGTAACATATCCGCCGATGTAGTTTTGTTGCGGCTTGGTAAAATTGGTTTGTTTACGGAAAGTATCAAAGCGTTTTTTGACCATGTCAACAAAAGCTTGGTGTTCGATGTTGCCAACAGCGGCAATGACCATGTTTTCTCCGCCGTAATGTTGCTCGCGATAGCGGTTGAGGGCGGCGGCGTCATAACTCAAGACTTTTTCTTCCGGTCCTAAAATTGTGCGGCCGATGGCTTGGTTGGGAAAAGCTTTTTCTTGAAAATAATCAAATATGATGTCGTCCGGTGTATCAATGGTTTGTTTGATTTCTTGTACCACGACATCTCTTTCTTTTATCAGTTCCTGCTCGGGAAAATTAGCATTCAGAACGATGTCGGATAAAACATCTAGGGCCAGTTCGGTGTCGTCTTTGAGCATTTTGGCGTAAAAGGCTGTGAATTCGCGCGAGGTGTAGGCATTGGTTTGACCGCCGGCGTCTTCAATCTCGGCATCAATCTGAAATGAGGTGCGGCTTGGCGTGCCTTTAAACACCATGTGTTCCAATAAATGAGATATGCCGTTTTCTTCTTTTTTTTCATAAGCGGCGCCGGTGTTTATCCAGATGCCGAGTGAGGTTGTTTGAATTTCGGGGCGCGTGCTGGTGACTATTCTGAGGCCATTACCCAGCGTACTGATTTTTGCTTGCATTTATATTAGTCCTGTAATTTTTTATTTTTTTATTTGAATTTCTTTTCTATCCAACTATATTGGGATTGTAATATAACAAAACAATTAGGTCAATCAGGATTTGAAAAATGATTAATGAAACCCCAAAATTTGCCGTTGTTCTTTCGGGATGCGGTGTTTATGACGGATCAGAAATTCATGAAGCCGTTTCTTTGTTGCTGGCTATAGATGAGGCTGGTTGCGACTATCAATGCTTTGCGCCAAATACATGGCAAGCTCGCACCATTGACCATTTTACGGGAGAATCGACCGCAGTTGCCGGTGATGCCGATAATCGTAATGTGTTGGCCGAATCGGCTAGAATCGCGCGCGGCAATATTCAGGATCTTTCTGAATTTAACCCTCATGATTTTGATGCCATTATTCTTCCCGGTGGTTTTGGTGCTGCCATGAATTTTTGTGATTTTGGTGTTAAAGGTCCGGAATGCGATGTTAATGTTGAAGTAGAACACGCCTTAAAAGAAAGTTTTAATGCTAAAATCGTTATCGGGGCAATGTGTATTGCGCCGGTTGTGCTGGCTCGTGTATTGGGCAAAAAAGGAATCACGGTAACGGTCGGAAGTGATAAAAATATTGCAGCCGGTATTGCTAAAATGGGTGCCAAACATAAAAATTGTGCCGTTGATGAGGTTTGTGTCGACCAGAAAAATCTTATTGTGACGGTTCCGGCTTATATGCTGGCAAAATCTATTAAGGAAGTTGGTCGCGGTGCACGGAATTTGGTTGATGAAATTTTAGAGCTTGTTGCTTAGTTCCTGACATAAAAAAACCTCTCCGAAGAGAGGTTTTTTTATGGTAAAAATCTTATTTAGATTTTTTAGATTTTGCTTTGGCAGCTGTTTTGGTTGTCTTGGCAGAGCTCTTTTTCAAAGCAACAGTCTTTAACGAAGAAGTTTTTACAGTTGCTTTTTTGCTGTTATTAGCATAAGCAGCAGAAAGCTGATTGATAGCTGCATTCCAATCTTGAAGACTGGTGTTTGCTGGGCAGCCAGCATTTTTCCAAATGTAATAAGCAGCTTCTTTAATTGCATCTTCGCTAAAGTTGAAATTTTTCATAATTCTATCTCCAAGTTAGGTTTGTATCAAAATCATGATTACAATAACTTAAATGTATTAAAAAAATGTTACTCAAATTAATTTTTTTTTACATTCTTTGGAGATTTTTTATGTGCTGCATTTGCAAAACCTTAGATGCATTGTCAAAATTGCTGGTGGTTATTGTGTTATCGTCCGGTTTTACGCCTTGTCCTCTTTCTCCGGCGCTTACTACCAGCTGATTGATTTTTTCAGCATTTTCAGTGCCGCCGCTTAAAAGATTTTTGATTTGTTTATATTCTGCAGAGTTGGGGCGAATCAGTTGATACATTGTAAAGGCATGCGCGTATCTTTTGGTATTTGTCCCTTGGGCAAATTTGATTTTTCCGGCCTGAGCCAGAGCATCAATTTTATCATACAAATTTTGAACCGCCTTTTTGCTCTTGAGGTGAATTTCAAGGGCTGTATCATAATAGTCACCTTGTATTTGGGTTTTGTTTTCTGATTGTTTTATTTTTTGAGCCTCTTTGGTAAAGTCTGCCGTTGGCGTCTTTTGTTCAGGTGATGCCTTGTATTGATAGTTAGTGAAAGTTTTAGGGGTATAAGGTGACGATGATTGTTCGGTAGCCGTTTCTACTAATTTGCCTCCGACTATAGCTGTTGCGGCGACAGAACCAATTGCAATCATGGCAAAATGGTCATAATAAAATTTTTTGATTTTATATTTTATTTGTTTGGCGGCAGATTTTATTTTTTCTATCCCCGTAGCCAAAAATGCAGCAAATTTATTCGGTGTTTTTTCCGGTTTTTGAGTCGGTTGTGTTTTTTTGATTTCTATAGGTTTTGTTTTTTGAGGTGTTTTGTGTTTTAAGTTAAATTCAGCCTCAAATATTTTGTTTTTTTCTTGCATGGTATCATATTTTAATTGAGCATAGCTTTTTAAGCGTTGCTCCATGTTTTGACGCAGTTTGCTTTGAGGAGAAAGTGTTTTTATGGTTTCAAGTGCTACAACAAATTCTTGAGAAGTGAGATTCCTCATTTCTTTTTTATTATTTAAAATGCTGTTTAAGCCGCCAATGTTTTGCAATCGTTTCATTCTTTCTTTGGTCATGGCTATTTTTTTGTTTATGGCGTGATGCAATTTTTCGGCCTCAAGGCGTTGTTTGGCATCTGATGAATGGTGATAAGCGCTTATTAAGTCGTTTATCAAAGTTTCTTCTTCGAGGTTTATTTCTTTTTCGCCTGTTGCATATTGGGTCAGCAGTTCTGATGTTTGTTCATTTATTGCGTCAAAAATTTTGTTTTTTTTCTTTTTGTAGTTGTAAGGAACGTTTTGTTGTGAGCCGATATACATTTTCAGCATTGTTTTATTTGGTGTTGACACTTTATTATTCTCCTAAATTACAATTTTGGGAAAATATATCATTTTTGGTTAAATTTGTCAATATTTATTTTGAAGTTTTTTTTAATTAAAAATGAACTTTTGATTTGATAATATCGTTTTAGCTAGTGTGAAAGGAGAGAAATATGGATGATATTTCACAACTGATAAAAGAGGCAAAGCCTTTATATTTTGCCAGAAAGCGGCGCAATAATTGCATTAAAGCCACTTTGGCAATGCTGGTCTGTACGGCTATGATCGGGTTGTTTGTTCCTAAAACTTATGCGCCGTTTGAATATCAGGATTATTGGTATTCTATTATTAGCACGACAGAGCAGGGGTCTGTTATTGCAGACATGGGCTTGCCAACAGATGAGTTCGGTTTATTGGATGTGGCTTAGATGAAACAAATTATCAGCGAGAACAAAAGTTATATTCGAGCCATTATTAAAAAAATTACCGGCTCTTATAATGAAGATTTGGAACAAGATGTTTATATTAAAACATGGCGGAACTTGGATAAATATAATCCGGAAGGCGGAAAGTTTAAGCAATGGATTTGTGCCGTGACCGTTAATGTTTGTAAGGATTATTTCAAATCGCGCCTTTATAAACAGCAGGCGTCTCAAATTTCGGACGAAGAAGTTGTTGATGCTGAAATTTCTGCGCCAAAACAGGAGGAGGTTTTGTCCTCAAAAGAAAGGCAGAAAATTATTTTGAAAGCAGTTGACGCGCTTCCGCGAAAACTGCGGCAAGTTGTTATCTTGTTTGAGTTTGAAGAGCTCAGCTATGAGCAAATTGCCAAGAAACTCGGGCTTCCGGTTGGAACCGTGCGCTCCAGACTGTTTAATGCCCGAAAAGAACTGTCAGAAAAACTAAAATTCTTAAAAGGAGATACAATATGAAAAAAACTTTATTAGCTTTGCTTTGTGCAACGTCTATGTTAGGTGGAATATCAATGAGCTATGCTGCAGAAGATGGTGATATGTTGCCTCCGCCGCCACCGCCGGCCGAAGATGTTTTACCGCCTCATGATGCTCCGTTGCCTCCGAAAGATGCTCCGCGTTCTCATAAGTTTGATAAAAAAGATATGAAAAAATTTGAGGAAAAAATGGCTAAAAAGCTTAATCTGACAGAAGAGCAAAAAGCTCAGGCTGAAAAGATTAATGAAGAAGGTCGTGAGAAAATGAAGCCATTGATGGAGCAGATGAAAGAAATTCGTAAGCAAATGGATGAAATTCGTCAGGCTAATATGGAACAGTTTGAGGCTATTTTAACACCGGAACAAAAAGAGGCGTTTGATAATATGAAAAAGCCTCATCATGATAAGGATTGGAAGGATCGCAAAGATAAAAAGAAAAAACATCACAAGAAAGATAAAAAGGACAATAAAGATTAATTATTGTTTTATTCTTTTAAAAGCGTCGAGTTTAATTCGACGCTTTTTTTTGTAACAAGAAAACTACCGGCTAGGCCGGTAGTTCCAAAGAGCTTACAGCTTTACAGATAAAAAACTCC
>CALXTE010000012.1 GCA_944391345.1 uncultured Alphaproteobacteria bacterium
TGCGATGCTTCACACCCTCTGTAAAAGTTGTATCTGCTTTTGCGCTCAGCGGCAGCATTCCGGCTGCTACGAGCATAACGGCTATTGCCGCCTCTGGTCGCGTTTTCAACATAATATCACCTTTTCAACTTATCTCCACGACTCTAATATACCATAAATTTAAAATACTATCAATAGCTATTTTTATGGGGTGTAAGAAATTTGCCTATTGAATGATTTTTCTTTTGTTGTATAATGCTCGCGGTTGTTTTTATGGAGAAAATTATGACTTCTGAGACTTTACATATTATCGGCGGTGGGCTGGCCGGTTGCGAAGCTGCATGGCAGGCGGCTCAACGCGGTGTGTCCGTTGTTATTCATGAAATGAAACCGCTCAAATTCTCCGATGCTCATAAAAATGAAAATCTGGCCGAGCTCGTGTGCTCTAACTCTTTGCGCTCTGATGACTCTCTGCATAATGCCGTCGGGCTGTTGCACCAAGAGCTGCGTCTTGCAAACTCGCTTATTCTCTCTTGCGCTGACGAAACAAAAGTTCCGGCCGGTGGGGCGCTTGCTGTTGACCGAAATGCTTTTGCTCAACTTGTAACTGACAAAATTAAATCTCATCCGCTGATTTCGGTTATATCCGAAGAAGTTACCGAACTGCCAAGCGCTGATTTCGGTTCGGTCATCATTGCTTCGGGGCCTCTTACCAGCAAGCCGTTGGCTGAATCTATCCTTTCTCGCATTAACAACAACGCCTTATCTTTTTATGACGCCATCGCGCCCGTCGTTTTTAAAGAATCAATTAACTTTGATGTGGCGTGGTTTCAATCTCGTTACGACAAAGGTGACAAGTTTGATTATATCAACTGCCCTCTTAGCAAAGAGCAATATTACGCCTTTGTTGATGCCTTGCTGGCGGCCGAAAAAGTTGAATTTCACGACTGGGAAAAGCCTAATTATTTTGATGGCTGCCTTCCAATCGAAGTTATGGCCGAGCGCGGGCGCGATACCCTGCTCTATGGCCCAATGAAGCCGGTCGGCCTCACTAATCCTCATTCAACCGAAAAGCCTTTTGCCGTGGTTCAGCTTCGACAAGACAACAAAGAAGACACACTTCGCAATATTGTCGGTTTTCAAACCAAGCTCAAACACGGCGAACAAAAGCGAATTTTTCAGATGATTCCGGGGCTTGAAAATGCCGAATTTGCTCGGCTTGGCGGTATTCATAAAAATACCTTTATCAACAGCCCGTCTTTGCTTGATGACCACCTGCGCCTTAAATCACAGCCGAACTTGCGCTTTGCGGGGCAAATCACCGGCTGCGAAGGCTATGTTGAAAGTACGGCTATCGGTTTTTTGGCCGGATATTTTGCCGCCGCGGAGCTCAAAGGACTTTCTCCCGCTTTGCCGCCGCGGACAACTGCTTTCGGCTCGATGCTGGCTCACCTTACCGAAACTTTGCCCGAGGACTATCAACCGATGAACATCAATTTTGGTCTTTTTCCGCCTATTGCCCCTGTTGTTACGCCCAATGGCAAGCTTCGTCATCTGAAAGGGACGGATAAAAAAGAAGCGCTTTGCCAGCGCGCTTTAACTGATGTTTCTTCTTGGATTAAGGATATAAGTCTTTGAAAATGCGACACAAGTCTCAAAAAGATGAAAATTTTCCGGTTGCGTTCTTTCTCTTTCCGAAAGAAAAGCGCGCCCTTATCAACGCTTATTATCAATTTGCGCGGATGGCTGATGATGTTGCCGATAATCCCAGTCTTTCCTCCGAGCAAAAGCTTAATGACCTCAACAATCTTGAGGAAATTTTGCTCGGTAAAGATTGTTCCAACCCAAAATTTGCCGTGGCAAAAAAATTACGTGATGCCTTTTTAGAGCATAACCTGTCTTTTTCTTTGGCAACGGATTTGCTGATTGCCTTTCGTCAAGACGCGACGGGTTTTACCTATCAAACTTGGGGGCAGCTGTGCCAATACTGCACTTATTCTGCGGCACCGGTCGGGCGCTTTCTGTTAGCGCTTAATGATGAAAGCCCTTCAACCTATCTGCCGGCGGCATCTCTTTGTGCGGCGCTGCAAATCGTCAACCATTTGCAAGACATTAAATATGACGCCACCGTGCTTAAGCGAATTTATCTGCCGCAAGATATTATGACGGAGTATGGTGTATCTCACGATATGCTCTCTTCGCCTTGGGTTTCTCCCGCGTTAAGGCGTTGTGTTGATGCGCTGATTGAAAAAACTTATGGACTACTCAAAGATTCTGAGATTTTGCCCTATATTGCAAAATCTCGCGCCTTAAAAATTGAGCTATTTGTTATCTTTTACTTAACTAAATCTATGTTATATAAATTAAAAAAGAAGGATTTTTTGGCAAACAGCCTTAAACTCTCTGTATCAGACCGCCTTTGGGCCGTTGTGAAAGGAGTTATCAGAGGCTTGTTTGCTCCAACAAAAACCCTTAATTCTAAAGGACTATAAATGAACGATATTAAAAGAATTGTTAAACGTTCCGGATCTTCATTCTTTTGGTGTATGCGATTTTTGCCGCTGGCCAAAAGAAATGCTATGTATACTATTTATGCTTTTTGTCGGCATATTGATGATGTGGTCGATGAAAATGATTTGTCTATGAGCGAAAAGCTTGACCTTATTCAGGCATGGCGTGTTGAACTCGACAATATTTATGACAAGAAAGTTCCGACAACTGATATCGGACGCAAAATTTATAAAAACTGCATGCGCTTTAAGCTGCCTAAAGAAGAGCTCTTGCGCCTTGTTAACGGGGTGGCAATGGATATTCCTAATCCCATTCAAGCACCGTCAATGGAAGAGTTTTATGCTTATTGCCGCGGGGTGGCCGGTGCTCCCGGGGTGTTGACCTTGCGTATTCTGGGGTGCAGCGATGAAAAGTTGATAAATGATTTGGCGACCTCGCTCGGAAACGCATTGCAAATTACCAATATTTTGCGTGATCTGAAAGAAGACGCCGAGGCTAACCGCCTGTATATTCCAAAAGAGATTTTGCACAAAGCACAGATTGACTCAACTTCTCCCGAGGAAGTTGTCACGCACAAAAACATTGCCATTGCGCGCGAGGCTTTGGCAAAAATTGCCGAAGATAATTATAAAAAAGCGCATGAGCTGATTCCGCTGTTGGACAAGAAAGCGGCTCGCCCCGTACGCGCTATGGAAGCTATTTATCTTCGCTATTTTACAATGATGAAAAACCGCGGGTGGGAAGTTATTTCGCCAAAGCCGCAGCTCTCAAAATGGAACAAACTCTCGATTGCAGTGAAGGCTTATTTTGCAGGAAAGTAAACGCTACATCATTATCGGCGGCGGAATTTCCGGATTAGCGGCCGCAAAGTTTATTCGTAAGGCAGAGCCTAAGGCTAAAATCTGTCTTTATGAATCTTCCAATCGGCTCGGCGGGCGTTGCGGTTCTTATTATGATAAACAGCTGGACTGCAAGCTTGATTATGCTACTCATGCCGTTTTGAAAGCCAATAAAAATGCGGTGCAGATGTGGGGGATTGAAAAGTTTTTTCCGGCTTGTGCGTTTTATCATCTTGATTGCAAACGGCTTTCGGCTAACCCTTTTTCTCATCTTAATGAAATAGCTCTTGCGTTGTTTAATCTGCCGCTCAAACAAACCGCGCCGAAGCTTATTTATCAAACTGTGGCCCTTTTGTTTCCGTTTCTTTCCGCGCGGAAAGTGCATTTTTCAGGAAACGATACTCAAGAAACGCTTATCAGTCCGCAGGTGCAATATTTTAATGAAATTCACTATAATCACACTTTGCGTGAAATTGAGGCAACTAACGGGGCTGTAAAAAAACTGGTTTTTCAAAACTCGGCCTTAAAAATTTCTGCTCAAGACCGCATTATCTTGGCGGTTTCGCCAACTTCGGCCTGTCGTTTGCTTGGCTTGGAGAGTTTTGAATTTAACCCGATTATCAACCTTCATTATCGGACAAGTGTGGCGCTTACGCTGCCGAAGGAACGGCCCTTTCTTTCTGTTTGCGGTGGAATCGCGCAATGGGCCAGTGTCAAAGAAAATGTGTTATCCATCACCATCAGCAATGCCGCGGCTCTGCTTAAAGAAAAAGAGCTGCCGCGCCTTGTGTGGAAAGAAATTTGCACACTTCGCGGGGTAAAATCGGCCTTTGTTCCGCCTTGCCGCGTGGTAAAATATCCGCGTGCTACCCTTTTGCATACAGCCGAAAATGATAATCGGCGTCCGTCATCTTGCCTGACACAATATTCTAATCTTTTTCTGGCCGGAGACTGGACGATGAAACACCTGCCCTGCTCGATTGAAACCGCCATTCTGTCCGCCAAGCGTGCCGCCCGCGCCGCGCGAAAGTATAAGAAGAGATAAATTTTTATTCTTCCCTCTTGAAAAGTTTTTTATTTCTTCCCATAATAGTATTGTTACTAATACAATTATTTTTACTCTTATGGATACAATTTTTGCTATTTTTTTGCTGGTTCCGATTATTTTTATCGGTGGTGCAAATTTGTTTTCCTCATCTCATGATGTGAAAAACGAAGTTTTGTAAGTTAGTTAGCTGCTTGAAATTTTTCGGCTTCTTACACAAAAAAAGACCTTCGGCGTTTTTATTCTTTTGAATAATTCCCTGCCAAAGGTCTTTTTTTATTTATCGTGCTTTTTTATTTTTGCAAGAAATACTCTCGCAAATAATTCGGCAAATCCGCAATTTTAACGCGTTTTTGCGCCATGGTATCACGGTCGCGAATCGTTACGGTTTCCGGCTGCTGCTCTATGGTTTCAAAGTCAACCGTAATGCAGAGCGGCGTGCCGACCTCGTCATGACGGCGATAAGCCTTACCGATGTTTCCGGTGTTTTCCAAAGCAACGCGGCCAATGCCCAATTTCAACAGGTTTTGCTTAATCTCGTGGCATTTGTTCATAATCTGCTCGTTGTTCTTTTTCAACGGGATAACGGCAACCTTAATCGGCGCCAAATGCTTTTTCAACTTCAAGACAATACGGCTGTTGCCCCCGCCCAAGTCTTCTTCGGTATAGGCCTCGGTCAACAGAGCCAAAACCGCGCGGTCAATACCCATGGAGGGTTCAATCACAAAAGGTACTTCCCACTTCTTTTTCTCGTCGTTTAAAATCGCGAGCTTTTGAGTTGATTCCGGATTGGCATGAACTTTGGCGCTCAAGCCGAATTCTTCCTGCGCTTTGGTATGATTTCCCAAGTCATAATCCGTGCGGTTGGCGATGCCTTCCAGCTCTTCCATACCATGAGGAAACTGATATTCAATATCATAGCAAGCCTTGGCATAATGCGCCAAATCGTCCTTCGGTGTGGTGTAAATATTCATATGCTCTCTGGGCAAGCCCTGTTCTTCCCACCAACGAATGCGCTCTTCTTTCCAGTATTCATGCCATTTTTCATCATCTCCGGGCTCAACAAAATATTCCAGCTCGGCTTGTTCAAACTCTCTTACTCTGAAAATAAAGTTGCGCGGCGTAATCTCGTTGCGGAAAGACTTTCCGATTTGGGCAATACCGAACGGTAATTTTCTGGAGGTCGAATCGACAACATTCTTAAACTGGGTAAATATCGCCTGTGCCGTTTCGGGACGCAAATAAGTAATGTTCTCAGCATTATCAACCGGTCCGACGGTGGTCTTAAACATCAGGTTAAACGGTCTTGGCTCAGTCAAATCCGTTGAACCACAGTTTGGGCATTTGCCGTCTTTGATATGGTCGGCTCTGAATCTGCCCTTGCATTTGCGGCAATCCGTCATCGGGTCAGAAAACGTGTCTTCATGCCCTGAATAGTGCAGAACTTTGCGATTAGTCAATATTGCAGCGTCCAAGCCCTCAATATCATCTCTTTCATAAACCATAGCGCGCCACCAAGCGGCTTTGACATTATTTTTTAACTCAACCCCTAAAGGACCGTAGTCATACACGCCCTGCATTCCGCCATAAATATCCGCATTTTGAAAGATAAAGCCACGGCGCTTGCACAAAGCTACCAGCTGATCCATTGTCGTTGCCGGCATTTTTATTTCTCCCTCTTTTATAATCAAATTTTAACTTATTTCTTTTATAATGTTTTTTGTTAAATTGCAAGGGGAGATACATCTAAAATGGCGAAAAAAGTTACGAAAGTCGCACTTATCTATGACTTTGACGGCACGCTCAGCACAACCGATATGCAGGATTATGCCCTTATTCCCGAGCTCGGGATGAAGCCGAAAGACTTTTGGCCGGTGGCGAATCAGTGGTCTGTTGACAATGAAGCCGATCAGGTAACCGGCTCAATGTATTACTTTGTGAAAACCGCCAAAGAAAAAGGGATTAAGCTCACAGTCAAAAATTTTCGCAATGCCGGAAAGAACATTGTTTATTTTGAAGGTGTTGAAGAGTGGTTTGACCGCATCAGCGCTTATGGCCGCGCTCTTGACCTTGAGATCGAACATTATATCATCTCCGCCGGATATGAAGAAATTTTGGAAGGCTCCAAAATCTACAAATATTTTAAAAATGTTTTTGGCTGTCGTTATGCTTATGGCGAAGACGGTACACCGGTTTGGCCGGCGCGCGTGGTTAATTATTCCACCAAAACTCAATATCTTTCTAAAATTAACAAAGGTCTCGGCAAGCTTGAAGACCGTCTTGTTAATGAATTTATGCCCGATGAAGAACGCCCCATTCCGTTCCGCCGAATGATTTATTTCGGTGACGGAAGCACCGACATCCCTTCTATGAAGCTCACCAAAGAGCGCAACGGAAACGCCATCGCCGTCTATAATCCCAAAGGGCAAAAGCACAAATCTACCGCCCTCAAGCTCTTGCGCGACGGACGTGTCAACTTCGCCCTGCCCGCCGATTATCGCGAAGGCAAGCAAATCGACAAGGTGGTAAAAACCATTCTTGATAAAATCGCAAAAGAACGTGACCTTGAGGTTCTGAAAGCCAAAGAGGAAAAGAAAAAGCTCCTTGCAAAAAAAATTTTTTCCATAAAAAAACAGTCTTGATTTTTATCAAGACTGTTTTCTTTTAAGTTAACCAGCTCCAAGGAGGTAATTACGCCGCGCGATGTTGCGTAGTAAGGATGTTACTTCTGGTAACCTGTAGGCGATGTTATAAACATCGTCGCAAGACCTCCCCCCACAGCCACGCACTCCTGACATTTCTCGACAAACGGTGCAACGCCTATACTCTAATGCCCCTGTTTGATAACCGTTCCATTTCTTTAACATGGGAAAATCTTTAGAGAGCTCTTTAAACTTTGCATTATTAAGTACATCTTGCTCTGTTTGGGTCGCCCCATAATCTGAAGCATGCTGAATTAAGTTTACCAAATCAATGCCATGTTGAGAGATGTATTTTTCTCGGCAATTTTCTTCTGTCTTAAAAAATAACTCGGCTTCATTCTCCGGAGAAAATCTTCCGTGATAATCAATAAACTCTTCAAGCAATAACGGATTATCATACGAGAGGCGAATAAGCATCGGAATGTCTTCTTCCGAAAACGGTATGCGTTTTTGTCTCATCTCCGGCATAACATAATCCAAATACACATCCTGATTTTTTACCTTAAGATACATCAAAGCATTTCTATTGCTTCCAAACACCTTAACTTCTTCCTCATGCGTGAGAGTGATGTATTTTCCATATTTGGAAAGATATTTTTCAACTTCGGTTGGATATCTTTTGCCAAACAACAGAAACTTTATCTCATTGTCATGAGATACAAAGCTTTTTTGTGCCGCATAGTCAAGCATAGCTTCTTTGTTTTCCGGTTCAAAAAGCAAGCCCTCAGTCTTAGGAAAAATATTCTTCAACACAAAGATTAAACGAATATTTTCTTTTACAACCTCAAACTGTTCGTCTTCTGTCAAAGAAATATCATTGCCGCATTGCAAAAAATATTTTTCGACTTCGGCAGGATAGCGGTCGTAAAGCTTTATAAACCGAATTTTGTTCTTACGAATAAAAATCCGATTTTCCGCAGCCATTTTTAACAGCAACTTTTCGTTTCCGCTTTCAAACAGACCGCTCTCAGCTTTTTCTGTTACTTTGTAGGCCTTTGTTTGGATACCATAATCCGTCAGAAAAGAGCAATATGCACTTGGCTCCGAAAAACAAAAATCCTTATGCTTATTGCAGTAGGACTTTATCTGAGGTAAAAGCATTTTCTGTTGCAATTTCTGCTGAAGCTCTTCTCTAATCTCATAACGCTGCACATAATCCGCTAAAAAGCTTTCCAGTCCTTCAGGATTGTCAAACAGCTCATCTTCTGCCGGTATAGCCAGTCTATTCCACTTACAAAAAATTTGAAGTTTCTTCAAAATTTTGGCTTGAACCAGCTCAATTTGTTGGGCAGGTTTCAAGCTTCCGATTAAAAAATTTCCGATAAACATAGGCGATAAATTTAATCATAATATCCGGTATAAAGTGAACTTCTTGAAGGACCTGAACTGTCTCTCGCAGAAAAATATCTGCTTTCAAGCTGTTGTTTTTCTTGTTCAAGCTCATCAAGCTGTTTATTAATTACTTCTCGCAAAGGTTCTACCTCTATAATTTTTTCTGTCGTTTCAGCCTTGGCAAAAATGTTAATTTCTCGTCGGCTAAAACGAAGGCGGTTGATTTTGTTGAAGTAATCATTTTCAGCTTGCGAGTCAAACTCAAAAGTACGACCACGGTTGATTATCTCAAGTTCGGACGGGGTAAACTCCCGTCCCCAGCTTTGATAAACCGATGGCGGAACACAGATTCTAAGGTCTTTTCCATCTTTAGCTAAACAGTTAAAATCCTCATCGTCGATAATAAAACTTCCGTCAATCAAAACAGAAAAGTCTTTACCGTTAATTCCTTTTTTAACATAGTTTTGCTTCAGTTGAAGATAGAACGCTTCTGAAACCAGATTTGTTGCTAAGTCATACGGATATTGTCCGCCACTCATGAAACAAATCTTGCTCTTCAGATAATCCAGCGCATGCAGGCTTTCGGGCCGGCAAAATGAACGCCCGTTCCCTTGCTCAATTTCTTGGGCAATATACTTAAACGTCGGTTGCAAGTTGCCAAGATAAAAGCCGATGTTCTTGATGTTTGTATCAACAGCTCGGAAACTGAAACCTATCTCCCCATTCTCCTGATTGGCAATACGAAGTTTGTCAATCTCAGGAGAACACAAAAATTTGGTTTCTTTCGGCAACTTATCAAAAACTTGACTATACTGCGGAAATAAGTTTTTTGCCTGTTTGATATTAATCAAAGACCAGCAAGCAAACTTGGCATCCGTATTGTAAACCGAGACATTTTGCGGAATCACTTTGCGACTGCCATCCAAAAGATATTGGACTTTCGCCGGAGAGTAAATCTCACACATATCATCTGTCCGCGCCACAGCCAAGACATCTGAAAACGAGGCGTTTTTAACATCAATGAACTGCATCACGCCATAGCGCACGCCCCAAAGGCATTCCTCAATCACCGGAACATTCTTTTTAGGCGGCATATCCCAATCCGAAAAGTTGATGTTCAACTTGTTTTGCGACTCTTGCATCGGCAGCGTTTTAGGCTGGTTCGCAAGTTCACCAAGATGTTTCATACGCATTCTCTCAAACCACACTTGAAGCATGAGAGCCGGAAGAACTAAATAGTTCTGCTCCTGATTTTGCTTTGTTAACTTATTCATAATAAAAAAAATTAATTGTGAGACATAATTATTGATTTTGAGCTTTTATATAAACACTGTTTTTGTTTTTTTGTCAATGTTTTTGTTGAAAAACTTATATCTTTTTAAAACTTTGCCGTTGTCTTTTTTGATAAAATAAGAAGCTTTTTAAATAAATAAAATTTTGTTTTTTTGCCTATTCTTTCTTTTCTTATTAGTGGAATAAGACCAAATAACTTGATATACTCAACATGAGGTACAGTCATCTTAAACTCATTATAAAGATTGGGGTATTTTGCTCTTAAGTTAGAATTAATCGCTATACCCTTTTGGGTCATTCTTTGCATTTGGTTATGCGTCGTGTTTCCAGCAAAATCTCGATATTCTATTAAAATATCTTGGAGATTATGAAATTCTGTTACAGGTATTAAATCTCCCCATAATGCATAGTCCTCACTTGGGGAATAAAATTCATTATATCTTATGTTATTTTTTGTTAAAACCTCTTTTCTTATCATTGCCCCCGTATGAACTACTGCACAATATCCCATTAGTGCAACTTTTATATCGTGGCTGTTTAAGGGATTTTTTATCATCTTTCCATTAGACATTTTTTTCATGCCACATCCTAAAACGCCAACATCAGGATGAGCGTCTAAATAAGCAACTTGCTTTTCCAATCTTTGCTGATTTGATATATCATCATGGTCAAAAACTGCGATATATTCTCCCTTTGCCATATCCAGCAATTTGTTCCGAGAGGCAGAAATGCCTAAGTTCTTTTCGTTTTTATAATAAACTATTCGGTCGTCCTTGTATGCTTTTATAATATCTTCCCGAGAATCGCTTGGACAATCATCTAATATTAAAAATTCAAAATCTTTAAATGTCTGATTTAAAATACTCTCTATAGCTTTTTTCAAGTATTCTTCATGCGTTTTATATACTGGCATTAATACTGACACCTTTATCATATCTATTCTCCTAAAATAAAATTTTGGTATTATTATATCAATAATTTTATTCATTGCAAGAAATTTTTCGAAAAATTGAATGTAGGCCGTAATTTTCTTGAACACTTAAAGATCATTGATAATACTTTGATTTTGTTGTTCTTATTTGATTATTGTCCTCATTGCTCAAAAAATATCATAAAAAATCAAAAAAAATACTTGCAAATTAAAAAAAATTAACATACATTCTTCTGTGTTTGATGTTTGGGGTGTCGCCAAGTGGTAAGGCATCGGCTTTTGGTGCCGACATTCGTTGGTTCGAATCCAGCCACCCCAGCCAATTTTGAAATAAAGCCTTGTTTTTGCGAGGCTTTTTCTTTTTATAAGTCAATAACTGCTAATAACTTCTGCTAATAAATCTCATTGGAATTAGCCTTAAAAACATGGAGGCTTATTCATGCATCTATATAATCGTGGAAGTTCTTTTTATGTGGTTGTTAATGTCCCACGCGACTTAGTCCCCATATACCGCAAAAAACAAATTTGGGTTTCTTTACGGACTAAAGACAAAAATATTGCAAATATCAGATCGTTAATGATATTATCTAAGTTGGAACATCAGTTTTTGGTTGAAAGGCAAAATATGTCAGTTTTCAAAAATACTCCTTTTCGGTTCGTTATTGATTATAGCGGAGTACCGTGTCCTAAAGGCTCATTTACATATGGTGAAGCTGATATTGAAAGTTTCGCGTTAGATTTTTGTATTACCAAAACCGAAGATGAACTCCCTACTCTTTCCAAAGATTTTTCGACTCTGCAATACTATAAACATCTTCATAATGAATATGTTTTAGCCTACAAAAACAATGATTTTCACTTAGTACAAGATGCGGTTGACATTTATATTGCAAGCCACAAAATGCAAACTCCTACCAAAGAATGTCTTCCTGTTTTTCTCAAGTCATTTATGTTGGCTTATATTCAATATCTTGAAATGGCTATCAACTATTTGCAAGGAGCCGAATTAAAGCGCCCGACGCATTTATGTCCTCACATGTTTAGCAATGAACAACCAAATTCTATTTTTCCTGTTCAAGCTCCTTATTCTGTCAACACACCAACGCAAACCGAAGTTTACAAAAAGCCCAATTTAAATTTATTTGAGCTTGTTAAAGTATATAACGGTGAAGCATCCAGACACAATGTTTCAAACGCTCAAAAAGACAAAATCAATAAACGTATTGAGACCATTAATTTGCTGTTGAATAACAAAAAAATCCGCGACATTACGGCTGATGACCTGCAAGAATTGGTTTATTTAGTTAAATTTCTCCCTCCTCGCCTCAACAAAATCGAGGCTTACAGCAACATCAAAAAAATTATTGAATATGGAAAAAAGCATCCCGAGAAGTGTATCTCTGACAAAACTGCGTCAGACTATATTCAAAACCTCAAGACGTTATTTGCATGGGCTTGCAAACGCAAATACATAAAAGAAAACCCGATTGATGAAATTGACATTCCTGTATTTGAAACGACTAAGACCACCGCGAAATATCAATCGTTCACCGTGCAGCAACTACAAAAAATCTTTCACAGTGAGTTTTACTCCAAACATTGGGATAATAACCGACAACGACGCTCTTTCTTTTGGATTGGGCTTTTGGGCTTATATACAGGAGCCAGACTTAATGAAATTTGTCAGCTCCAATTTGATGATATTCAAGAAGAAGACGGTATTAAATTTATAAGTATCAACGAAAATGATGGTAAACACGTCAAGACCAAAGCCGGTATCCGCAAAATTCCTATTCATCAGGAACTTATCAAATTAGGATTTTTGGAATTTGTAAATTTAATGCAAAAACAAAGCCCTGCCAAAAACAAACGCATTTTTATGGATTTAGTGCCAAACACACGCGGAGAGTTGTCTGCTCAACCGTCTAAATGGTTTGGAAAGCTTCTTGATTCTCTCGGTTTGAAGGACAAAGGACTTGTTTTTCACTCATTCCGACATACTGTTCGAACGATTCTACGCAATAACAACTGTCCGATTGACCGCGTACAAAGACTTTGTGGCTGGGAGGGTTCTAATTCCCTCTCCGAACACTATGGAACAATCAGTATCAAAGTCTTAGCTTACGAGATAAACGAAAAACTAGTATATAATGGCTTAAGCCTCAGTCATCTGTACATTTAATTCATTGAAACCGTTTTGATTTATAGCAAGCGTTTCATGGCTAATTATCTTCAAAATATAGCCATTATAAACGATTTATTCTTTTATTTGTTTTTAGCCGCAATATACTGCTTTATTAAGTTTTCCCTCATTTTATAGAATTTATTAGAATAATCTCTTTCATCAACATTATCTTTTATATTTATATTATAATCTAACTCAATACATTCCGCTAATTCATTAATTTCTTTCCAACAATCTTCTATTAAAGCTATATTGTAATGCTCATCTTTAGGCTTGCTTGGATTATAAAACATTAAATTCCCTCTATACGCGATATTATCTATTACTAATAAAACTTTTTTATCATCATCATCTAATTTATATACAGGATGCGTTAATAAAAAGATTTTTCTCTGAACTTCATTTCCATCCCAATAATCAGCCGCAGCAGTTCTTAAATTTCTTCTGCTATCATCCAGAAGAGTTATGTCTTTTATAGCAACCATTATAGCGTATTCTACGTACTTTCCTATCGTCATACCGCTAGCTTTACTTGCTAAATCCAACAGATATTTAGCTTTTTTTGATATACGGATTGACATGACTTCAGTTGTATCAACAGCTTTTTCTTTTTTTGCCATAACCCTTCTCCTTTTGTAAAAAATGTAATTTTTTGTAATTTACTGTAATTTTTTTCTTGCTTCAAGAAAAAAATATGTTATATATGTAATATAAAGATTACAAATGTCTTTATATGTTTACACAAAAAATTAAAGGAGTTTTTAAATGAATTATAAAGATAATTACGACATAATTATCGGTATTAGATTGGCCAATATATTTAAAGGCCTTTCACAAATAAACGATGAAGTAAGTACTTTAGATAACTTATCTTCAGAATATAAGGAGTTTATCCCTGCTGAACTTAACAACTTCAAGCAAGACTTTCATAAACTCTTGTCTGGAACTAAGTTGTTTGATTTGGTTACAAAAGAGAATTCTGCTCTAAAGAAGAGTGTCTCTTCTATTTTAGGTGAAGAGATTGATGAAAATCAAGAAATGATTTTTCATTTTCAAGATTGTCAATCTAAAGCTGAACAAAATCTTCAGTTTTTTGATAATTTTTGCTCTTTTGCGTCAAGTATGAAATGCGATACGACATCTCAAAACTCAAAAGATTTGAGACCGATGCAGAATGCTCTGAACGCAACCAAAAAATAATTCTAGCCCTTGAAAAAGAGCCCAAGTTATCAAAGGTTGTAGGTCAATGCATAAAAGGGTGTGCACCGTTCAGTAGGTGTCAACATATCCTATGTAGTCATTGCAAACGAGAATTCAGGCTTCAATACGTGCCAAAAATTTGCGAATTTCTTGCACGACAAAAAAGTGAAAGCTGTATTTATGCCGTAACTTTATTGGAGCCTCTCGATGCAAGCTCTACCAAGGTTATTGATATTGCTAAACTAAAAAACACCCTTTACCAGAGGCTTAAACGTCTGTTTGGAAACGAAGTCATTGTTATCGGTGGTTTTGATATATCCTTAAATACTGACGCTGAAAACAGTTGGAAGCCATTCTTTCACCCACATTGGCATCTTATTTTTATAACAAAGTTAGACGCCCAATATGTACGTGAACGACTGAAACATTATTACCATCAAACGGATATAATAAAACGTCCTGTTCGCGTGGTTAAAGTTAATAGCTATAACAGAGCGGTTTCTTATATGTTTTCTCCTTATTTTTCAAAGCGTGTTCGATTTCTTAACACGAAACGGAAAGGAAGGAATCCGTTCTATGATGGAAAGGAGTATAAGCTGAACGGTAAAGAAATATGTAAATTGGCTAAAAAGCTTATGCATAACAAAGTCCAAGATATGTTGTTCTTATATGGTGGTCGAAAATATCGTGCATCATCTAAGGAAAAGCCTGTCAATGACTTTGAATTTAGAATCACGCAAAAACAGGGTTAAATCCCCTCTTTCATTCAAACTTTCATTAGTTGTTTGAAAATTGCGTGTAACACAGCACCTAGTTGCTGTTTGATTAGCCTGTACGGTGAACGAAAGTAATAAAGTGAGTAAAAAAGAGTTTACTCATTATGCTCGACTTTACTCAATTATCAACCGTTCACCGTACTCATACCATATGGAGAAAAAATATGGCAAATTTAAAATTAAAAAAGAAATCGTTGACTTACTTAGGTCAACCTATTTGTAATAACCTCTGCATTTCCTGCGGAGAAAATATTGAAAATAATGACATATTAATGATTTACGAATATGAAAATATCCGAGGAAGCACTGTCAATGTAGCTGTTCCTTTGTCAAAAGTACGTACTAAAAAACTCTTAAGTCAAATCTTGCTAGATAAAGGCTTTCCTTTTGATTGGAAAAACAAAGAAATGACTGATGAGATTTGCGAATTTTTGAGCGATTATACTCCACCATCGGTTATTCTATTATCACCACAAACTGGCTGGTATCAATCCGATGAAGGAAAATACTGCTACATTATACCTCAAAAGAGTTTTGGCTTTAAATATTTTCGCGTCAAATTTGTTGGTAACAATATCGACACAAAATATATAAACCAAGTAGGCAACCTTGAAAATTACCAAAAAGCACTTGAATTATGCCAATACAGTCCTGCAACCATATTAGCTGTTGGGGCTGCCTTAGCTGCTTTTTGCATTGCTCCTTTTGACTTTGAGACTTTTGGTTTGCATTTTTACGGAAAATCCAGTACTGGAAAATCGACTTTATCTAAAGTTGCTGCTGCAGTACTATATAACCCTGGGAAATTTATTACTTGGAAAACCACAGAAGCTGGTGTTGAAGAGGCTTGTTACAATCACAATGGTCGTTGCGTTGTTTTTGATGAAGCAAAGTTAATCTCTAAAGACAAGACTAAAATTGCTTCAATCATTAGTGATTTGAGCTATTTTATTTGTAGTGGCCAAACTAAAAAAAGGAGCTTAGCATACAGTGTTGGTACAGGAACAAGTGTAGGAGCTTGGAAATTAGTCTTCATAAGCACGGGAGAATTTGGCATCATAGAAAATGCTCTCAGCGTTAACCACGAAAAAGACGATGGCGAGAAGCTTCGTTTCATTGATGTCCCTGCTGTAGTATCAGAAGAATATGGGGTATTTCGAAAGTTACCAGAAGGCTACACTTCATCAAAAGAGTTAGTCTTTGATATTTTGAATTTGGTTAAAAAAAATTATGGGTGGTTAGGCTATAATTTCCTAAAGAAAATGGTTAGTAAACTAAATTCAGACCAGCAAGTGCAATTCAGAGAAAACTTTAAGCAACACATTAAATTCTTTGAAAGTAAGTGCTCTGATGGTAAACACGTTGGATATACGGAACGTTTTTTATCTCGCTTTGCCATCATTTATGCCAGTTTAATGCAAGCTATGGAATGGCAGCTCATTCCTTGGAGTAAAAAGTGCATTTTTAAGGCCGTAAAGGAGATGTACTATACCTCTCTAAACTGCATTAAAGATGACCAAGAAATTCTGCAAGATGGGTTAAATCGACTTGAAAAAATGTTAAACGTCAAAAACGAACATTATTATAACCTAGCGACCTTTTCTTCACAAGAAGACATTCTTAGAGCTTGGGAAAAGCCTAATTTCTTTGGCAAACAAAATGGTAAATACTTTGATTGGATTATCCCTTCAAAAACTTTCGTATCATGCTTTACCTCCACCAAGCAAAAGGAATTAGTAGAAGAGTTCCTTGAAGACCTCATTGAAAAAAACGATGATGGTTATGGTTTATGCAGTTTAGGACACAATGTGCGTAAAAGAGCAATTGTCTTAGACAAAGAAAAGCTCAAAAAATTATTATCGAAATAAAAATCAAGGCGGTTGGTTTTCGGACTAGCCGCCTTTTTTTTATAGGTAATTATATATGGTACGTCTGGATACGCCATATTTTTGAGCAATTGCTTTAATCGGAACGCGTTGATTAATAAGCTCCTTTATCTCTGCAACTTGCTCTGCACTAAGCTTCGGTTGGCCTCCTTTATATTTGCCGTGAAGTTTGGCAAGAGCTATACCTTCTCTCTGGCGTTCTAATATAAGGTTGCGCTCAAGCTCTGCAACAGCTCCTAACATCGTCATCATCATTTTTTGGTATGGGTCTTGTTTGTCGGGAGCAAAAGTTAAGTTTTCTTTATGAAAAATAATCCTAGCTCCTTTGTGGGTTATTTCTTCAACTAAGTTTAACAAGTCTTTTGTATTGCGGGCAAGTCTGTCCATCGAGTGACAGTTTACTACATCACCAGCACGAAGATTGAGCAACATGGCTTGAAGTTCAGGACGGTTAGTATCTTTACCACTGATTTTTTCAACATACTCTCGGTCGCAAGAAATATCTAAGAGCTGTCTTTCGGTGTTTTGGTCGGTCGTCGACACTCTCTTGTAGTTAAAAATCATATTGTTTACTCCTTTATGTGAAAATGACATTTATAACCCCTTTGCACAAATGTGAAATAAACCTAATTTTTGATGTTGTTTGCACAGGTTTTGACATGTGTAATGGGGGTATACTTTAATTATACAGCCTCCAGAGAGAGGAAATATACTTGTCGCAAACATATTTGATACTTCTTAAAACTCACTGTATCTATTTTCTTGAGCGGAATCTCCTCTAAGTCGGAGCTGTCATAAAATTGCATTTTATCTTTGGTTATTCTTTTTATAACGGTATAGTGGTCTATCTTCTCGCTTTTAATGCGAATGTGTGTCACCTTCCCCGCTGCGGACTGTTGTTTTGCATAATCGATAAATTCGGTTAAAGTTAGACGTTTATTCCAAAATGGTCGATGATACACAAACTTTTGGTTGCGATTAGTCATCAGCCACTCATTTGCATATTTGAAAACAACTTCTAAAAGTCGGTAGTCAGCTCCATTTGTGTTCAAGTCGAATAACACATCTAAGCAACTAATCCCATATATCAAATGGTCATAAAGCTCCTGCCACTCTTTGTATTTAAGTTTTAAGCCCAGAGCCTGTAGTGCATTAAGTGTTGAGTAAACCGAACAATACCTCGAAAAATATCCTTGATTAAACGGTTTCATATCAGTATTCATCCGCAAACATAATGGTCAGAACTCGGTTGGTTTGTGTTTCATCGTCAGGCTGCGGAGAATAAAACTCATAATTCAAGTCATACATATCAATTTTCCAGAAGATTTGTTGTCCACGATATTCAAAACAGCCAAAGTCGTGTTCACCATATGGATCGTTATCTTCATTAAAATCCGCAAAGTTCTTAACTTTTTGAATAATCTCGTTTTGTTGTAACAGTGGCAAAGCCGATACACCACAAGTTAACAATACTTTACCACCGCAGAAAGTTTTACGAAACTTGTCGTTTTGTTCTGCAATTTTTTTCACATCAATTTTATTTTCCATGTCAAAGCTCCTTATTCAATATCAAACCAAGTCATAGCTGTGGCTAATAAATGATTGTAGTCACCGGACATAGCTTCTTTCATGAATTGGTTGATTTCTTCTTGCGGGAGATGAGCTCTTTCCATAGCTCTTTTGCATAAGCCCAAAATCATAAATGCATTTCCGTCTTGTCCCGAAAGTTGAACGGTAATCTCGGGGTGTTTTATATTTGTCATTGTTTTACTCCTTTAAAATAAAAAAAGAGCCTCAACACTGGGTTGAAGCTCTGTAAACGTTACAATTTAGGTGGACGATATGTCCTATAACAAACTTATTTCCGCATTTGTAGGTTATGAACATATCGCCCTCACTTTCATACAATAAAAGTCCTTTCTGCATTAGCTATGGTGCAGACTAAACCTCTATCGAATTGTTAGTGAAATATAATAAAAACGAACGACGATAAAACGAATCGGTTCAATTTTTATTATATGTAATTATAACATATTTTGATATAAATTGCAAGTTAAAAATTGATAAAAATTAAGGAAAATCAATAAATTACATTATATTTTGACTTATAAATGAGTTTTGTTTTAGGAGTAAAAAATGAGTAAATTTACGATAATTCGTAAAATTTAAGAACGCCTTATAAAACATATCACAAAAAAGAAGAGATACATCTGCCAATATTGCAGCCATAAAGCTTTTCAGCTATATAGTGGGAAATCTGCTCAATTCAAATCCGGCCCCCACCACTACATCGCTGCTGAGCATTGAGAAAATATTTATTTTAAAAGAAGATACAAGGAAAGCTTATAGAATAACATTCCTCAATGTTTTTCTTTTTTATTAAAACAACAACGGCATTTATTGCATATTTGAGGCTTTTTAAAATATTTGCAAGCAAATCTAATTCTATGCATAAGCTTTCTTTTCCATAGACACATGACACAATAAATATTAGGAGTTAGACACCAATACTCATCAAATTGTTCTTCTCTTTCTGCTATAAATTGTTTATTTTTTTTATCATGAATATACTTATCTAGTTTAGCTTCCAATTCATAATTTTCCACTAATCCTTCGTAATAATGTATATTAAAATATTTCTCATATCCTTTAATAAGTTCTTTATTCAAGTAATAAAATCTTGCGATTAAATGTTCAAAATCATCATATAAGAACTGGAAGCTTTTTTTCAAATTTTCATAACCACTTTCAAAGCTTTTATCTTTAGATATATATGCATAACGGATGTCATAAACGCTTTTATAATAATCATCCAACACACAAAAAACCGTAGCTGTCACTTTAGCTAATAGCGCAAATTCAGTTGGGAAACATCTATTATAAGAATTCAAAAAACAACATTCATTAACATCAAACATAAAATAACTATCCGGCTTATAAGATGTTTTGAGTGCGTCCAAATAGTTATTTTCTTCAAAAGCTTTTTTTATTTCATCTAAATAAACTTCTTTGTAAACGCATAAACTATTTAAAGACAATGCAATTTGATTAGATATTTTGGAGTAACTTTCCACTTCTTGCTTTTTATCTTTCTGCCGTTCTTTACGCTGACTATACCAATACGCCAAATGAGCACCTAAAAAAACCGCAAATAAAGTTACTCCTGCATCCACAAAATTTATCTCTTGAGCTTTTTCACCTAGATTTACATCCATATTTGCAATATCAATATTCAATTAAAAACTCCAAGCTATATTGTAAAAATTTATTCAAAAAATATCATGTTTTGATAAATAAGAAGAATCTTGTGAATTTAAAAGTTCCGATAAAGTATCAAAAGCCCAACATATTAATTCAATATTGTCAGGAGAAGTTTCTTTATTTCCATGAAAAAAGTTATTTCTTATACTGTATAAAACTTTGGCATAATTATCTATATTAGAATCTTTTGGTTGATTTCTATAATATATATCCCCCATATCCGTACACATAGCTATTCTTGCACTTCCTTCCCGTTTTCCTCCAGAAATTCGAGAAAAACTGTCGATAAAATCATTTTTTACCTCGCTGTATTGTGTCAATAATCTATTTGCCAAAAAACTTTGAATTTGTAGTAACTTGTAAGATTCTTTAATAGTATCATTTTGAGTTTCTACCCATTGAGATACACTTTCATCAAAATCCATCCACAGTAAGATAAAACCTAAAACTTTTTTAGATTGTCCATCATTTTGGGATATAAATTTGAACCACTCTTTACTATTCATCAAATTTTCTCTAGCATATTAGTATCTAAACATTTTCCTCTATGATTTTAATTTCTTCTTCAGTAAGATTATATAGTTTATAAAACAATGCATCCAACTTAGATTGTAAATTCACAACACTAGAAATTACATCTTGATCTTTATAATCATTCGAATTTTTTATTTCTAAAATGTTTTCAACCAACAATAAAATATCATTTTTATCTTCCTCTGATAAATTAGGACAAGGAATTGAGTTTATCATATCAGGAGTATAACTAATTCCCCCACAATAGCTTGATGATAAATTTTTTTCTTTAAGATAAAAGGTGCTAATTTTGCTATTAATAATGGCCGAAATTATTTTTAATTTTTGTTCATCATTATTACATATAATAATTGTTGATTTACCTGGAATTATATTACCACACACATCTATACATGCATCTAGCAATGTTAAACCTTTAATAATTAATTTAGGTGCATAGCTTTTTGAATTATATGAATTTTTAAATACCTTATTAAATTCACTCTTGAAAACCACAGGACATTCATAATGTTTCTTAAGATATGTCGTTGTTTTTCTTCCCCATTTATTAGTATATTTATCAATCGTTCCTGTATTTATAAATTTTAACATTGTATCTTCATCAAAATACTTATTGTCTTCCAATATATTTTGTAACAAATAAGCATCTGATGTTGCACAAGCATTTTCAGCTTTAAGATTGTATGCATCAGAAATGGAGCTATTAGCTGAAAGCTTTTCCAACAAATTAATATACTTTGAAAAAATAAAATCAATTGGTTGAATTGGATCAACTTTAGACTTGCATACAGTATTACAAACTATTTCTTTTTTAGAGGTAAAGTGAGAAGCCTCGATATAATTACTTTTCTGTTTAGATATAAAAGATAGTATTGAATCAACAGTTGCAGAATCAAAAACAGAATGCCCAGCTCGCAAAATTTTATATATATATCCCATCAAGAAGCACCTCATCTCTGCTCCAAAAGGCTTAGCAAGCCACTTATCTGGAGATATATAAGACATACAACCTGTACTTTTTATTAAATTAAATGCCAAATTAAAAAATGGAATATAAATATCCCAATTCCCTTTGGCAAAACTATAATGTTTTAAAATATACTCTCGCTCTGGCTGCATACCATTCAGAACCATTGTTTCGGAATCAATATAAGGCGGATTACCTATGACAACATCAAAGCCTTGAAATTTACCATCTTCATCCAGCATTTCTGGAAATTCCAGCATCCATTCCATCGAATTTTTATAAATAGGATCATCAAAACTATCTCCCCAAACAAGAAGTTTAGTATTTTTACGTAACTTATTTATCTGTTCATCAAACTTTTCTCTTTCATTTATTGTTTTGGCTCTTTTTTTCAAGACTTCCAGTTTTTTTAGTTGTTTATTAATGTCTTTTTGTTCTTTTGTTTCTGCCACCAAAACATTTTCAACAACAGAATACAATTTCTTTTTTATTTCCGCTAATTTTAAATTAATTTCTTTTTTCTTATTTTTATCACCAGTACGTTTATATTCCGCAACTAGTAGTTTATAAGCTTTGATATTTTCTTTTTGCTCTTTAGAACCTTGTTGGACAATGGCTTTACCAACTTGAACTGAATATTTACTAACCAAAGAATTTCCAGTTTTAATATTGATATCAATATTAGGTAAAACTTCCATATCATTGCTATTATCTATATAATAAGTGTTTTTTAATAATTCTATCCATAAGCGCAATTGACAAATATAAACGGATTTAGGATTAATATCCACAGCGAATAAACAATTTTCAATAATTGTACGTTTTTCTTTAAATAGTGCTTTTTGAATTTGATGTGTAGTTCTGTCTTTACGTTTATATGCATATGGCACATCATTTTGATTAAAGACGACCAATGTGTCATCAAAAATTTCAATCGTATTATTAATTTTGTTACCTTCATCATCAAACAATATTCCTAAATACGACTTGAGATAGATTATATGATTAAGGACAGAAACTAAAAAGTGTCCAGAACCAACAGCTGGATCACAAATCCGTAAAGAATTTATGACATCATTATATTTTTGAGCTATGTCTTTAGAATATATATTACCAATATAATTCTTGATTTCTCTTATATTTGCTGCAGAAATTTCAAAAGTACTATTAAATTTATCAACGACAGCTTTTTCTATACATTCTTTAGCCATATATTCAGTAATAAATCCAGGAGTATAAAATGATCCATCTTTATAACCATTTAACTTCTCAAAAATTAACCCTAAGACCGCGGAGTTAATTATGTCTCTATTTTCCTCGGTTATTAAGTTATCGTTGGTTCCTGATGAAAAATCATAACTTTCAAGAAAATCAAGTAAATATTTTAATAATCTTTCTTCTGTTTTGTTTTTATATTCAGCCCAGTGCCTTAAATTTGATGATTTATATAACCTTATTTTGCAATTATTATTTAAAGCAGTAATATTAATGTATTTTAATTCCATATTGCTTTTTTCAAATAAAGAGCTATTCAAATATGGAATATTGATTGTTGCTTCTTCATCATTGCGATCTTCAATTTTTTTGCCCAGAATAGAAAAAAATAATTTATTCAATTCGTCAAAATCTGTAACTTTATCAGATGTAATGAATTTAAAATTCTTATCATCATTAAAATCAACTAATTGAGATTCAAACAATTTAAGAAACAGTATTCTATTCAACCATGTTATTATTAGTTCAAAAGCAATATTAACTGCAGCTTCGCCAGAAATATCTTTTTGTTCTTCTAATTGATTAATTGTCTCATTTATTAAACCTTGTCCATTCACTATAGGTTTAATAAGTTTTTTACTATTTTCACTAACTTCTTCTAGTCCCAATATATAAAGGAGCTCATCATAAAATTTTTTATTCAGTTGATTGGAATCTTTAGGACTATATTCATTTAACAAAAAGTCGGGATGAAAAAGCTTATACACATAAAGTAAAGTTCTAATAGCCTTATCTTTTATATCAACATTATTCAAATCAAAGTTTTTAATTCTTTTCTCTAAATATCTTAAATCGAACCATGCAAATTGAAATGTAAGATTTTCTCTAGAAATGATATCTGCTATTGCTTTATATATTTCCTTTGTATTCTGGAGATACAAATCTCCTTGAATGCTGTCATAACATATTTTTTCCAGCGATTTGTGCTGAAATTGGGAGGGGTTAAAGATATAATAGCTTAGACCATTACTAATAATAATATTCTTGATATGATAATTTCCTTTGTGCTTTTCTTCATAAAAATACAATATTGCTTCATGAAGCGCCTTTTTATTTAAATTATCATATGTTATCATCTCTGCGGTATTAGATGGCTTCTTAAATTCCATTATAACTTCAATATTATCATTCTTCTTTATTGCATAATCAATTCGTTCAAAAGAATTTATCTGAATATCTTTTCGGTTTGCATAGAAAGTATCTTTAATAAAATTGACAACAATATTTTTCATGTTTTCTTCAGTTGCATTGTTTTCGATGGCTTCAAGAATTTGGGCATATGCAATTTTTATATTTTTGAGATACTTTATAAAATCAGCTCTTTCAATTTTATGACTAACATAAGATTTATGATTAGTTTTAAGATAATCTTTTAATTGTATTCTAGCCATTTTGCACCTTATTATTTCTATAGTTACTCAATCTGCACCTAAAGTGTTTTTTCATTACTATCATACAATTATTTAAAGAGCAACTTTTATTGCATAAATACATTTTTCTAGTCTTAAATAATAAAAAAATATCATTCATAACAAGTTAAAATGTCCTTAAAAACATCCTCTAAAAACTGGATAAGTCTATATCTACTATTTAATTATAATTATCCTATTTCATCTATAACCCAACCAGTTTCTTGTAATTCACTCTTCACCTTTTCTTGTAATCTCGATTTTTGAATAGCTAGACACAATAAATGACGCGGACGAGATACTGCCACATAATCAAGTTCTTTTTTTAGTTTACTATATGAGGACTTAGCGGGATTAGTAAAAAAATAACTCAAATCATATCTATGATATTTGGTTTCAAGAACTAATGTAGAATCGTGAGTTTCACCTTTAACACTATGGATAGTTCCTATCTTTATTTTTACTCCATTTGAACATTTGTATGTGTTTAATTCTGCATTATATCTATTTACATCTGTTTGTGAGAATTCATCATAAGAAAGAAAATCATTATCTTCGGTATTTAATATAGAAAGTAAATTTTGTTTTATTTCATCCCATTCTGATGTATTAGGGTATCTATTTACCATACAGCCATAAAATATTTGATATAAAGCATCTTTCTTGTTTGTTTCCTTAAGTTTTTCAATAAAAGAATTTTTTGAAATAGTTTGTCCACTATTTCTTAAGAGCGTAATACATGCATCTATAAAATAATTATAACAATTTTCTTTGCTAGTTTTACATAATTTAATTACATCCATAAAATGTGTTGGTTTGAATTTTAGATTTGTTTTACTTTTATCAAAATCATTCCAGTAATGTTTAATTGTTAAATCACCCTCTCCTTCTTTTTCTCTGCCAACAATACCCACTGCTTTGTGAATTAAATTTTCATCTAAATGTCCGTATTCTTCTAAAATTATTTCGCCATACTTTTCTAGCACCTGACAAGAAGGAGTATTGTATAAAATTATGTGATGCTTAAATTCTGTGCTTTTTCCTAAATATGATAAAAATTTTTCTTCTTGGGAAATTCGAAATTTTGTAGCGGCTAGTGGATTTTCCTCATCTTTTCGAACTTTAAAAAATTCAATAAATTTACAACTATTATTAAATCTATTTGAGTTATTTATTTCATAAGAAAACTCTCCGATTTGTTTAGTATTATATGTTTTATTTGGTTGTTCCATATTGTTACTATTGGAAAATATTGCTTGGTCAGGATCTCCAAACCGTTGCATAATTGCTTCATCTTTAAATATTGAACATAGCAACTCATCTTGAAATTGTTGTGTATCTTGCATCTCATCAATAAACACAAAAGGAAATCTTTTCACTAAATCACCTTTTAATTGCACACTAATGTAAGATGCAAAATTATACATCTCTTTATATTTGATTATGCCATCCCTTAGTATTGATTTTTTTACTGATTCTATTTTTTTTCTCCAGCTTTCAGCAATTTTTTTATCTGTGTCAAGATTTTCAATTTTTAACTCATTGTTTTCTAGATAAAAATTTAAACTATAAACATATTCATCTTGTTTATTACCTTTGCACCTTAGATATCTATACACCCCATTTTTTGAATTCTTAAATTTTTCAAAAAAGATTTCATCATTAACAGCTTCAATTTGTAATCCACAACTTCTTAATAACGGTAAGGCTAGATATTTATCTACAAAGTCTTGAATTGTACCTACAAAATGAGGATATTTGGTAAATTTATATCCTGCCGGATGTTTTTGTAAAACTTTCAAAATCTCATCTTTAGCAACATTGGTATGAGATAGAACACAAATGCCACGATCTATATCTTTCCATTTTTTAGCCAATAATAATAATTTACATCCGAGTAATGTAGTTTTTCCACTTCCGGGACAAGCTTGCACATCAATACTCGTGTTATCTTTTAAGACAGCTCTTCGTTTTTCATCAAACTCTAATGATAATTCTTCTTCAATTGTATTTATATCATCATTAGTAATTTCAATATCTAGCATAAATATATCCTTTATTAATCAATCTTTTCTGAACTTAATGGAGTAGAAGGAATAATATATTCAAATGCATCCAGAATATATTGTGGTAATTTACCTTTTAATTCTTTAGATTTTTCAGTATAATCATTTTTTAGAATTTCAGCCAATTGATATGCACAATCTGTCTTATTTATTTGAGCAAAAATCTGGGCTGCAATTTCATCTTTTGTTCCCGTTATATTTGCTAATGCATCATCAATATCTTTCTTTTTTATTTCAGGATTGGACGCCATAAATACTTCTTTTTTTAGACCTGCTTTTATTAAGCTGTACTCAAATGTCCACTCATCAGAAACAAAGACCCGAACATTTTGAGCTTCTATATCTATATCTTTATATTTTTTCAACTCCTTTATTTTATCATCTATTTGTTTTTTTCTCTCTTTTTTATCTTCTGCAAGCCAATAATTCTTATTGTTTTCTTTTCTTGTTTTAATTTTGTATTTTTCAGCTTCTTGGGGCCATAAATCTAAATCTCTAAGACATGCAACTTTAATATTCATCCAATCTTGCTTATTATCTGCTTTTTTCCTTTGAAAAATTTTTGCATATCTTTGAAAAGCTGTATTTTTTACATTTATAATTGACACACCATAGTCTTCCAAGTTTTTACCTAAGATTGAAGCTATTGTCGGTAGTAAAATCTCTTCTGCATCACCTTCTACAAAGATTAAGCCTTTTGCAAAAAATAGATTTGCTTTGGTCACATCTAAAAATTTTTCTAAAAAAACATAATCATCATCCTCTAAGCACGTTTCTCCTTTTCTTAACGAATAAACTCGTCCTCCGTTCATTATAAAAATACTTTCTAAGTTGGCTTTAGACGCTAAATTGGGACTATGCGTTGATATTATTGATTGAACTGAACCTGTAGATTGTTCTCCTATTTCTCTAAGAAAATTTAACAACTTCATTTGTAACTGAGGATGGAGGTGTGCTTCTGGTTCTTCTATTAATAAAGTTGGAAGATTTTGCATCTTGTCTTGTTCTAACAACAATAATTCCGTTGCCATAAATAATATATTATTAAATCCTAGTCCTTGTTTCCCTTTTGAATCTTCATAGTGTATACTTAACTTTTCCAGTACATCTTTTAAAAACTTACGCTGCTCTGATGGAGTCATATCATCAAAGTTTTTATCATCAAGAATATTTATTACTGTATCGTGCTCTACATCTTTGAATATCAGATTTTTTATATACTTGTTCGTAATGTTATCTTTAATCTTAGAAATACTTTTATTTTGTATAACAGAATGATTAGCTTCAACTATTTTATCAATTAATTCTTGTATATTCTTTTTATTATCATCTGTATTTTTGAACTCTTGGCAACCAAGTAACACTTGAGATAAGCGTGAACCTCTGCCACTACTTAATTCTGCTTCTGCATCTCTCAAAGGTTTTAAATAAGTTGTCGATAGGAAATCTCTTATTTCACGTTCGATAAGAGTTCCTTTTGCATTTTTTCCAGATTTTATGTCTGTCCTAATATATACTTGACCATTCCTTTCAATATCTGTTTTCTGGCATAATAAATTTATATATAAACAACTTTTATCATTTTCAAAAGTTAAGTGTTCTATAAATTTATAAGCAAAATCATCCACATCTTCAAATTTTATAGATATGGAAAAATTGTCACAATTATTATGGAAATCCTCAGTTTTTATTTTAGTCCATTCTGCAGAATTTGTATCTAAAGTGTATCTAATCGCGTCAATTAATGCAGTTTTACCTGAATTATTCTCTCCAATTAAAAGATTCATTCCTTTATTTAACGTTATTTTTAATTCATCAAATATTCTAAAATTTTTTATTTCTATATCTGTAATATGCATTGGTCATCACCACCTTTATTCATGAAATCATTTAATAAATTAAAGAAAATAATTCTTAAGCATTCCTTTCCCTTCTTCAGTTTAGATTAATTATCATCCCAATTATTTAATATTAACTTTAAAATACTAAAAAATATTTTTATTAAAATTTTTAAAGCTGTGTTGTATATAAATTGCGATTTCCTTATCAGCCAACGCATGTTCAGTAAAATAATAACAAATGATGCACGCAATATAAATCCACTCATTGGCTGGTAAGGAAATCGATTAAAAATAATAATTTTGTTTTGTAAATAAACAATTACTTTACAAAGGATATTGCTATGAGTGAAATTACAGAAATTCGTAAAATTTTAGATAGATTAACTAAGTATATCATGAAACCTAAAGGCTATATATGTCAATTTTGCGGACATAAAAGCTTGCAGCCATATGGTGGAAAATGCGCCCAATCAAAATCTGGACATCATCACTATATCGCTGCTGAACATTAAAGAGAAGTAGATTTTGGAAAAAGCCGTTGTTGCATTAATTTTGCGACGTGTTGTATATAAATTGCGATTTGCGCGTTGGCTGGTCAGGAAAACGCGGGGAAAATGCATTATTTTTCAAACCATACTTTTGGATAAATTTCTTCCCAACCGGAATTATGGCTTGCGTTTTTAACCTTAATTATCAAATCTTCATTTCCGACAAACTGTTCTACCAGCACCGGAAGGATAACTTTATCTTTTGTTCCTACATAGTGAATTTGCGGAAGTTCTGCAAATTGATGACGATAATCAGCCAAGTTCATTGATTCATTAAGTGGGGGTAAGTTATGATATTGTGTCCAAGCCAAATGGTCGAGATTTCCTGCAATGGTGATGATTTTTTTGATATTCAAACCATTTTTGGCCGAAGCTACTAAGCCTGCAATTTGCGCACCACCTGAAAACCCGATTAAAATCACCGGATGCGCCCCCGCAATTTGTTTGATAGCCTCGTATTCTGCATTAACAACTTCATGTGCAAATCGAGCCGTTGTCCAATGTCTTTGAGAACAAATCTGGCTTTTGACATACTGACAAGGCCTTGCAAGATAAATCACATTCGGGCTATTGTCCCCAAAAGCCAACTCACGAACCAATGTTCCTTTAGGTGTCGGGTCTTGTGTGGGGCGTCCGTGTGCATTAAATGCATAGCCGTCCCCTTCAATATAAATTTTATATACCCCATTCGGTTTCGTGATTTTTTGCCAACTTGCAATTGTGAAATCTCTCGTTGCAATTTCTTTATATTCATATGACGGAGGAACGGAAACACTTTGGCATCCGCTCAACAAATAAATCGCAACTAAAATTTTATAAAAGCCATTTCTCATAGTTCATTATTTGCACAAGATTGTTAAAAAAAAGAAAATACCCTGCAACCAAACAGTTACAGGGTATTTCATGCTGCAGATTAAGCCTTAAAATTTATATTTTAAGTTAACCAAACCGGTGTGGTCTTGGTAATCTTCACGGAATTTACCTTCATAACCCAATGAAAACTCAACATTATCATTGACTTCTGCGGTTACGCCGGCACCAAATTCCATACCAAAACGGTCTAAGGCATCTCCTTCAACAGCATAAGCTGAACCATTAGCCAAAGTTACGACTGAATTAACATCATCGTTCATCAAGTCATAAGTGGCTGCAATTCTGGCTTCCGGCTTAATGTTCATACCGTTTTCAAGTGTCCATGTCTTGCTGACTTTAGCCCCGAGAACACCGGTTAAGATATCGGAATCATTACCGGAGACTTTTTGGTCGGCTGAATCGGTATAGCCGTCTTGGCTGATGTGAACATAACGCAAACCAACTTCAGGCGTTAAACCGAAGTGTTTAAGTTGCATATCATAACCTGTCATGGCTTGCAAACCAAAGGTTTCAACATCATAATCAGCTTTAACCCCAATTCCTGAAATGGTTTTGTCTTCGGAATAATCAGACCAACCATAAGATGCGATACCGTTCACATACCAGTTGCTTGGCTTATATTCGCCATAAACAAAAGCTGTATGCGTGTCAACATCGGTACTTCTCATAAAGCCGTCAATGTCGGTATTAGTATAAGCATAACCTAAACCGATTTTGGTGTCTTCGGTAACATATTTTTCAGCACCCATTGCCATACCCGAACTATCAGCATCAAAGCCATAAGCTTTTGAAGTATCATCAAGTTTAGATTTATTAAACAAGCCTTGAACCCACATAGCTGCACGTTCAAAAATATTATCACCGGAAGACATACCTTCACCACCGGTTGAAACGGAACCACCAGTCAAACGTGTGCTAACAGCGCCAAACACTTGGTTAGCCGTTTCGGTTTGTGTTTTTTGAACCATCGGTGCAACTTCCGGCGCAACCGCGGTTAATGCATCAACGTAAGCTTTGCTGTCATTTTGAGACAAATTATTCAAAACATCGGCCACGGCTTTGGCTTGTGTGTTTGCTCCGGCTGATGTTTTCATACTATCCCAAGCTTCGGCTGTAGACGCATTGTTGGTTGAACCTCCTGCATCATTAACCACATCAGAAGCCGAGTTTTCATATTTAATATTATAAGTTCCACCATCTATTGAGGTAATTTTATAACGATTGTTAGAAATCTCATTAGTGAAGTTGTTATCAAACTTTCCTGTTGTTTCAAACAAAGTGATGTTATCACTATCCCCGATTTTCATTGTTTTACTAATTGTCAAAGCCAGTTTGGAGCCTTCATCAGCATGAATATTGCGAGCTGATAACAAACCGTTTCCTTCATCAGTAACAGACATATTCAAAGTTGAATCAGCATCAAAAGTGATGTCTCCACCGATTGTGGCTTTATTCAAACCCACATTCATCACACCACCGTTAGAGATTTCAACACTTCCTGCAATTTTAGAATTGCTGTTTTGAATATTGATTGTTCCGGGGCTCTCGATATTTGCATTTAATGTTCCGGCCAAATTTAATATGGCACCAGATCTTAAATCAATATCACTGTCTTCATCAACACTAGCCCAGCCCAGACTTGAATTTTCAGCAATATTAACCGTACCTCCGGAAATATCAACGGGGTTTTGAGTTTCAAAAGTGGTTGAATCTTCAATATTTAATGTACCTCCCGACATTGCAATATTGGTGCCCCAAATACGGTTGCCATTACCAGACATATTAACCGTACCACCTTTGATGTTCAGCGTATCGCGTGCATAAAGGCCTTCACCACCTTCAATAACATTTACCGAACCATTAGAAATTGTAATATTTCCTTGTTCAGCCCCGATATCAGTTGCGATTATTTCACCGCCACTTATATTGACGTTGCCTTTACCATAATTGCCAATTTCTGTACCGGTAATTTTACCTCCAGAAATATTTAAATCACCTGTATTCTTTTCAGTTAAAGAAATTCTCGCACCATCTTTAAGAATGATTTCTCCACCGGAAATGTTAATATCTCCGGAAGATACATGATACTGATTTTTATCAATTTCATCAGGATTGAGACCAGCCGTTCGTATATCCTCATCAGTGGCTTGGTCAAACCATGTACTTGTCTTTTGATAAAATTCTTCTTCACTCATCAATGTTTCGCCGGTGGCACTGTAAATCCAATCACCGTCATAACCACCACGTTCTATCTTCGCAACTTCTCCGGTTAAATTAATTTTACCACCGGAAATATTAATATCACCGCTTTGACCTTCATGCAAGATACCGCCATCGTGAGCATTATCCGGGGTTACATCAGAATAATCCATAGTGATATTGGCATTATTGGTGATATTCATATTACCATTTCCGGTTAAAGTAATTTCACCGCCATCATTAACCTTAATATTACCACCGTTGATGTTAATATCTGCGGCAAGTATATTGTATTGTCCGCCAAGGCCTTCAGAATATATTCCTGAATTGTCAGACAAAGTAATGTTGCCTCCGTTAATATCTAATTTGTGTTTGTTTTTACCATCAGATGATAAAAGAATATCACTAGAAGCTGTGCCGTTAATGGTTCCGCTTTGAATAGTTATATTACCGCCTGATGCAAGATATGAATTAGTTAAAGTAGTATTACCTCCTTCTAAAGTTATATCTCCGTCAGCCCAGATTCCGGCACTCTCAGGAACTTTGTTATTAGAAATTAAATTAGTATTTTTTATTGAAATATTTCCGTTTGCTTCTAAGTCAGAATCTTGCATATCTACGGTAGCATTTTCAATCAGCATATTAGAATTATTCGGCTTTAAATCATCATCATTACCGGCTTCTAAAACACTCCCGTTGGAAAGATTTACTTTTCCGTTTATTACAATATCATTATTGTCTGCATCTTTTTCTGTGGTTTTAATATTTGAATTAGAAATATTTAAGGTGCCGTCTTTTCCGACTTGGATTGTTTTGTAATAATGTAATTCTTTATCGGAAAGGGTTTGTTCCCCATTTATCACAAAATCCTTATCTGGATCCCCCACCCAGGCTTGGGCATAAACATTAGTTGTGCTAAGAACTGCGACTAATGCGGTTGAAAATAAAAGTCTATTTTTCATATGATTAACCTTCCTTCTTCTTTAATTGCAATTAAAAGAAAACCACCCGTTTAAGGTGGTCGGAGAGTTCATCAATCATATAGTCGTAAATGATTCCTTTAACCTTTAGAGCCATATTTTTTCAGAGATCGTAATATGGTTCCTGAACATTCGTTAAAGGCTCCCCGACCATATTTTATGTTCGGGGATATATTTATTGTTTGCCTGATTACGAGCAGACAATTTATCGATGCTATATCCTAACACCGACGACTATAAGAGCCGATGAAAGCTCCGTACCATTAAAGGTACTGATTATGGAGTATTCCCCATAACTGAGTTTATATTATAAACTAAGGTCTTAATTTGCAATTAAAATTATGGAGCTGTGCGAAAAATATTTTGTTTTGCGCGTTTTCCTTGTCAGCCAATGCAAATATGGTTGTTTTACGATAAATTTATCATCAAAAATCAATTCCTACACTCAAAACGCAGGAAAACGAAGGGGAATAATATATTAGACCAGCGCAAACTTTTATGCTTCATGTATTTCTATAATTTTAATATTTTCCCCTTGAAAAAGGTGTTTTTTATTAGACAATATATTGCTTTTATTTTATTGCGGTGATACTTTGTAATTAACAGCATTAAAGATACAATATTTATGTGTTTATTTAGATATCTTTCACAGCACTTTAAAATACTAATGTTTTGATAAGGAGTAAAACACTCATGATGTATGATGGCAAAACTCTCCAGCGTTTCACAGAACGAGCAATGAAAAATTACGAACTATTGACCAAACATGAGACAAAATATGATATCACAATAACCTTATGTACTTTATGTGGTATATTATCTATATTAGATGATAAAGCAAGAAAAGACATTTTTGTAGATTTTAAGATACCTAAATACATTGAACCTTTGCCACATTTTTCAATAGCCTCAGGCAAAGATAACGGCTGTAAAAATCTAGCTATCATCCGTCATTTTCGCAATTCTTTATGTCATTTCAAATTAGACGGAACGCATATCAAACCAAATACAGAACAACAAATTGAAGAAATTATATTTGAAGATTACTTTGGCGGACAATTAAAATTTTCTTGTACTTTAAAAGCAGACCAAATAAAACAACTTTTAATAGATATTAGTAACCACATTATAAAACAGCAGTAAACATGGATAAGAAAACAATATTAACCCAAACTATTCCAGAATTTATGGCCGACTGGAATAATTATAAAAAAGGATTAAAACACTTAAAAATTACAGATTGGTGTATATCTAGTGATTATTGTTTTGATAATTCTGAAAAAATAGATGCCGCTACATTTACGATATTTCCTTTAAGCTGTATGAGAATTATCTATAATGAAATAAATGACAAGCTTCATAATGATATCAAAAGTAAAAAACATTTTTCTGATAAAGAATTACAATATCTAAAAGAATCTCCCTATTTTTTTAGTATATCAGTTATTATTGATAATTTAAAAAATGCATTTAATGAAGAAATAGCAAAAGAGCAAATATCAAAAGCGTTAAAATTCTATCAAGAATCCCCCTCTCTCTCTTTTTCTCAAGATGCTAACGATTTTTATAAACAGTACAATTCATTTTACAATCAATTAAAACAAAAAGGGCACTCAAATAAAATGCCTGCATATATATACTTCGTATCTCAATTTGTCGGGCAAATACTTGAATTCTTAATAATTAAAGAACATGGAAGACATCCTCATTGGTGTCCTGATAGAGGACATATTGCTGATTTTCAACAAGGAATTATGTTCACTTTAATGAATAACTATTTATATAAGCTAATTCGTAATAGAGTACAAAACTATCGTGTAGTCTTACCTGCTGAATTACAAAACTGTTCCGGGTCATATATTTATGATCCTTTTATTAGAATTCCTGACATTATTACTGGAGCTATGTCGTCTTTAGTAGCAATATCAGATGGGTTAACCGCTCAACAACAAAAGCACCGTGACATAATAGCTAAATATATTGTTGATAATAAAAAAATTATAACGCTTGCATGTCAATTTAATAAAAATGGACAAGGTTTCTTTCAAAGAACATATTTTGAAAGTATTAATAAATGTCCCATTCTGAAATATAATAGAGAGCTAAAAGAAGCACTTTTAAACAAAGAAATACCTGTTGAATTTACATATCGAATATAACACTCAATACAGAATATTCCTTACTTCTGCTCCAATTCAGCGAATTTTTGAGCCATGGTCGGGTTGTTACGAGTTAAACGCTTAACTGTCAAATCTTGAGCTTTATTATTCGCCAAACGCAAGTTATTCTCAGAAGAAAGCAAAGCATCTTTTGTCTTTTGCAAATGGTCGATAGTCTTATCAATCTCTTCAATTGCTTTGCGGAACTTATCACTTGCCAACTGATAATTGCGTCCAAATTTCTCCTTAAAATCGTTCATTTCAGCTTCAAAATTGGAAATATCTATATTTTGGTTCTTATATTCCGCCAATTGTTTACGATATTGAACCGAATTCAAAGCCGCATTTCTAAGCAATGTAATCATCGAGATGAAGAACTGTGGACGAATAACATACATTTTGGGATAACGATGCGAAACATCAACAATTCCAGTATTATAGAGTTCATTGTCAGATTCAAGCAAAGACACCAAAACCGCATATTCGCAATTTTTCTCATTACGGTCTTTATCCAGTTCCTTAAAGAAATCCTCATTTTTATGTTTGGTTGCCGTGGTATCCATCTCGTTTTTCATCTCAAACATAATGGATATAAATTCAATACCTTCCGGTGTGCTCTCTCTGAAAATATAATCGCCTTTACTTCCGGTTTTGGCATCATTATCTTTTTCAAAGTAAGCATTTTGAAAAGCCGTAGCACGCAAACGATTAAACTCAATCTCACAATGTTGTTCCAGAGTTTCCCCTACCATTTTGGTTGATTGACGCGTTTTCAAATCTTTATAAAAAGCAATTTCCGTATCTTTAGCCTTGAGTTGAACCGCAAAATTATCTTTTAGGGATTGTTCTTGAAGTTGCTTGTCTTTTTCAGCTTCTTTAAGTTGGCTTTCAAGTTGCATAATTTTCTTGTCTTTTTCAACCAATTCATCTTTTTTCTCACTTACAGCCGAAGCAACCGCCAAAGTTTTGGCTTGTTCATTGGATTGAACTTGAGCCTTGAGTCGTTCAATTTCCTGATTAAGACTATTCAAGGAACGTTCTTTTTCAATATCTTTGTCTTTGGCAACAGTTGTAATTTCTGCTTTCAAGCGCTCAATTTCTTGTTTGAGGGCAGCCGTAGATTGCTCTTGCTCCATTTTAGCCTGAGTTTTAATAAGAGAAAGCTCACTCTCCTTCTCTTTGGCAAGCTGAGCTTCACGTTCATGTAATTCCTTATGAAATTCGGCATTACGAACTTGACCGATAATCGCTGCATAACCGGACTCATCAACTCTAAAAACTTCTCCACATTTCGGACATATTATCTCAGGCATCTTGTTCTCCTATGCTTTTGGCTTCTTTTATCTCTCCAAAAATATTTTTTATTTGTTCTTTTTGTATTTCATCTAAAGAATCAGTATATAAAATTGCAAGATTATTTTCAGCTCTCGTTACTGCCACATAAAAAAGATTACGTGCAGATTTCAATTCTTTACTATCTTCATTTGAAGGTGAAGATAAATGTCTAATTAAATTTCCAAAAAAGTTATTCATTTTTCCAAAATCTTTTCCCATTATAATTAATACATTTTTAAATTCATCACCTTTCGTCCCATGATATGTATGATACATAATATTAGATTTATATATATCATGGAGATATTTGTACCAATCATCAAAAATAGATATATCTAAATCACAAAAACTAGATATTGTTTCCTTATAACTACTTAATTTTTGGTCCTCCATATCTTCATCTTCGGTATAAAAAAGTTTTTCAAAAATATAGTCATAAAATAATTCACTATTATTGATGCGTTCTTCGTTAAGAAATGTTTTCAGTACTCTCTGAACATATACATTTTCATCCAAAAGCATCTTAAAAAACGATGAGCTGTATTCCTTTAAAGTGTGTCCATCAATCTTTTGCAAATCATATATCAGTTTTCGCAGCTCTCCTATACTCAAATCTTTTAAGATATTTCGATCTACTAATTCCTGAATTAATGTATCGGGATTTTTTAATCTATTTCTTAACTCAATTAATCGATATATATAAGATTGTATTTCTCCTAATTTTTCAATTTCTTTGTTTAATATATGATCTCTTAAATAGTTATAATTTTTGCCTGTTTTATAATAAGGAGAATTTTTAAAAAAATCATACATATCACCAAATCCCATGCTGTGCGCTATGTCTTCATTTTTTAAAACTAAGCAATCTAATTCATTCTTTTGTGTTATCTTCCAAGTTTTATAATGACTGTTAATAAATTCATCGATATTATTTCCTACATAAAATGAGACACTTCCTTCAGGACAGTCATCATAAATTGTTTTTTGCTTTAATTCATCATTTCTTATTAAAGTACCAACTTCAATAATCTTTTTTGCAGACCTTCTGTTGTACTCTTTTTTTATTTCCTTAATATTGGGATGTAGTGTTTTTAAAGAATCACCGACTCCTTCATCATAAATATTTTGCTTTTTATCACCATAATATCCTATTAATAAATCTTTTTGGGCAAATTCCGATAACTTGGCCATTATTTTAACTACACTTGGATTTGTATCTTGATATTCATCTATTAAAATATATGGATATTTATCTACAATAATCTTTTGTAATGCTTTATAATTCAATATTAAATCTAATGAATATCTTATCAGCGTATCATGACTAAATTGCATGGCGTTCAAGCGGTCATAACTGACTTGAGAATTATAAGCTACCTTTGTATAATTTATATTATCTTTTTTTACTTTAGAATCTATATTTTTGATGGTTTCTCGAAATTTATATACTTTCAATACATTATCAGCTACTTTTTTGAAGTTTGCCACATTTGATAAGTACTTTTTATCAACAAAGTCCATAGCATTTTTAAATTCTTGAGCATTTTTATGCTTATTTTTATAGTAAATGTCTGAATATTTACAAATTTTTTCAATAAAATTCTCTTTATCCTTATCCTCTAATTCTTTATAAAATTTGCTCCATGTTTCTTTTTTCAGTTTATCTTCTATATTGTTAATCTCTTCTTCTATATGCTTCTTATGAGCTTCAACAAGTTCTTTCTGATATAAACATATCTCACCCCATAAAAAATCATGAATCGTTGAAACTTTTACTAGTTCTGTATTTCCTAATCTTTTTTTTATCTCATTTGCTGCTACATTAGTATATGTAATACATCTAATCATCTGATTATGAGCTACTAACTGAGATGAGTATTTTGAAAGTATATAAGATAAAGATTGAATTAAACAATAAGTTTTTCCAGCTCCTGCACCTGCATCAAACACGAAGCAATCTTTATTATCTATACATTTTTCAACTTGAGCAAAAACTTGCTCTTCTTTATTCTTATTTTCTTCGGAAACATGCAAATTATCCATCATTTAGTCTCTCCTAGATTCTTTTTTAGAAAAGACAAAGAATCTTCTAAATACTGAGGTAATTTAATTCCATTATCTTCTTTTGTTAATATTTCATACAATATTTTATTTGCAAATTTTGCTTTATCATCAGCCAATTTTTGTTGTAATTCATATGAGTGATTTTTATCAATCTTATTATCAAGAGAACATCGATTATAAATTCTAGGTTTGATATTTTTTAAAACATCATTTAAAATTTTATTATCTGTATTTGTCAAAATAAAAGCTTCTTCAAAACTTGTTGCATAAAAACCATTTATAGGATGTATTTGTGAACAAACCATCAAATTATCCTGTTTTACATAATCTTTTATTTTACTCAAGTCATTTTCTTCACCGTAGAAATACTGTAAAGTTGAATTTGTGCTTTTTCTATTTGTTAAGTTATCTATCTGAGTAAAACTTGAATGTTCGCCTTCCCCATTTTCTTGTTCTGTTCTTTCTATATCTAAGTCAGTAACAATAACCACTGGGATTCCCAACGATTTTATAAGTTGTTCATAAACTTTGGCATGAGCCCCATTAACTAGCATTACTGAAATATTTTTTGTATTTAACTTGGGATCTTGATCTAGATAATACTGTAACAAATAATATTCTGATATTCCTTCTACAAAAATAGCTGCTTCGGCAAAAAATAACTCAGATACTTTAAATTTGATATGTTTTTTTATAAACATCAATTCTTCAGCTGTATTTTTAGATGATACTATATTTTCATCCGACAATATTATAATTTCAGGATAACCATTCGGACATCGTATATAGTTAATGTTATCAAAACTTGCTCCACTATGAATTTTACTATTGAGGATATGGGGAGAATGGGTGGTAATCACAAGTTGCGAATTTACATTTTTATGCTTACCTTTTAATAATTTTGTAATTGTATCGTCTATTCTCTTTATAAATAATTCTTGCATTTGAGGATGCATATATGTTTCCGGTTCTTCTATTGTTATCAAATTTATTTGGCTATTTCTTTGTTCGTTATGATAATTATCAACATATGAAATGATTTCAGAAATAATCATAACCAAATTGGTATATCCTAGACCATATTGATTTTCTGGAATTAATTTTTCATTTTCTAAATATTCACATTTTACCAGATTATTCATCAATGTATCTAAGTCTAAATCAACTCGCATTCCTACTTTATGAGATGATATAATACTATTAAACGTATCATTAATATCTCGCGTATAATTTTCACCAAGATCAGATGATATTCCTTCAGCTGCATCAAATAATGTATTATTAAATTCTGTATGGTGGTTTGCATTTTTTTTATCACTATCATATCTGAATTTAATAATTTTTCTAAGCGCATTTGACAAACATTTGTCAGAATCAATCTTATTTGCTTTAATAGATTTTATTTTGATGAGATTTGCAATTTTAAAATTTTTCACTTGCTCCATTGATGAGTTATAATAATTCAATTGGAAATTATCAGCCGATAAAAGTTTAAATCTATCGTTTTCTAATTTTTTCTTACATTTATCTCCTTTATTTAAACAATATTCTTGATAACTTTTATTAATTTCTCTTAATTTTGAGATAAATATTTCTTTTTCTTTAATCTCCCATTTCACATAAATTTCTACAATTTTGTTATCTAAATTCGATATTTTTAAAAAAGGAGCAATATTGTTAACTAAATCATCATCATTATCATCTAACTCAACTCTAAACACAAAACTCATTTCAGGTAAAATTATAGTATCAAAACTATCGTCTGGATTTTCAGAGTAGGAATTAAATAAATTAGAAATATAGTCTAAATTGAAATCATATTCACTAAAACTAGGATTGGAAGATAAGAGTGTTTCTAAACAAACGATAATTGTCGTTTTACCACTGTTATTAGCCCCTAAGACCAAAGAAGTTCTTGCCGCTATATTGATATCTCTTATTTTATGGGGATTAGAAAAGGACACTCTATTGTATTTATTATCCTTTTCATAATAAAATTTGCGAAAATTTCTTATTTCAAATTCTTTTAGATACATTTATTTTACCTTCAACTAATAACAATTTTGATATAGATCCGAATGCACTTATACTATTATAGATAAAAATATTATCAATAAAAAAACTAAAATAAGAAAACATCAGCTGATTTTTAGGCTTTTTTGCAAAACAACTTTACACGCTCTTAAAAGTTATTAGCAGAATAAATTCGCCCACAAGCCTTGGTATTCCTAATTGACAGCGAATTTGTGCTAATATATTTTATTAGCAGTGCTAATGAAAACTGCTAATAACTTTGAGGTTTACACCCCAGACGATATTTAGATAAGTTATTGATTTTACGTTAAACAAGGTTTTATGGGTTGGTATTGACGCATCCAGCCACCCCAGCCAATTTTGAAATAAAGCCTTGTTTTTGCAAGGCTTTTTCTAAAGAAAAAGCCTTCAAATGTTGGGAAATGCCCTTTTGTAACATCTGAGACAGTTGGGTGAGACAGTCATGGCCTTAAAACAAAATCATTTGGAACGCAGGAATCACACCTATTATTTCCGCTATTGGATACCAAAATCACTCCAACCCTTCTTCAAAAAAACACACGTTAGGTATTCTTTAAACACTAATGATTACAATATAGCCATCCTGCTATTGAAGCGAGAAACTTTTAAGTTTGATACGTTAATCAATGATTTGGAACGGCTGCTGATGGAAATAAAAAACAACAAACTCATTCTTTCCGATGACGATATTGAAAATATCGTTGCCAGCCGCATTAAAGAGATTCAAAACAAGTTAGACGATTCTTATTTTCAAATTAAAAATAATCAGCTCTCGGTACATGAGCTTGATATCACTATGCTCAGCCGCTCGGATTATGAACATTCCGATAGTTATGGTTCTTATGAAGATTTTAAGGATGAGCAAGTCGTCAGCTTTGTAAAGAGATATATCACTTCGCTCAAACAAAACAAACGTATTCCCCCTTCGGTATTTGATTTCTTAAAACGAACCGTTAAAAAGAACGCGGTTGAACCCGAGCCCAATCAAAGACCGGATTGGCTGGATAAATTGGAAAATCATTTGGCTCTGGCCGATGATTATGCTCTTAACAGAGCTAACCGATATGCTTTTGCCCGAGATTGGTGATAAGACCATGTCCACCACCACGGTCAAACGCTACTTACGCGTATTCAAAGAATTTTTAACCTACGCTCAGAGAAAAGGTTATGTCAGTGCGGCCTTAAACGTTCAAATAGAAATTCCGGTCAAAGATAGCCGCCAAAGCTATGACCGCTTTACCAAAGCCGAGTTATTGAAGATATTTAATCCTGAATATTATCCTTATCCGGAAGATGAAAACTTTGCCTATCGCTACTTTATTCCGCTGATGGCTTTATACAGTGGAGCTCGTCTGAACGAATTGTGCCAACTTTATTGCGATGACATCAAAAAAGAAAACAATATTTATTATATGATTTTTACAGATGAACATCCCGATCAACATTTGAAAAATAAGGTTTCTAAAAGAATTGTACCGATTCATCCCAAAATTATTGAAATGGGCTTTTTAGATTATTTGCTTTCGGTAAAATCAAAACGCAAGCAACGCATATTTTATCAGCTTACTTACGCTCAATATAATCACTATGCCGATAAAATGTCCAAATGGTTTGGCAGATATTTGGAAAGTATAGGAATCAGCGGCAAAAGAAAAGTCTTTCACTGCTTTCGCCATACGGTAAAACCGGAACTCCGCGATGCCAATGTTGGCAGAGAATATCAAAACGCTATTTGCGGATGGGAAGGTATTGATACCGGTGAAAGAGTATATGGCAGCAATTTCCCGATTGAAATCCTTTATAACGAAATCTGCAAATTGCAATATCCGTATTTGGACGAGAACTTGAAGAAAATCAAAGCCCGCGTCCCCTCTCCCCGCCAAAGATTACGAATGCGGCTTTATGGGACAAGGCGTAGAAAGGAGACTTATCAAAATGAAGACACAAAAAGAAGAAAAAGAAATATTATTGAATATCATGTATAATGGTGGTTATCTACAATCAGAAAATCAAAATATTGGCCATGAAGTCATAAACTTATTTCAATCTGATAATGGCAACAACTACATCTATGTTTTACCATATGGCAATATGGCAGCTAAACACAATGGTAAAATTGAAACAATTTTATTAGTTAAAAGACACAATGCATCCATATTGGAAATATTAGCCAAAGCTGAAGGACTAGAACAAATCATCAATATATCTAAAGACCGTCCAAGTTGTGAAAAAGATATTCACCAAAAGCAAATACAATATATTGATGATAATAACATCCGATATGGGGGAAAACTTTTATATGAAATTATGAAAGAGAATGAAGGTGTTGAAACCGGCTTTTATGTTACCTTTAAGGCAGATAAAATTATCAGACCCAAAGAACGTATTTTTATAACAAACATAAAAGAAAACAAACGTTGTTATTACTTAAAATTACCTGCATTTGCAAAGCAAAGTCCTAAAATGTATATTAGCAACATTCAAAATTCAGATGCGTATAAAGCTCTCAATAAGATTATTAAAGATAAAACTCTTTGGAATAGAAACAAAGATAAGAAGCAAGTTAGTACAAAACCCAAAAAAACGTCAGATCATAATTTTATTGATATAATAAGAAAAGATTACGATGAACTTACTTATTCTAATTTATTTCAATATATTTTTACAGCAAATAAGGAATTATTTAAAGATTTTTCAAAAAATGTATTGGGAATAAAATTCAACGATAATTATACTGTTGAACGCGAGAGAGCTAATATTGATTTGCTAATTTATGATAATAAGAGTGTTGTTGTTATCGAAAATAAAATAAAATCCAATATTAATGGAGTTTTTTATGATGGAGAAAATATAGAAAAAACTCAATTAGATAAATATCACGAATATGTAGAAGATAATTTCACTCAAAATCCCAAAAAAGCATATTTTGTCTTTACGCCTAACTATAATATAATCTCATTAAATAAATATGATAAAAACAAACTATATAAATTAATTAAATATAGTGAAATTTATGAGTTTTTTGAGCAGTATCGCAAAAATCATTCGAAAGAATGCAAAGAAATTCCTTATTTTGAAGAATTTTTATATGCGTTACATAAACATACTTTAGATACAGACAATAGAAATGATATTGAAGCAGAATTGCGATTTATCAAAGCTATATTATCTGTCAAAAATTAAGAAAAGGGTATTGTAATGGAAAGGCTAAAAAACAATCAAGAAATACTCCAAATATTAAATGATACAGCATTAAAGTATCCCGACATGCGTTTTATTCAAATCTTATGGGCTTTAGGCATCATTAATAAAAAAGATTTCTTAATTGAAGACCGATTTTATGAAGAATCAGAAGAAACTCTACAAAAGATAAAACAAAAACAAACAGAACTTACAAATATACCGACAAATTTAAATAAAACGTAATCGCTGATTTTTTTAGAAATTTGTTTTAGTTATTTCCAGTAAAAATGTTAAAGAAGGCACATTCTTTAACATTTTCTTTGAAATGCTTGGAATTGCTAGAGATTTTATTTAAGGCTCTAGGGTGGCAAGGTAAAAATGTTAAACTTTGTTTGTTTTAATAACTTTTCTTAACATTTTGTTCCTTTGTTTGACTGGGTATCAATTCATTCAAGAAGCTTATTCTTCCCTAACCACCCTAGTTTTAATTTTTGAGATTTTGATTTTTTCAATTTTACTCAAAAGAAAAAGCCTTACAAAAAATGTAAGGCTTTTTTACTTGGAGTTAATTTGCTATCATACTCTCGCATTTTCAATCGCGTTTGCGAGCATATGTTCGTTATAATTAAAATATCTTTGCGTGGTTGATATGTTTTTATGATTGGATGATTTTATTTTAAATTCAAAGGGTTGATTTATAAAGCTCCTTTTTTTCTAGCCCTTTCAATTAGGCTTTTATATCTTCCTCCACAATTTTCCAATCTTGCAAAATGTCGGCTCCACTCGTGTAAAAATATTCTTTCTTCTTGGTATAATTTATTTTTACTTAAAATTATGGCTATTCTCCATGCATAATACGGTAAAGGAGCATCACCCCTGTGTATATAATTTTCAAATCCATGTTTAATAATTTCTACATTTGTATCTAATTCATTGTTAATTATTTTTAGATATGCTTTAAATTCTTTTTCATTTTTATTTAAAAATTCATATTCTCCAGAGGCTTCTCCATAGGTTATATTTTCCTGCAGCATTTTTTCTATTATTTTCTTTTCTTGATCTTTGTCTTGTTGCCATAGCTTTGTTAATTCTTCTTCACTATAAATAGGAGTAGCTTTCATAAAATCTATTAGTTGATAAAATTTTTGTAAAGAAATTGAAATATTTGATATATCGTTCTGATTTTCATTTATTGTTATTAAATATCCATTTTTATAATGTTCTACTTTAATGATTTTTCCATTTTTGTAAAATTCTTTTATCTTAACGCATCCTTGTTTATCATATGTAATGTGTTCGCCCTCAGCTTGTCCATCCTTATAAAAACCTTCAGCTTTTAATACCCCATTTTCATAATAATTTTTTGTTATTCCTTCTGGAATATTATTTTTATAAGATGATTCTATTTTAATTTTGCCATTTTTGTAATATTTTTTTATTATTCCTTCAATTTTTCCATCTTTAAAATTGCCATCGCTTTTAAGTTCGCCACTCGGATAATAATTTCTTACATACCCTTCAGGTCTTCCATTATGACAATATGCTTCTGCCTTTAGAACGCCATTTTCGTAAAAATTTTTAGAAAATCCTTCCGCGATATCATTTTGGCACATGATTTCTTCTTTAATATTTCCTGTTTTATAAAAATTTTTTCTTATACCTTCTTGCTTATCATTTATGTAAAACACTTCATTTTTTAACTTTCCATTTTTGTAAAATGTTTGAGCTAATCCTTGTCTGGTACCATATACATAGGTTATTTTAGAGTGGATTTCGCCTGTAATGTAATATGTTTTAACAATTCCATGTATTTTTCCTTCATCATATGGAATCTCCATATTTAAATTCCCATTAAAACCATATTTTCGACATACCTTGGTCACTTCATCATATTCATTAAGCATTTCATTAGTAAAATATAATTCATAATTGTTATCGTCAAAATCTTCCATTAAAAATTCATACGCTTCGTGTATTTCTATAAATTTGGAATATCCGTTTAAAGTATCTTGGTTTGTGTCAGGATGATATATTTTTGCTAATTTTTTGTAAGCCCTTTTTATTTCCTCTTTTGTCGCATGCTTTTCTAAACCTAGAACATTGTAGTATTTAATATATTTTGTATCCATTGCAGTACTCTATCTTTCTTTTATTAAATTATTCTCTTTGATACTATATCATATATTGCAAATTCTTAAATATTTTAATACTGAAGATATAATCAAAAGTGAATCTATGCCAAAGGTTTAGATTTGCTTTAATTCTTCGATTAGTTCAAAGATTGTCATATCTGAGGCTTGAAGCTTGGGGACGGAAACCGGTGTCGGTTTGTGTTCATCATAAATCGGACTACCGATGCGGCGGACAAATATCGCCGAGCTGAGTTGCTTTCCGAAGGTCGGCGTATATTTGTTGGCCAGCCCTTTTTTCTTGCTCCAATATCTTGATATGTTGCTTCCCGAAAGCGGACTTCCGGTGATGCAATAAAAATAGGTGTCTTCTTGTTTCCATGGCGTGTGTTGCCACAAAAGCAACAATTCCCCCAAGCACAAAGAGAAAGTAGGAATATATAAGGCAAAAACACCGCTGCCTTGAATATGAATGTTATAATATTTGGAATTGGATAAGATTAAATCTTGATGTTGTTGCAATAAGTCTAAGTTATCAAACAAGGCTTGCAACACTTCTTTATCAGGCGTAGCCGCCTGAACATAAAACTTGGCTGTCATTATATTTCTCCTGTTTAGTCCGTTTGGTTAAAGTGGGACAAGTTGGCATAAATTCACTTTCAAGGGGATTATTGAACATAATCCCCCGAATGTCAAGTCTTCTCAATCCTGTATATGAGTGAAAAAAATAATTTATACTAGCATTACTTGCATTTACCATTTTTGTTACCTAATTAAGTAATGCATATTATAAATATGCAAATTTATTAACATTTAACAACGAAAGGAAAAATATATCAGGTGCAATACCTTTTTTAGCAAGGCAAGCTCAAAAGCAAGTCTTAAAAACAGCTATAACTAAATCTACAGGTTTAGATGATTTTTTAGGAATTAAACCATTAAATGAAAATGAGGATATTGTTATGAATGAGCTTAGTAAGCCTAATTCTCCGGCAAGAAAAGATGTTTCTTTATGGACAGAACAAGATTATAACAATGCCGTTAATTCTTATGGATTTTCTCAAAATTATATGCTACAAAACATGTGCAATCAATATAGAAAATTGAGAAACAGAAGATAAAATTTAATTAGGTGACTAATATGCCAAAGATTCTAAACAGAGCAAAAAATATTGTTGTTTTAATACTGTTGCTTACAGTTTTTCCGTTAGTGTTCGTAGAAGGATTTTTGGCTTATGTATATCACTTTTCTGATGACGAGGGGCTTCGATTGTTCAAGCAAACATATAATGTTTTTTACAAAATATGTATGAACTCGGCATATATCAGTTTATTTTTAACCTATATCGCATCTCATTTTATCAGCAAAAGTCAAAAATTAAAATTATGGCTTAAGTGGTTACTTATCGCTTTGATTTACTTCATCTTATTTATGATTTTTATTTTTGTTATTATTTTTATCTTGGGACTGTTTTCTCAATTTTTATAAAGCACGGCTCCGTTATCAAGCAATAGGTTGGCAATATCAAGCTCTATTCGCTCCAAGGCTAAGGTTAAGGCTGTTTCTCCTTGGATATTGAGCCAATTCACATCAATACCTTTGTTTATCAACATTTGGATGGTTTGTAATTTGGTATCATCTTCCATATTTTCGTTCAAAATAACGGACATAATAGCGTTATATCCGAATATATCGGTTCTATTGACCTCGCTTCCTTCGGCAATAAGAAAATCAAGTGGCTCTTTTTCCATACAGAAATAACAAGCCACCAAAAATAAACTGGCTCTACGGCGATTGATTGATGAATTTAAGTTAAAATTGTTAGTCCTAATCAATTTTTTCAACTCGCTGACCGAATTGATATCAATATTACCTTCGCTCTCAAAATTATATGGCGGATTAACCGGCGTATTCTTTAATCTCTCTTCAATTTGTTTAATTTTTTCTTGGACTTCTGCCATTTCCTCAATGGTAATAAATTTAGAATAAGTTTTATCTTCTGGATTATACATTAACATTTTCACTCCTTGTCTGTTTTCTTGCAAGGATATTTATCGGAAATAAAACCTATTTTGCGATTTGATGATTATTAAAAAATATTATATTCAAGCTCTTTAATAATATTAAAGGCTTTAACTACATTTTCTTTTTGAGAATCAAAAGAGCTATGTTTATCAAGAGGAGGAACAATAGCTCTTAACGTAAAACTCTTTCCTGTTTTTACAATATTAAAAGAAAGTGCAGAATTTTGTTCTAATATATTTTCTAAAAAATCTGATGAACAATTCGTTTGAAAGTCAATATATCCTTTAGATAATTTATGATAGATAAAACATCCTTTGGGAAACCAAGAGAATTTGATTAAAGGCCAATCTGAATTAGCTGGAACTACTGTTGGTCTTTTCATCTCTGCCGAGGGTATATATTGAGTCAGTAAATTCCAATACTGCACCCAAAATGAGGTTGTGGCATCATCTTTAATAGGTGTATATCCCCTACGTTCTTGTGAAATAGCTAAATCAAGTATTTGAGCCTTATAATCCAAGCGAACAGAATTTTGTTTTTTGAAATATTCTCTTATTGTTTCATAAGAAATCTGATTTTGATATTTTTGAGCTTCACTATTGTTTATAAGGTAATTATGCGGAGCGACAATACATGTTTGAGTGTCACAATGATATTCTTTTTGAATAGCGGTTGCTCTGATTTTATATCTCTCCGCTTGCTCTGGCTGAGTATTAGCATCTATTTTATTTTCTATCAAAATAGCATTAGAGGATTTATCTGTTTTATAAAAAAACAAAATATCCGTTTCTCCAAACTGAGGATTAACAACCGAATGCAAAGCTTTAGCTTCTATAATATTACTAGAATCTTCAAATAGATTTTGAACAAAAAAGCTACAAAAATCACGATTTACATTCAATTCTTCAATTAAAAGTAAATCTATATCTCGTTCTCTAATGCTTTCTATTATTAAATCATTGTTTTTCATAAACACCTCAAATTATTTATATTATTATAATAGTAAAAAAATATTGAAGATAACAAGGCAATATTAACTGAGATAAATACCTATGTAGCTTATGGCTATGTTTCAATTATAAACACGAATTGTCTGGGTTGAGGTGTGATGTGCGAGCATGACACCTCTTTTTGTTGGGCGGAACACGGCGGATGGCTTTAGTTGCGATTTGTGCGTTGGCTAGTCAGGAAAATGCGAGGGAAATGCATTATTTTTCAAACCATACTTTTTGATAAATCTCTTCCCAACCAGAATTATGGCTTGCGTTTTTAACCTTAATTATCAAATTCTCATTTCCGACAAACTGTTCCACCAGCACCGGAGGGATGACCTCGTCTTTTGTTCCGACATAGTGAATCTGCGGAAGCTCTGCAAATTGATGACGATAATCAGCCAAGTTCATTGATTCATTAAGTGGAGGTAAATTATGATATTGTGTCCACGCTAAATGGTCGAGATTTCCTGCAATGGTGATGATTTTTTTGATATTCAAACCATTTTTGGCCGAAGCCACTAAGCCTGCAATTTGCGCGCCACCGGAAAACCCGATTAAAATCACCGGATGCTGTCCTGCAATTTGTTTGATAGCCTCATATTCTGCATTAACGACTTCATGCGCAAAACGAGCCGTTGTCCAATGTCTTTGAGAACAAATCGGGCTTTTGACATACTGACAAGGCCTTGCAAGATAAATCACATTCGGGCTATTGTCCCCAAAAGCCAACTCACGAACCAACTCTCCTTTAGGTGTCGGATCTTGTGTGGGGCGTCCGTGTGCGTTAAATGCATAGCCGTCTCCTTCAATATAAATTTTATATACCCCATTCGGTTTCGTGATTTTTTGCCAACTTGCAATTGTGAAATCCCTTGTTGCAATTTCCTTATATTCATATGACGGAGGAACGGAAACACTTTGGCATCCGCTCAACAAAAAAATCGCAACTAAAATTTTATAAAAGCCATTTCTCATAGTTCATTATTTGCACAAGATTGTTAAAAAAAAGAAAATACCCTGCAACAAAAATCCTGAAGCAACGTGGAGAGAATATTAAAATAACTTATATCCTTTATCGACAAAAAGTTGCATCTGCGATATTTATTCCCTATATAAGATAAAAATAATATTTGTAAGGAGAGAGTTGATGCCTCAAAACCATAGACTTTGGGAAGAATATACTCGGAATGATGGTACTATCGGTTATTATTTAACAGATTCAAATGGAAATAACATTTATGATTCAAGCCAAAAGGATTATTTTAGAAAGATTCAACAAAGTATCCAGCAACAATCATTGAAACCTTATGACAATTATATGAGTAGTGAAGAAAGAATTGAAAATATGAAACAGGGGAAGAATTTGTTTTTAGATATTGAAAACAATCCAGATGCCAATTATAATCTTCCATGGTATACAATAGAAAAATATGGTCAAGATAATGTTAGTGAACATCTTGATACAATAGATAAATATGCCCAAAAGTACGATGTTGATGCAAATTTGGTTAAGGCAATTATGGCAAACGAAGCCTCCACCGGACATAAATTAATCTTAAACGATTTCGGAGATGCTTTGCATATGTCGGATTCTCAAATGCCGATGAATATTCAAGGCAAAACTTGGGGAAATTATAAGGGAAAGCAATATGATACTTATAACCCGGAACAAAATATTGAATTAGGTGTTCAAGTTATAAAACAAATTCAAAACTCAATCCATAATCCAACACCGGAAAAAGTTGGAACTGTTTGGAATAGAACCGGAGCGATGGAAGTTAATGATTTTGGAGCAAGAACAAAAACCATATATGATAATAAACTTTGGGAGAAATAAATGACAAGGAAATTAATCATAAGCAAAAGAATACTATTATATTTGTTGTGGTATTTATTTGCTGTCATTTTAGCTTCATTTATTTTTGATGTTATATGGGGGAGCAATTCCCAAGGGGATAGTTGCAATGTTGCTCTTTGGAAGTATGGTGAACTTTATCAGGCGCTGGATGGGAAACCGTGCGTTTTTACGGGAGAATTTTATTTTTCCGCTTATATATCTTATCTGATATTATATCTTTTATTTGATATAGTGCGGTGCAAAATTTTAGCAAAGAATCCTTCTGTTTTATGGAGAATAGGAGAAATAGCTATTTTATTCTTTGTTTACTGGTTTTGTGCTGTATATAATTGGAGAGATATTGTTATTTTGTATTCTTCATTTTTAGGATGTTTATGTTTTTTTATCCCGTTTTTTGTTTTGGCAATAGTTTTAAAACTTGTTAGATACTGTTAAATCTAACTGATTAAAATTATATAGCGGCTTTAATTTTAAGCCGCTATTTTGGGAATATCAATTTGCAAGACAAAACAAAAATTAATTCAAGTCCCGAAAACACGTATCTAAGCAACGCGACTTCTTGTTCCAATCACGAAACAGCCAAGTGATGCCCGCGGGGGCTCCCCGCTCCTCAACAAGGCACAAACTTTTGGGGCAATTCTGATAATAACTATGGCTTTGGCTCTTCAAATATTCACGACAATATTGAGAATAGGAATAATAATCCGTTTGAAAATACGGTGAATACCTTTGGGCAGAACCAAACCGAACAGAGTTATGGATTAGGAAGTGAAAATCAGGCTCAAACCTTTGGGCAAGAAAACTATAACTCTACCCAATGGGGACCGAACAACACGCCTTTAGCGCAAAATAGCAATCTGTTTGAGCAAAGGAGCAATAACAATATTTATGACAATATTATGACGTCTAATATACAAAATGAAATTGATAAACAAAAAAAATCATATAATCTTAATCAATTAGGCAATAAAGCAAATTTAATTTTAGATACTATAAAATACACAGGTGAAAATCTTGGCGAACTAGTGGCTGATGCTCAAATTGCTTATCAACATTACAATAAAATGAATAATGTTGGTAAACAGCTGGTTAAGAAATATGGACCTAATCAAGCCGATGGCATAGATAATTATTATCATGCTTTATTGCAATGTAAATTAGCTCAAATTAGTCCTACAAGCAGAGATTGGGGATTAAGAATGGGATATGGAAAAGAGATATATGATTATTATAAGAAAAAAGGTAATATGCCAATGCAAACAATTATTTCTGATAGCAGAAAAGACTTGAAAAACAATCTTTATGGTAGCAATATTGGATATAATAATCCGTATAAAAATTGTGAGGATATGTTAGATGAGTTCAGAACAGAAAATATGCGCAAAGAAAATATTAGATAGAATTGTCTCTTTTATTCTGACAGCTATTGGTATATGCACTATTTTAACTATTGGTATATGGTTTATCTTGCCTTATTATACAGAGTATAATTATATACAAACTTGTGTAGAAGAAGGTCATGATAAAAATTTGTGCCAACAAATATGGGAGGAATTGGAAAAACTGGATTGATAAAATTTACCTAAAAAAATTAACTAAATATCTGAAGGCTACTTTAGTGGCCTTCTGTTTTTCTGTTGATAAACAAAACGTAAACACCTTCAAGATATAATTTGAAGGATTTGACAGATAGGTTGCAACAATATCAGAATAATGCTTTGGGGAATAGTAACAGCACTTTCAATTCAGGCTTAAACAACGGTTCAATCTTTAGTCCGAACAATATGCAAAGTTTGAATTTGAATGCAAGTTCGGCTCTCTATCCTCAACAAAATTCGTTCAGCACTTATTCTCAACCATATCAATTGGCTCAAAACACTAATCCTAATATGGCGAGTGATGTTGCTTCAAATAATATTGATTATTCTCTTTATGGAAATGGTTTTACTAAAGAATTCATTAATGAAATGGTCAATAACAAAGAATATCAAAGAGCATTGCAAGAATATGCAATTTCGAACGAAGGCGGATATGTAAATGATCCTCAAGATCCAGGTGGTGAAACTAAATTTGGCATTTCAAAAAGATACCATCCCAATGAAGATATTAAAAATCTAACGAGAGAAAGAGCTAATGCATTATTATTCAAAGAAATATGGAATTGGAATGGAATTAATACTCTACCTTCCGAAATAAGAGGTTTTGTATTTGATCATGGAATTAGAACCAGTCCTCAAAATGCTATTGAAACAACACATAGTGCGTTAGGGATTAATCCTGTCGGAGATATTATAGGAAAAACTACTTTAAGCCGACTTAAAAATATGGATTACAATGAATTCCTTCATAAATATAAAGAACTTGTAAAGGAACAAGATAAGCAACGAGGTGGATACGGAAGATTTGGCACAGGCTGGGATAATAGAACCGAAGGATACCATATATCAAATTAAAAAAAATATATTACAGAAGGGGGATAAATTTCCCCCTTTTCTTTATTTATAATCCTTAATAAAACTAAATACACTAATTTGCTTTTCAATTTGTGATAATAATGTATCAATATACTGTTTTATAACTTCACGAACCTGAGCATTTTTTTCTTGTTCGCAAACAGTACCTGCTGGAATATTGTATTTATTTAAACAATAAGCAACTCCATAAACTGTCAATGTTAATTTAACGTAATTTTGGTAATCATTAATATTATTTTCATAGTTATAACGGTAAAAATGCAGCATGATATTTTGTGTAAGATTATTCATACATTCAAATTGATTGCTATTTTCATGGCATTTATTTAAATCTTCTTTGAATTGAAGTAGTAACTTATAATCATCAATAATCTCTTTTATTTTATCTTTGCTGCTCCAATCGCTTTGAGAATAAACTTTGTCTATATCAATTCCATGATATGTTTCAGCACAAACATTAAAACTAAACAATAATGTAAAAGTAAAGATAAACATAAATCTTTTCATTCTCAAACTCCTAAAGATAAATCATAATAATCATAATCTCAAAAGTTGAAAATAAGGTTAAAGCCTATCTTATATCTCCATAAACAACCCGTGGATAGAAGGATTTTGTAAAAATCTAAAGAAAATACCCTGCAACTTTCTTGTTACAGGGTATCTTCGCACTAGTTGTTAAGCCTTAAAATTTATATTTTAAGTTAACCAAACCGGTGTGGTCTTGGTAATCTTCACGGAATTTGCCTTCATAACCCAATGCAAATTCAACATTATCGTTGACTTCTGTCGTTACTCCAGCGCCAAATTCCATACCGAAACGGTCTAAAGCATCACCTTCAACCATATAAGCCGAACCGTTAGCCAAAGTTACAACTGAATTAACGTCATCGTTCATCAAGTCATAAGTGGCTGCAATTCTGGCTTCCGGCTTAATGTTCATACCGTTTTCAAGTGTCCAAGTCTTGCTGACTTTAGCCCCGATAACACCGGTTAAGATGTCGGAATCATTACCGGAAACCTTTTGGTCGGCTGAATCGGTATAGCCGTCTTGGCTGATGTGAACATAACGCAAACCAACCTCAGGAGTTAAACCAAAGCCTTTAACCTGCATATCATAACCTGTCATTGCCTGCAAACCAAAGCTTTCTGCATCATACTTTGATTTTACACCAATACCGGCAACATTTTTGTTTTCTTCGTAGTCAGACCATCCATAGGTGGCAACTCCGTTTACATACCAGTTGCTGGGTTTATACTCGCCATAGATAATAGCGGTATGTGTGTCAACATCGGTGCTTCTCATAAAGCCATCGATGTCTGTATTGGTATAAGCATAACCTAAACCAAGTTTGGTATCGTCATTAATATATTTTTCAACACCCATTGCGATACCGGAAGAATCTGCATCAAAGCCATAAGAATCTGAGGTGTTTTCAAGTTCTGACTTATTAAACAAGCCTTGAACCCACATAGCTGCTCGTTCAAAGATATTATCACCGGAAGACATACCTTCACCGCCGGTTGATACTGAACCACCGCTTAAACGTGTTCCGACTGCACCAAAGACCTGATTAGAGGTTTGAGACTGAGTCTGTTGAACCATCGGAGCTGCTTCAGGAGCTACGGCAGTTAATGCGTCAACATATGCTTTTTTAGCCTCCGGTGTTTTTGCTTTGCTTGAAAGATCGGCCAAGGCAACAGCAATTGTTCCGGCTGTAGTCGTCGGCTCGGCTTCTAATTCAACACTATCCCAAGCAGAGGCTGTTCCTGCATTGTTTGATGTACCACCTGCATCGGCTACGATATCTGCAGCAGTAGCTTTTCCTGTAATTTTATATGTACCGTTACCAAGTTTTTTAAAGTCATAACGGCTGCTTTCACTAAACTGAGCAAATTCTCCGCTGATGGTTGCTGCGTCAAGAATTGTGAAGTCTTTTGATTCACCATCACCTAAAACACTGCTGTTTAAGGTCAAATCCAGCAATGTGCCTTTGTTGCTGACACTAATGTTATTGGCTTTTATTTTACCATAACTACCATCTTCTGTTCCGGCAACCGTAAACTTCAATGTAGAATTATCTTTAAAGGCAACATTTGTAGCATTTACGGTATTTGTTCCGACATCTAATGTGCTTGATACATTTAAGTTTGCGATTGTGCCGGTTGACTTATCAAATGATAAGGTTCCTTTATTGACATTCAAAGAGGCTAAATCGCCGATTGTTCCGGAAATTGCTTTGCTCAAAGAATGATCTGTATCAAAGCTGAGGTTCGTTCCATTAATGTCACCTTCAACCAAACCTGTTGAGCTTTTAAAGTTTAAGCTTCCATCTCCAGAAACATTTGCAATCAGCTTTCCAGCTAAATTCATGGAACCTGTCCCGATAACGTTAATTGTGCCTTTGTTTACTGAATCCATGCCATTTTCATCAACGACAAACGAATTAAATGAGCTTAAAACACCACCGGAGTTAACGTTTATAACGCCACCATTAGAAACTTCTACTTTTCCTTCAGAAGAAATCTCTGCTGTTGAACTATTTACATTAACCGTACCACCATTTATATTAACATCTCCAGGTTTTTCAGGCTTTTGCATAAGTTCATCATTTTCATCCAACCAATCGTAAAACGTGTCGATTGAAGCCTCACTTCCGTTCATATTAATGGTGCCACCTCTGATATTAATATCTTTGGCTGCCCAAAAGGTTAAATCAGGATCCTCACCGCCATCATTCATATTTACGGTTCCGCCAGTCATGTTAATGCCTTCATTTCTTGCATTTAATGACGCTCCGTTCATATTAACCGTTCCATCTGTGATGTTAATATTTCCTTGTGCCATAACATCACTGTTTACGGCAACATTACCAGCCAAATTTAATTCTCCAGCCTGCATAAACGAATTTATATTTAAGCCAGCACCTTTGGCAACATTAACCTCGTTAACTAATCCGGCTTGTTTGTCAAAATTTAAAGTTCCTTTATTAACATTCAAAGACGCTAAATTGCCGATTGTACCGGTAATAGCCTGGCTTAAGATATGGTCGGCATCAAAGTTGACATTAGCCCCGCTGACATCACCATCAACAATGGAAGCACTGTCATTAAAGTCTAAATTCCCGCCTGTTCCGATTACATTTGCCGACAATCCGCCGGAAAGATTGATAGTTCCGCTTTGGGATAAATTAATAGTACTTTTTTTCATATCCTGAGCGGCAACATCCGGCACGACAACCGTGATTAAATTGCTGTCTTTATTAATGGTTAAATTTCCGCCGCTGATATTAATATTTTTAGCCGCCAAAACATTTGCATTGACCAAATTATCTTGCACGGATAAACCACCGCCGGAAACAATAATATTTGCGGCATTGGAAACATTAATGACACCCCCTTGTCTTGTTCCTTCAATTTTATCGCCGAATTCATCATGATCAATGTGACCGTGAGAATCAATCCAGCTGCTTCCGCCGTCAGAACTCTTCATTTCAATAGTGCCGCCGGAAATATCAATAGAAGAAGCCGGATACGTTGTCCCATCTTCAGTTACTCTATCCGAACCATCGTCAGTTAAACCGGAATTGTTAAGTGTGATATTTCCGCCGGATATAGTCATACCGGTAGCAAAAATTCCGGTATCGTCTTGAATACTATCCGAACCATTTAAGATAATTTCTCCGCCGGAAACAGTAAAGGTATGATCGTCGTTTCCGGGGCCGTTTATGTCAAGTCTGCCTTGATTAATGGTTAATTTTTCTCCGTCAGAAATTTCATGGTAATCTTGAACTTCTGCGCGAACATGATCAATGGTGACGTCAGGATTATCTAATAAAGAACCGGAAATGGTCTGAGTAGAATAAACAGGTACGCCGTCAGCGCTACTGTTTGCGTTGTCAGAATTGATGGTAACTGTTTGTGCCATGGCATTAGAAGCAAAAGCCGCGGCTACTAAAGCAGTTGAAAATAAAAGTCTATTTTTCATATGATTAAACTTCCTTTTTCTTTAATTGCAATTAAAAGAAAACCACCTGTTTTGAACTGTCCCCCAAAAATTGGACAAGTAAAAAAGTCCCGGGGGAAAGTTAAATGGAATTAAGCAAATGGCATCGGC
>CALXTE010000013.1 GCA_944391345.1 uncultured Alphaproteobacteria bacterium
TCGGCGCCGGAATGTTCAGCGCCGTTTAAGTGCACGCTGGAAGATTGCTCCGGAAAATTTTATCAAAGCGGCTGTATTGAAGGTTATGTTTGGGACGAAACGGCAAAAACCTGCACTTGTGAGGGGGTGGATTGGTGCGCGATAACGCCGAGCTGCACGGATTTGGGCTATAAGCAACAGACTTGTAACGGTACTTCAATCAAATGTCCGTTTGATGTCGATTATTCATTCTGTACCGGCGAGTGCAGCCCGCTGTTTCAAAATACTTGCACCGGCACAGGCTATGCCGGTGGCGTCGGCACGGCCTGCGGTGGCAAATATACTGAATGCACTTGTGCTGAAGGATATGATTGGAAAGACGGAATTTGTGAATTACAACCAGCAGAATTTGGGCAATGTAATGGATATGCGGCAAACTGCGCGCTTGGTGATATCTTGTTCAGCGACGGGACTTGCAGCGCGAATACGGTATCAGGCAAAACGCCGATTGCGGTTGTGGTTTATAAATCCGGTAGCTGTGGACAGGCGATGGCATTAAAGTCGTTAGGTGGCTATAAGTGGTCAACGGAATATGTCGATATCTCGGGCTTGACGAACTATAGTTCATCCTCAGCAGCAAAAAATGATTTTGCAAGCTGTGAAAATAGTGCAAAGATAAGGGCACAAGGAAATAGCAGTACCTATCCGGCGGTATGGGCTGCCTATAACTATACGACAACAGGAACGGAGGCCGGAGATTGGTGCTTGCCGGCAGCAGGAATAATTACCTCAGTATATAATAACCAAGAAGCTATAAACACAGGGTTTAGCCGCGCAAATGGGACACAATTCACAAATAGCACCCCCGCTTGGTCGTCGTCCGAGTACGATTACCGCTACGCGTGGGGCTCGAACTTTGGCGGCAGTTACGGTTTGGGCTGGTACGATAAGAACTACAACCGCTACGAGGTCCGCCCTGTGATTGAGTTTTAGAGTAGAGATAAGATAAGGAGAAAAGAGATGAAGAACAGAAGAAGTTTGATGATTTCGACGATGCTTATGTCTGCTATGGGTGTCGGTGTTGGTGGAATCGGGAATGTGTGGGCGGCGGATGTGCAATGCCTGAAAACGCCGAGTTGTGAAGAATTAGGTTATACCGAGATTTCGTGTTTTCAGAACAATGGTGTGAAGTGTCCGTACGGCGACAAATATTTTTGCGTCTGCCCGATGAATTATAAATTTACCTGTACCGGAGAGAATCAAACCGGTGGTGTTGGAGAAAATTGTAATGGGAAATATGCGTCGTGTAATTGTTCCGGCGGTTTGATGTGGGGCGACGGCGCTTGTGTGGAAAACTGCCCAATTGGCTCGATTTTGTTTAATGACTTTACCTGCAGCGATGATGTCGTCTCCGGCAAAACCCCAATCGGCGTGGTGGTCTATAAAGACGGCAAAGGCGCCGGTCAGGCACTAGCACTGAATTCTCTAAGAGCATCATGGAGTGCAGAAAATTCTATTCCTTCAGGTTTAACTAGCTTTGGTTCTGCTGCAGAGGCTTCTCAAGATTTTGCTAGCTGTAAAAATAGCGCAACAATAAGAGCGGCAGGTGATGAGGCTACTTATCCAGCTGCATGGGCTGCGTATGGATATACTACAGCAGGAACCCAAGCGGGAGATTGGTGCCTACCGGCGGCAGGAATATTTACCTCATATTATAACAACCAAGATGCGATAAACACAGGCTTTAGCCGAGCAAATGGGACACCATTCACAGACATCACCTTCGCTTGGTCATCGTCCGGTCTTAATTATCTTCATGAGTGGTATTCATTTTTAGAAGAAGAATATGGAATACAGAGTACAGCTTTTTTTAATACTACCAGTCTTGATGTTCGCCCCGTGATTGGGTTCTGTGATGATGCGGAGAATTATGTTTATGATGTGGGGACAGATAGTTGTGTGAAAGATAATATTTGTCATTTGGGAAGTATTTTCTATTCAGACAAGACTTGTTCAATGAAGCTCAAAGACGGTAAAACCCCAATCGGCGTCGTGGTCTATGTTGATGAAAGCGGAACAAGCGGACAGGCGCTAGCACCCAAATCGATAGGCAGCTATGAATGGGGAGGATATGGCCCGGATATCTCAACGTTAACGAACTATACATCAACATCGGCAGCATCTAAGGATTATGATAGTTGTGGGAATACGGCAAAAATAATCGCGGCGGGAGATAAGAGTAAGTATCCGGCAGCATGGGCGGCACATGAGTATAAAACAGCGGGAACGGAGGCCGGAGATTGGTGCTTGCCGGCAGCAGGAATATTTACCTCATATTATAACAACCAAGAAGCTATAAACACAGGGTTTAGCCGCGCAAATGGGACACAATTCACAACCAGCACCTACGCTTGGTCGTCGTCCGAGTACAATGGCCGCAACGCGTGGCGCTCACTCTTTAGCAGCGAGTATGGGTTGACCTACCACTATAAGCATAACAGCTACGAGGTCCGCCCCGTGTTGGAGTTTTAGGGCAGAGATGAGATAAGGAGAAAGATGATGATGAACAGAAAAAGTTTGATGATTTCGACGATGCTTATGTCTGCTATGGGTGTCGATGGTGTTGTCGGGAATGTTTGGGCGGCGTCATGTGCGGTAACTGACTGTGCGGCGCTTGGTTATACCGAGGCGTATAATTCCAGTGGAAACTGCCTGAAATGTCCGTTTGGAGAGGCGTATAATTGCGAAAGTGGCTACATCTGCCCCGATAATTATACTCAAGAATGCACCGGAGAAAATATGGTTGCGGTCGGTGAAGCCTGCAACGGAAAATATGCAGAATGTGCCTGTAAAGAAGGGTATAATCTGGTGGACGGAGAATGTTCTTTGGCTTGGGGAACCTGTTCCGGACTGGCTGCAAACTGTTCGCTTGGAAACATCTTGTTCAGTGACGGAACTTGCAGCGCGAATACGGTATCGGGCAAGACGCCGATAGCGGTTGTGGTCTATATCAGCAGTGAGGGCTGCGGACAAGCGATGGCTTTAAAATCGATAGGCAGCTATGAATGGGGTGGATATGGCACGGATATCTCAACGTTAACAAACTATACATTATCATCAGCAGCATCTAAGGATTATGATAGCTGTGGGAATACGGCAAAAATAATCGCGGCGGGAGATAAGAGCAAGTATCCGGCAGCCTGGGCGGCATATAATTATACGACAACGGGAACGAAGGTCGGAGATTGGTGCCTACCGGCAGCAGGAATATTTACCTCAATCTACAATAACCAAAGCACCATAAACACGGGATTCAGCCGAGCGGGTGGGACAGAATTCACATCGAGCACCTACGCTTGGTCGTCGTCCGAGTACAGCGGCAACCTCGCGTGGCTCTCAAACTTTAGCGGTAGCTACGGTTTGTACTACGGCTACAACGCTAAGACTGGCAGCTACGAGGTCCGCCCCGTCCTCGCTTTTTAGGTTTTTATCCCGAAGATAAAAAACTTCCCCGTTCGGGTTGCCGTGCGGGGAAGTTTTTTGGGGTTAGGCAAAATTATTTGATTTCGCCGATATACATTCCCAAAGCTTGGGCTGCTTTGACGCAATCGCTATGGGTGTCAAGCAAGGTTGTGCCTTTTTTGACAACTTCTTCAATGCTGATGGCTTGAACATGGCCGTCTTTCCAGATAACCATTTTGTTGGTTTCATCATTTGCCAGCAATTCAATCGCCTTCGCCCCGAAAATGGCAGCCAAATAACGGTCAAACATGCTTGGTGTGCCGGAACGCTGAATGTGTCCCAAGGTGGTGACGCGGGTTTGGAAGTCTTTGTAACGAATGTTAATTTCAGAAGACAGATATTGTCCGACACCGCCGTAAACAGCCTCGCCAATCATATTTTTTGCGCCTGAAATATGCTCGCCGTCTTCGGTCTTGATACCTTCGGACACAACAATTACGGCGTGATTGCGGCCGGAAGCCTTAATCTCTTTCAACTTCTTGATAATATTATCAATCTTATAAGGAATCTCCGGCACTAAGCAGACATCAGCCTGTCCGGCCAAAGCTGACTGCATGGCCAAATGTCCGGCGTCACGCCCCATAACTTCACAAATCAAAGCGCGTTGGTGTGAGCGAGCCGTTAATTCCAAGCTGTCAATCGCGGTGGTGCAAACCTGACATGCCGAGTTGAAGCCAACCGAAAATTCAGTAATAGGAGTATCATTGTCAATGGTTTTTGGAATGCCGATCATCTTGATTCCGGCGCCTTTGCAATAATTGCCGGTGATGTTCATGCTGCCGTCGCCGCCGACAACGATTACCGCGTCAAGGCCTAATTCTCTGACACCTTCACCAAAGCGGCGAGACATCTCGCTCAAGGCTTCCATCTTGACGCCCTTGTTTAATGAGCCGAGGTAAGAACCGCTTAATCTGGGCCATGGGGTGTCTGAAAAATTGTGTACCGTTAATTCTTCATAAGACAATGGTTTTTCGGTCAAGCCCTCTGTTCCGTTATGAATGCCGAAAACCTTCCACCCTTTTTGGCTGGCGCCGTTGACAACCGCGCGTATGACGGCGTTTAAGCCGGCGCAATCGCCGCCGCTGGTTAAAATTCCTATCCTCTTTTCTTTCGTCATATTAAACTCCTGTATTCTTTTTTTTGTTGCAATGTTTCTCTTTTTGCTGTATAATGTATTACAAATTTTATTGGGGGATTTCCAGTAAAATTTTAGTTTATCATACGTTTTTTTTGAAAAAGGACATAAAATCAGATGTTTAAAGATGATCAGCTCGGAAAACTCCAGCACCAGTTGTGTGAACTTAAGCTTGAAGAGCGCCGAATCAGTTCTGATATAAGACATTTGGTTGCTAAAAATAAAACTATCGACTTTTTTCAGGCAAAGCAACTTAATTCTTCTCGTCTCGGTCTAAAAACTAAGATTAAGTCGGTTGAGGCGAAAATTATGCCAAATATTATCGCATAGAATATGCATTTTTTGCTTGCAAAATAAAATGGCTTGTGTTATTGCTTGCCTAAATTTTGGTTTTAACCCTTTATGAGAATTGTGAAAAGAGGTGATTTAAGTGGTTCAGGTTACTGTTATCGGAAATGACGTTAATCAGTCTTTGAAGGTTTTGAAGAAGAAAATGCAGCGTGAAGGTATCTTCCGTGAAATGAAGCTTCGTCGTTGTCATGAAAAAAACTCTGAGAAAAAGGCTCGTCGTCAGGCTGAGGCTATCCGCCGCGCCCGTAAACAGCTGCGTAAGCGCTTAGATACTGAAGGGTTCTAGTTTTTTTAGGTTCATCTTCTATAAAAAGGTCGTCTCGCTCAAATGAGGCGGCTTTTTTTTGTTGTGAGTTGAGATGATGTGCGGTGTTGGGGCGGCATGAGTGCGAGGTATGAATGAGATGATGTGTGGCTAATTTTGTCTAAACGAGAGAGGCGAAATGGGGAGGAAGGTGTGTGTGACTGGGGAGTGGAGAAGCGGCGAAAGGGGCAAGGAAAACTTCGAGTGAATGAGATGGAAGAGGATTGGAGAGGTGGAAGAGGGCAGTACAAGTGGTTCCTTAGAGGGGAAAGAGGTGGACAAAGGGCGGTAGAAGAGTTAAATGAGGGGATAAGAGGGTGCGAAGAGACTTATTTGATTTCTTGTCTTTTATGTGAATATGCTGTAAAATATTGTTAGTATTCATAGCGTATGGTTTTAAGGTTTGGTATGAAAGCCGAAGATTTTGAGATATTGGTTGAAAGTTGCAAGTTCTTTTTAGATGATGAAAAAGTTCGGTTTGTTCCTTATTCCATCAAAGACAACAAGCGGGTTGCAAAAATTCTTATTGAAAATAAGATGACGAGTATTTCTTTGGATGAATTTAATGAAATCGCTAAGCAAAGCGCGCCGCTTTATCAAGCCAGAAAAAAGCTTAAGCAACAGCAACTTGGTAAGTATAACGCAATGTCGGCTGATGAAATTGCCAAGCAGCCTATGGAAAATAAAGTTGAATATTTGGAGCTTTTATTTCCTCGTAACCAAACGAAGGAAGATGTTGACGAGGTATGCCGCAAAAATGAGGAAAATATTCGCGCCTGTTTGTTTCATTTAGATTTTCCTCAGAGCTTTTGGCAAAAGGAAAAAGAGCAAGCCGCTCGTTATGCTTCTTTGGTGGCGAATTCTCCGGAGATAACCCAAAAATTAAAAAATTGGCAGGATACGAGTTTGGACGATAAAAAGGAAGTGATAAAACAATCGCTTAAAATTTTTGAATATGTTTATGGTGATGCGCCCAAGCTTGAGTTTTATACCGAGGCGCAAGAACGCGAACGATTAGTCAAATTAGGTTATCCCGAAGATGTGCATGTAAATGCCGCGAATTATCATGAAGGCGTTATCAGTTTTAATACTGATAGATTGCAAGAAAGTGACAACCTTTTTGCGGTGTCGGTTCCTTTTCATGAAGGGACGCATTATCGGCAAGATGTTCAAAGTTTTGGCGATGCCCTTGTTGACAGGATTTTTCAGAGCAGTGTGACTAATCTTCTTGCTTATGACAATGAGCGTAATGATAAGCAAGACAAGAATTATAAAGATCTTTATACCATGCTGCCGTGTGAGGTTCATGCTTATGGGCTGCAAGAATATATGGAAAATGAGCTTATTCAAAATACCGGAATTCAAAAGGCAAATGATAAGGATACGCCTGTGGTTAAACGTATTCATAATAAAGGATATAGTATGGCAAAAGTGAATCAATATCGCAGTCGGTAGGGTGGATTTATTTTTACAAAAAAAAACAGTCTTGAGGAGAGACAAGACTGTTTTTTGTGTTATGCACGGTGGGTTATTCAAAATACTGAATATACAGCCAGCCGCAGCTGATGGCGACGCTTATCAGCATGACCGGTATTGACCATTTCAAAAACCGGATGAAGCTGATGTGGTTGCCGTGTCTTTGGGCCAAGCCGGCGACGATAACATTCGCCGAAGCTCCAATCAAGGTTCCGTTGCCGCCGAAGCATGCACCGAGGGATAACGCCCACCATACCGGCATCATAGCCTCGCGGCCGCCTAAGTCGGCTTCCATGGATTTTATCATCGGAATCATGGTTGCTACAAACGGAATGTTATCAATCGCGCTGGATACCAAAGCCGATACCCAAATGATTAAGAGCATGGTCTTGGATATGCTGCCTTCGGTCATCTTGATGAATTCTTGTCCGAGCAAGGTTAAAACACCGGTTTCTTCCAAGCCGTAGACAATGACAAACAAGCCTGAGAAAAAGAAGATTGTCGTCCAGTCAACCATGGCCAAGGCTTCAGCCGTTTTGGCTTCGCGTTCGTCGTGGCGATTGCCCCAAGTGTACAGCAAGAGCAAAACCGCAGCGCCGCAGATGGCAATCGTGCCGTTGGCAATATGCAGATGCTCAGCTGAAATGAAGGCCGCAATAACCGTGAATAATACGACCAAGCATTTGGTCAGCAAGCCTTTGTCGGTGATGGCTTTGCGCTCATCAATTTTCATAACCTCGGCTCTTTTCTTGAGGTCGGTTTTTAAGTGGCGGCCCCAGAAAAAGTCAAAAATCAGTACAATGACTATCATTGTGGTGATGACAACCGGTGTCAGCTCTTTGACAAAGTCCATAAATGACAAGTTAAGAGCAGACCCTAGCAAAATATTAGGAGGATCACCGATTAAGGTTGCGGTTCCACCGATATTTGATGAAAAGATTTCAAGAATCAAATAAGGGTAAGGGTTAACTTTGAGTTTTTTGGTAATTTGAAATGTTACCGGCACAATTAATAAAACGGTGGTAACATTGTCCAAAAAGGCCGAGAAAAAGGCCGTTACCAAAGCTAATACCGCTAATAATCCACGTGGGTTGGCTCTGACTTTTTTGGCTCCCCAAAAGGCGACGTATTGGAACATTCCTGATTTTTCGCAGATGCCGACAATCGTCATCATACCAATCAGGAGTGCCAAAGTGTTAAAGTCAATACCTTTTAAGGCTGTAGTCTGAGTTAAAATTCCTGAAAAAATCATAACGGCAGCCGCTAACAAAGCAACGACGGCGCGGTTTAATTTTTCCGTGAACAGAATCAGATAGCAGATGACCACGATTGCTGTGGCAACAATCTGCGGATTTAAGCCAAATATCAGATGTGAAGCTGTTGCTGCATCCATTTTGTATTTCCTTTATTTTCTATTTCTTAGATTGTTTTCTACGGTTTTAGGTATAGTCCAGAGTTGCTAATAATCTCTTAATTTTAGATTTTTTGCAAAAAAAAGCTCCCAAAACGGGAGCTTAGCATGATGTTTTGACTAGAAATTGTCGTCTTCGTCAGCAAAATCATCATCATTGAAATCATCGTCTTCAAAAGAATCGACTTGTTCGGTGCTCTCATCCTCAAGCATTAGCGGCGTATTCTCTTCTTCAATCTCTGATTTGCGGCGGCGGCCACGGCGCTTTTTCTGCGGTTTTTTCTTTTGCAGGGCACCGATGATGTAGTTGCCGGCAATTTTGTAGAGGTCAACCAAGTGATTATTATACATATGATCGCCTTCTTCAATCATGGCGAAATCGACCTCAACATTTCTCTGGGTGTTTAAGCGGCGCGCCATGGTGGCAACACTGCTCGGATTGACAATCTCGTCTTTGCCGCCTTGAATGATTAATCCCGAGGTGGGGCAAGGGGCTAAAAATGTGAAGTCTTTTTCATTAGCCGGAGGAGAAATGGCGATAAAGTTGTTAATGTCCGGTCTTCTCATTAAAAGTTGCAGTCCAATCCAAGCACCAAAAGAATAACCGGCAATCCAGCATTGGCGCGCATCAGGGTTCATTGCTTGTAACCAATCAAGCGCGCTGGTGGCATCGGCTAATTCTCCGGGGCCGTCTTCAAACTCGCCTTGTGAGCGGCCGACGCTTCTGAAATTAAAGCGCAATACCGAAAAGCCCAAGTTTTGAAAACAACTGTACATGGTGTAAACCACTTTGTTGTTCATGGTGCCGCCGTATTGCGGGTGTGGGTGCAAGATTAAGGCAACCGGTGCCGTTGGGTTGCTGCTTTGGTGGTAGCGTCCCTCTAATCTGCCGGCGTGTCCGTTGAATATTACTTCGCTCATTTATTTTTTCTCTTATTAAGATTAATTTAGTACAGTTGTGCTAGAGTTTACTTCAGCAATACTATATAAATTGTTAATTTTCTTCAATTAAGGAAGCATAACACAAAATGGAATCGAATTTCAAGATGATTCAGCAAGACATTGATGCCGTGTTGGGGCGTGATCCTGCTACTAAAAGCAAATTAGAAGCTATTCTTTGTTCGTCAGGGCTTCATGCTATTGTTTTTCATAGATTTAATCATTGGTTGTGGCAAAATAATTTTAGGCTGACGGCACGCTTTCTTTCTCAGGTTTCTCGTTTTTTGACCGGAATTGAGATTCATCCGGGGGCGCGAATCGGGAAAGCCTTTTTTATTGACCATGGAATGGGCGTGGTGATTGGTGAAACGACCGAAATCGGTGATAATGTAACGCTTTATCATGATGTGACGCTGGGCGGTACAACGGTTTTTGATAAAAACGGAAAGGTGACGACCAAACGGCATCCGACAATCGGTAATAATGTGATTATCGGTTCCGGCGCACAGGTTCTTGGGCCGATTGTTATCGGTGATAATGTTAAAATCGGGTCAAATGCGATTGTGACCAAAGATGTGGCGCCTAATACAACGGTTATCGGCATGGCGGCGCATCATGTGGCAGAGCTTCGGAATTCTCGGTCTAAAAAGCAAAAATTTGCGGCTTATGGCTTGGTTAATGATGTGAAAGATCCGCTGGAAACAAAATTATCTGAGCTTGAGGCTGAAATTAAGACCCTAAAATCCGAATTAAAAGAGCTGAAAAAATGATTGATTTACCGTTACTTGTTCCTGATAAAAAGCCGGCAGAGGTGAAAGTTTGCGTGGCGATGTCCGGCGGTGTAGATAGTACGACGGCCGTCCTTTTGCTCAAACAAGCCGGATATGAGGTTTTTGGCATGACGCTTGATTTGTTGCAAGCGCCTTATGAGCCGATTTATAGCTCGATTGCCGATGCAGCCAAGGTGGCGGAGCAAATCGGGATTTCTCATTATTATGTTGATGCCAAAGCTGAATTTAAGCGCGATGTGGTTGATTATTTTGCCGAATCTTATCTTAATGGTGAAACGCCGTCACCTTGCATTCTTTGTAATCGTTATCTGAAACTCGGCCTTTTGATTGATAAAGCGCGCGCGCTTGGGGCTGATGTGGTGGTGACCGGTCATTATGCCGATATTTTACTCACTCATCATGGGGTCGAGTTGCATCGTGCTAAAGATTTGGTACGGGATCAAAGCTATTTTTTGAGCTTGGTGGGTAAAGAAAATTTGCAGATGTTGCGTTGCCCCTTGGCAGCATTTTCTAAAGAAGATACACGCAAGCTTGTTCAAGAGGCAGGTATTGAAATTTTTAATAAGCCGGATAGTCAAGATATTTGTTTTGTTTCTCAAGGAAAATATGCCGAGCTTATCCATAAGCTTCGTCCTGATTTCTTGCTGAAAAAAGGAGATATTGTGACAACAGACGGACGCGTTTTGGGGCAGCATAACGGTATTATTCATTATACGGTCGGGCAGCGCCGCGGATTGGGAATCGGGGGTGGGCCGATTTATTATGTGTTGCGGCTTGATGCCTTGAAAAATCAGGTTGTGGTTGGGTCTTATGATGAATTGAAATGTACCAAGGTGTTTTTGCGTGATGTAAACTGGTTGGGCGAAGAACAACCGGATGTTTTATCCTGCGAAGTAAAACTCCGCTCACGGCAAAATTTGGTGGCGGCAGAGGTTAAATTTTTTGCAAAAAATCGGGCAGAGGTTTCTTTGCTCGGCGATTTTTACGGGGCAGCGGCCGGACAAGGCGGTTGTTTTTATGTTGGTTCCCGCGTTTTGGGTGGCGGTATTATTGAAAATGTAACTGAAGTGTAACTTTTTTTTAGTGATTTTTTGTGATATTATTAGTTAAAGGCGGCTCAGGAGGGCATTATGAAAAGTATTTGGTATATTGCGGCACTGCTCATGGGAATAGGTATTTCTTGCAATGCTTATGCTTTGCCGGCAAATCCTTGGGCGGCTCCGGCTCAATCTGCCTCCGAAAATACAAAGACTTTGCCTAGTAATCCTTGGGCTGCAAAAAAAACTCTGCCGCAGGTCGATTATTCTAATCAGGCTGTTCAGCAGCAGAACAGAAACTCTGTGTCGATGGAAAATAGGCAGGTTTCTGAAAAAGCAGATGAAGAAAAACAAGAGGAGCAAAGTCTTAGACAGCAGCTGCAGGAATTGAACGAAACCTATGGACCGGATATCAGAAGAGCATCGCAAGAGTATAAAAATAAGTTTTCTGACGGTATGGATGCGGTTGAAGATGCTTCGGCCGATTATAGCAAAAGAATTCAAAAAGGTTATAAAAATGTTGCCGATACGACCAAGGCTTACGGAAAAAAGATAAAAGACGGTTATAATGATATGGTCGATACGGCGGAAGATTATGGGCGCAAGATTAAAAACGGTTATAATAGTGCCGTCAGCACGGTTAAGTATTATGGAAGAAAGCTGAAAAGCAGCTTCAGAACACTTGGAAAAGAGCTATCGTCATTAAAAGGTGGGCTTTGATTTGAAAAGTTTGTCATGGTGGGGGTGTCAGTGATGATGCCCCTTTAATTTTTATTGACGATTTTTTTATATTGCGCTTAAATCAGCGAAAAGTTTGTTTTTGGAAAAAAAGGAATTAGAGCATGAAGCCGGTTGTGATTTTGGTTTGTCCGCAGATGTGTGAAAATGTCGGTATGGCCGCGCGTGCCATGATGAACTGCGGGCTTGATGACATGCGTTTGGTTAATCCGCGAGAAAATCATCTTGACGACAAGGCGATTGCAGCTTCTTCGGGTGCAGAGCGAATCTTGCAACAGGCAAAGGTTTTTAGCTCAACGGCGGAAGCCGTGGCGGATTTAAACTTGCTTTATGCTTCTACCGCTCGGCGCCGTAATATGGTCAAAACGGTGGAAACCGCTCAAGCCGCGGCGCATGAAATCGTGGAAAAGGCTACTCAAGGTGTGCGGTCAGGAATTTTATTTGGTCCTGAGAGAACAGGGCTGCATAACGATGATGTGGCTTTGGCCGATAAAATTATTGAAATTCCGCTGAATCCGGAGCATTGCTCACTTAATTTGTCGCAGGCGGTTTTGTTGGTGAGTTATGAATGGTATAAAACGCAGGTTAATGTTCCCGACGTGCAGATGGTGACAAATAACGGTGTATTGGCCAGCAAAGAAAAGCTTTATCATTTTTTTGACTTTTTAGAGAGCAAGCTAAAAGATTGTCGCGCATTTCAAGATGATGAAAAACGTCCGAAAATGTTGATTAATCTGCATAATATCTTTTTACGCGGAGAGTTGACCGAGCAAGAGCTTAATACGCTTTACGGAATTGTGACTTATCTCTCTTCTCATTAGAATGGTCGGTGGTTAACGAATTTTTTCCTATTCTGCGCTTATACTAGCGCCACTGTTACTATGTTTTAAGGAGAAAGCCTATGCACGGAGCAGAATTTGTTTCGCCGGAGGCGGTTATTTTTGGCTGGAATCCGATGATTGTGGCCAGTGTTATTTTAATCATCAGCTATATTATTTTATTTACAGAAAAAGTTAATCGTGCCGTTGTGGCGCTGACTGGTGCTTGTGTTATGATCTTTTGCGGGGTGTTGACGCAAAGCACGGCTATTCAGGGAATTGATTTTAATACCTTGGCGCTGCTTATCGGTATGATGATCGTGGTCGGAATTTGTGAAAAGTCCGGCATGTTTCAATATGTGGCCATTTGGGGGGCACAGCAAGTTAAGGCCAGTCCGCGCGGATTGATGGCGGTTTTGGCGCTGGTTACGGCAGTGTTCTCGGCGTTTTTGGATAATGTGACGACGGTGCTTTTAATCGTTCCGGTCACTTTCCAGATTACGCGTAAGCTTCGTATTAATCCTTATCCTTATTTGATTTTGGAGATTTTTGCCTCGAATATCGGTGGAACGGCGACCTTAATCGGTGATCCGCCTAATATTTTGCTGGGGTCTGCTCTTAATCTGTCATTTATGGATTTTCTCTATGAGCTGACTCCTGTTGTGACGGTCACTATGCTTGTTCTTATCGGGGTTTTTGATTTTGCTTACGGGCGGCATATGAAAACCGATATGAAGCGTCGTGCCGAGGTTATGCGTATTGATAAGCGCCAGTCGATTACCGACAAGGTTTTGCTGACAAAATGTTTGGTGGTTTTGTTTGGCGTTATCTTGGGCTTTATTGGTGCTGAGCATTTGCATATTGCAAACGGTACTATCGCTTTGTTTGGTGCGACAATCGCGATGTTGCTCTATACGTGGGGCAATCGTCATGATGAGCGTGAAGCCAAAACAGCGGAAATTTTTACGCTGGTTGACTGGACGACCATCTTTTTCTTTGCCGGGTTGTTTGCCATTGTTTATGGCTTGGAAGAAACAGGCGTGCTCCTCTTGCTCGGAAATAAGTTTGTTGAGCTGACTGATGGCAGTATTGATAAAGCCGTGTTCCTCGTTATGTGGGTATCAGCCTTTGTTTCAACCGCGATTGACAATATCCCGTTTGTGGCAACCATGATTCCGGTTTTGAAATCCATGGAGCCGGGGATGGGCGGTCGCGAAGCCATGATGCCGGTTTGGTGGGCTTTGTCCCTCGGGTCATGCTTTGGCGGAAACGGCTCGCTTATTGCTGCTTCGGCCAATGTTATTGTGGCCGGTATGGCGCAACGCGAAGGAACGCCAATCTCGTTTATCGGGTTTTTGAAGTGGTCAATTCCGGTGATGATTGGCTCGGTGCTCATTGCATCACTCAAGTTTATGTGATGTTTTTTCAAAAAAAAGCCGGAAAATTTCCGGCTTTTGCTTTTTTTTTTGAGTTTTTTCTTAGATTCTTGTTGACAGAGCGAAAAAGTTATGTATATTGCAAGTCAAAGATTTGTGTTTAATCTAAATTTTTGGATGGTTTAAAAATGTACGCAGTAATTAAAACAGGCGGAAAACAGTATAAAGTTTCGACCGGTGATGTCTTGAAAGTCGAAAAACTGGCCGCCGAAGAAGGTAAAGAAGTTATTTTTAACGAAGTTTTGGCTTTGGATAATACTGTCGGCACGCCTTTGGTTGAAGGTGCTTCGGTTAAAGCTACTGTTTTGAAACAGGCTAAAGATGCTAAAGTTATTATCTTCAAAAAGAAAAGAAGACAAAATTATCGTCGTAAAAACGGCCACAGACAGCAAATTACGCTGGTTAAAATTACCGATATTTGTGGCAAATAGTTAGAATTAAGGAGAATTTGTTATGGCACATAAGAAATCAGGCGGTAGCTCTTCTAACGGGCGCGACTCCATCGGACGTCGTTTGGGCTTGAAAAAATCCGGCGGTCAGGCTGTTATCCCCGGAAACATCATTATTCGTCAGCGTGGTACTCAGTATCATGCCGGTGATAATGTCGGTATGGGTAAAGATCATACTCTGTTTGCAACGGCTGAAGGTAAAGTTCAGTTTGCAAAGAGCGGTACCCGTACGATTGTTTCTGTTGTGACAGAAGACTAGTACTCGGTTTGATGTTTTGGAGGAGGGGGTGCTTTCATCCCCTCTTTCTTTTTCAAAATTACGGACTTTGCAAAGATTGAGGAAAATATGAAGTTTTTGGATCAGGCTAAAATTTTTGTTAAGTCAGGCGACGGCGGAGCCGGTTGCGTCTCGTTTCGTCGTGAAAAATATATCGAATTCGGAGGACCGAACGGCGGTGACGGCGGAAAAGGCGGCAGTGTCTATTTTGAAGCCGTGGAAAATCTGAATACGTTAATTGATTTTCGTTATCAACAGCATTTTAAGGCACAAAAAGGCCAAAACGGCATGGGTTCGCAGATGACCGGTGCCAAAGGCGAAGATATTATCATCAAAGTTCCGGTCGGAACCGAAATCGTGGCCGAAGACGGGGTTACGGTTTTGGCCGATATGGTTGTTCCAGGGCAGAAGTTTTTGATTGCCAAAGGCGGTGACGGTGGTCGTGGTAATATGCAGTTTAAATCGGCGACCAATCAGGCGCCGCGCTATGCCGAGCCGGGATGGCCGGGGCAGGAAATGTGGGTTTGGTTGCGTCTCAAGGTGATTGCCGATGTCGGTTTGGTCGGTTTGCCTAATGCCGGAAAATCAACCTTTTTATCGGTTGTTACACAAGCGCGGCCGAAAATTGCCGATTATCCGTTTACGACGCTTCATCCGAATCTCGGGGTGGCTTGGGTTGATAATTATGAACTCGTGATTGCCGATATTCCGGGGTTGATTGAAGGGGCGCACGAAGGTGTTGGTTTGGGCGATCGTTTTCTTAAGCATGTGGAGCGTTGTGCGGCTTTGTTGCATTTGATTGATGCTAATGAAGATGTGGTTAAGGTTTATAAAGCCATTCGTAAAGAACTTGACCTTTATAATCAAAAATTGGCTGAAAAGCCCGAAGTTGTGGTCTTAAACAAAATCGACTCGTTGCCTGAAGATGACGTTGCCAAGAAAGTTGCGGCGCTTGAAAAGGCTTGCGGCAAAAAGGTTATTGCGATTTCGGCCGTGGCGAAAAAGAATTTGTTTGAAGCCTTGCGCGCGGTAAGTGCTTTTGTGACACGCGACCGTCGTAAAAAAGAGGCTGAACAAGAAGATAGTGCTTCTTCAACAGTTAAAAAAGAATGGTCACCTTTGGATTAAGGAGTAAAAATGGTGGTTAAAGCGGCTGTAAATAATATAAATGATGTTAAAGATGACGACAGAATCGTCGAGATTGTTACCAAAACGCTTGATGACAATAAGGCTGAAGATGTTGTGGTTATGGATTTGAAAGGCAAAACCTCAATCGCCAGCTATATGGTGATTGCCAGCGGAACATCGCAGCGTCATGTGGCTTCTTTGGCTGAAAAGGTGCAAGAAAATCTTAAAAAAGCCGGTTATAAGTCAACGGTTGAAGGGGCGGAAAAAGCCGACTGGGTGTTGATTGATGCTTTTGATGTTATCGTTCATCTCTTCAAGCCGGAAGTGCGTGATTTTTACAGCATTGAGAAAATGTGGAGCAGTGTTGCCGAAATCCGCAAGATTTAGTTCCTTTTGAGAATCGCCCTTTGTGGCGATTTTTTTTGTGGATGATTTGCAAAAGAAAAGTAAGTAAATTTATATTGACAAAAAATGTTTTTAGTCTATATTGGGTGCGATATTTTTTATTATTAACTCAAAACATATATTCATATGAATTATTCTGAAAAAATTGCGGCGGTGCGGCGTTATCCTTATGCAGCTATGGAAGTGCGCGAGAAAAAAATTGAGCTTTTGAAAAATTTGCAAAAGCTTGCGAAGTCTTGGTCGAATGAGAAGCTTTTGGCTTATGCTCGGAAAATGCATCCGTTGTTGCGTGGCTCGGAGATTTATTGCTCCTTCTTTGATGATGACAAACTTGCTAACTATTTGTTGGGTGAAGAGCATTTTCGTCGGCATCAACGGTTGATTAAGCGCTATGGAAAATTGCTCTTTTGGATGAAGCAAGTTCCGCTTTATTGTCCATTGTCGGAAGGGCAAAAGATTTTGCAAGAAGCATCGGGACTGGTGGAATTAAGACGTGTTACGACTTATTATGATTCGGACTATTCTCCGGCGGTTTTGCGTCCGACGATTGCCGATGCAATTATCCAATGTCCGAAAGATATTTTGAAGCAAGTCGTGGCCTTTGAATTTGTGGCGCCGTCAAGTAATGCAAAAGACTGCTACGATGAGGTGCTGGGTATGCATGTGTTGACAACCGTGTATTATACCGGTGTTGTTCCGCAAGAAATTGCCGAACAAAAAGTGTCGTTGTATTAAAGTTATCAGAGCTTGAAATCCTTGCTTGCAAGATTTCAGGCTCTTTTTTTTGTCTTGACAGCGTTTGATGATGATTTAAACTGTTTTCCGATAAAGGGAGGCGTTATGAAAATTGTTATTTTAGCCATCGGAAAATGCAAGCGAAACTCGCCGGAGTTTGCGCTTATTGCCGAATATGTTAAGCGTTGTTCGTGGGAGATTGTCATTAAAGAAAAAGATAATTCAACTCAAGTCGATGAAGCTAAGTTTTTAATCGAAAATATTCCTCATGGGGCCAAAGTCGTGGTGCTGGATGAGCGCGGAGTTAATATCAAAAGTACCGAATTCGCCGCTAAAATTCAGGATTGGATGCTTGATGGGGTTTCTGAAATTTGTTTTCTTATCGGTGGGGCAGACGGGCATTTGCCTTCAACCCGTGAACGCGCCGACCTTATTCTTTCCTTTGGCAAACTGACCTTGCCGCATATGCTTATGCGGGCGGTTTTGACCGAGCAAATTTATCGCGCTTCAACTATCCTCAATCATCATCCGTATCACCGCGAATGAGCTTATAAGTTCTTCATCGCCAGTTTTTCAAGTTCTTTAATTTTATCGCGGTAAATGACGGCTTCTTCAAACTCAAGATTGGCGGCCGCGTCTTTCATCTTCTTGGTATATTCTTTGAGTTTTTTATCAATATTCTTAACATCAGCAATTTCTTGTTTTTGCATTTTATCATCCTGAACGTAATCGCTCTCGGTCATTTCAGTCAGGGTGTTGGATATGCTCTTTTTAATCGTTTTTGGCGTGATGCCGTGTTCGGCGTTATACTGCTGTTGTTTTTTGCGGCGTCTTTCGGTTTCTTCCAGCGCTTCTTTCATTGAACCGGTTATTTTATCGGCGTATAAAATCACGCGGCCTTCCGCATTTCGAGCGGCGCGGCCAATCGTTTGTATCAGCGACCGTGCGGATCTCAAAAAGCCCTCTTTATCGGCGTCTAATATTGCAACCAGCGAACATTCCGGAATGTCCAAGCCCTCTCTTAACAAGTTAATACCGACCAAAACATCAAAAACACCCAGTCGTAAATCGCGGATGATTTCTATTCTCTCCAAAGTATCAATATCCGAATGTAAATAGCGAACCTTCACGCCGTTATCATGCAGGTACTCGGTCAAGTCCTCGGCCATTTTCTTGGTTAAAGTTGTGACCAAAACGCGTTCGCCTTTGGCTGCCGTTTTGCGACATTCTTCCATTAAGTCATCAATCTGATTTTCAACCGGACGGACAATGCACAAAGGATCAGCCAAGCCGGTCGGACGAATAACCTGTTCGGTAAATGTGCCTTTGCTTTGCTCTAATTCCCAATCTCCGGGGGTGGCCGAAACAAAAATGCTTTGCCCCCTCATCTTATCCCATTCGGCAAATTTCAGCGGGCGGTTGTCAACACAGGACGGAAGCCGGAATCCATATTGCGCCAAAGTGCTCTTGCGGTTGAAGTCGCCCTTAAACATTCCGCCAATTTGAGGAATCGAAATATGGCTCTCATCCACAAAGAGAATCGCATTCGGCGGAAGGTATTCAAACAAAGTCGGAGGGGGATCTCCGGCCTTTCTGCCGGTTAAGTAGCGCGAATAGTTTTCTATGCCTTTGCAATGGCCGGTTGTTTCAAGCATCTCTAGGTCAAAGCGGGTGCGTTGTTCTATTCTCTGGGCTTCAAGCAACTGGTTGTTTTGCTTAAATTCGTTTACTCTTTCTTCAAGCTCTTTTCTGATGCCGACCATGGCATGGGCCAAAGCCGGACGCGGTGTTACATAGTGGTTGGCCGGATAAATCGTGACCTCGTCCAAATCTTGAAGCTTTTTTCCGGTAAGCGAGTCAAACTCGCTGATTGATTCAATCTCATCACCAAAAAAGGATATTCTCCACCCTTTATCTTCATAATGCGCCGGAAAAATGTCAAGCACATCGCCATTTACGCGGAAGGTGGAACGCACGAAGTTTTGCTGATTGCGTTCATACTGCAGCTCAGTCAATCTCTTGTATATCTCTTTAGGTTCAATTTGGTCGCCGACGGCCAAAGGAATCGTCATTGCGGCATAAGAATCGACATCGCCCAAGCCATAAATGCAAGACACGGAGGCAATGATAATCACGTCGTTGCATTCCAAAATATCGCGCGTGGCGGCGTTTCTCATGCGGTCGATTTGCTCATTTAAGGCCGAATCTTTTTCAATATAAGTATCGGTCTTGGGAACGTAAGCTTCCGGCTGGTAATAGTCGTAGTAAGATACAAAATATTCAACATGGTTATTCGGGAAAAACTCTTTCATTTCCGAATATAACTGTGCTGCCAAAATTTTGTTCGGAGCCATTATCATGGCCGGTCTTTGGCTTTGTTCAATAATCTTGGCCATGGTAAAGGTTTTTCCGGAGCCGGTCACGCCAAGCAGGACTTGAGACCTTTCTCCTCGTTCCAACCCTTCGCAGATTTCTTTGATGGCTTGGGGTTGATCGCCGGCCGGTTCATAGGGGCTTTCTATCTTAAATTCTTTTTTGTGCATTTATTTTATGGTTTCGCTCAAAGGACCGCTTTTTAGCGAATCGGTATATATTCTGGCAAAACTGCTGAAAGCGGCAATGTTGTTAATCGCTTTATCAATTTCTTTCAGGTCTATCTTATTGCTCTCAAAGCTATCGGTCAAGACTTTAAATGCACTGCTGTAAGGTGTGTCCTTAAAGAATGGTTCAAAGGTGTTTTTTAGTCGGACTATGACCGTTTCTTTGCCGGCTTTTTTCAAAGCTGTTGCCCAGTCTAAAACAAGTTGGGTTTGCTCTTTGGATAGCGGTTTTCCTTCTTGCGGGCGTTCTATCAGATATTTTATGGTGTCGGCAGCCTCTGACCATTGGTTATTATCCCAGTAAATTTCGCTTTTCATCATAAGGCCGTTTTTGCTGTAATCATCTCTTAATAATTCAAGAGCGGCCTCCGGCTCTCCTAAAGCAGACAGCGCTTTGGCTCGGATTAAGCGCCGGTGGGCGATGATTGTCGGGGTTAAGTCTTCATGCTCGGTTTTGTCCAGAATGTTAAGGGCTTCTCCCGGTGATTCATTAAACAAGTTTATCAGCGCCATTCTGGTGCCAATTACAGCCCTTTCTTGCGGTGTCAGATTGCCTTTGGTATATTGTTCTGATAAAATTTCATAAGCTTTATCCAACAAATCAGCGGCAACTAATCTGTCTGCCAGTTTGGGAATTATGGCATTGTAATATTTGCTGAGCGGGGCCAGCCAGCTGTAGTCATTGTATAAGGCCAGAGATTTTAGGCTGGCACTGCTACTGTCTTGGTTGTTTATATAAATATTTTCAAAGATTTTTACCATTCTTTGCGTGACTTGATCTTCTTTATCGGGATCAACAAGGTCTTTTAGCGTTTGCAAGGTGCTGAGCGCGTGGCTGTAATCTCGGCCTTCGGCATAAGTTGTGGCCAGAGCATCTAAAACTTTTTCTTTGAATTGTTTTTCTTGCCATGCGTATCTTAGTTTTTCATATTCAGAAACGGCTTGTTTGTTTTTGATGCTGCCGGTTCTTTTTTCTATGTCTAAAATATTATAGCGGGCATAAGCCGAGTATTTCTCAGAGGTGGTGTTTGCAGTATTGCGGTATTCTCTGAGGGCGTTTAGCGGGTAACCGAGAAGATCGAGCTTTTTGGCGGTATAATAGCTGATTAAGGCGTCTTTGTTGGTGACATTGCTTGATGACATGATGATGTCGATGTAGTTTTGGACGTTTAGGTCATCTTGCGCCAAAAAGGCAGACTCTATTCCTGTTAAGGCAATGCGTCTTCTTATCTCGTCGGGATATTCTTTTATCAGATAATTGTAACTGCTGAGGATTATGTTGTCTTCCGCCTTGGGCTCTTTAGCCGTGGAAATTAAGGTGCGCCAGAAATTGGCCTCGTTTGATGAGACAAGTTCGCCGTAAGAAAGTTCTTCTTGTGCCGTATCATATCTTTTTAATAAAAAGTTGGCGAGGCCTTTGGCAATGTGAAATTTTTCATCAAGCGTGGCCGGACTCTTTTTCTCTTCTTGTTCTTGCAATAATTGCAGTGCTTCGCCGGCGAGGCCTTTGGCCAAATAATAATATATTAAAATCATTTCAGTTTTGATTTTATCTTTTTCTTGTGCAGAGGCGATGTCGTTTAACAGAGCGCTTTTTGCCGTATTAAAGTTTTCGGAAAGAAGCTGCGCATCAACCAAAGAGAAAAAGTTTCCTTCTTCGGTCGTATCTTGGCTTAATTTGGTTCTTCTTTTTAAGCTTTCAAGGTCTTCGGAAATGTTAAGGCCTTTTTTTATGCGGCGAATCGAAACACCGGTATTGCCGATGTCTATGGTTAAGTCATCGGCGTTTAAAATGCTGACCAAACCGGCATAAGACGGCAGAATTTCTACATCCGGATAATAATAGGCGTTTTTCATACCGAGGTTGGTTTCGTCCGTGGTTATGATATTGATGATATCGCCGATATCGGGATCAAAAATAGAGATGATTTTTCCGGCAGAACTTCCCGGCAAAAACAGATAAGAGTTATTAAAGATATCATATTGTGTAAATATCGGAAATTCTTTTATTTCTGTTTGATCGGGGCCGGTGTAAAGGTCAACAATCCACAGCAGACCTTCTTTACGGATATTTACGTTTGTTCCTTCTTTGGGTTTGAGGCGGATGATGGCTGCGGCATTATTGGGGAGCTGGATGACGTCTTCGGCCAGAGGTTCGGCGCTGGCATTTAGCTCCTCAATGTTAAATGTTTGCGGGTGGTCAAATATAATCCAGAGATAGTCATTCCTCTTGAAAACACTGATGTTTACCGGCATGTTCCATGAAAAACTAAGGCTTCTGACTTTGCTGACGGCAACGGTGTCAACATTGCCTGCAGCTTGGCGTTCTTGTATTTGGTCACTGCCTTGTGTGTAATCGTTATTGTCTGAATTTTGGATATCAACAATGATTTTATTTTGTTGCTCAAAAGAATTTTTTATGCCCTCCGGAAAGCTCAAGATAAAGTTTCCGCTTGCATCGCTCTGAAATTTTATGGCATCGGAATAAGGATAATTTTTTAGATTGGTTCCGGCTATTTGAAACGGTTTTTGAAAAATAATCTGTGTTGATTTTTTATCAGATTTTATTTGATAAGGCGGAAGGCGGTCGAATCCGATGATAAACCGAGAAAAGTCTTTTTCCCGATGATAATTCAGGCGGGCCGTATCAAGCTTTTGGGGCAAGACGGTTTTGATTTTTTCAAGCTCTTGCGTGGTTTTATCTTCCGCCAGGGCAACTGAGGCAAAACAAGACAATATCAGCAGCAGAGAAAGTGCTCTGTTGATTGTTTTTTTGATGATGTTGTTTTGTTTTGTGTTCACGTTGATTTACTCTATGTTGTTTAGACTGTTCCCGATGAGTTGGTTGGTAACGGCTTTGGCCTTTTGGGCATCCATTTGTGATAAAATTGCCGAAGAGGCCGAGGGCTTCATCTCATTTAAAATGGCGGTGCTTAGCTCAATATCAAGGGTATTGAAAATGCGGGCCGCATCTTTGGGCTTCATGCTGGTATAGAGTTTTACAAGGGTCATGAGCTTTTCTTTTTCTTTAGCGGAATATTCTTGCATTAGGCCTTTTAATTTTGCTTCATAGGCTTGAAGTTGCTCTAATTTTTTTTGTATTTCTTCTTCGGTAATTTTTAGCTGGAGAGCCTTTTTTTCGATTTCCTTGTCTTTAAGGTTGAGGGCTTCTCTTCTTTTGGCAAGGTCTTGAAGAATGGCTATTTCGGACTGAGAAAAGCTGCTGCTTCCTTCTTTTATGTTTGAGGCAGCGGCTGAATCCGTCTGATCAAGAATTTGGTTTAATGTAGCCGTTTCAGTATTTTTAGGTTCTTCTTTGGCAAAGACGTCTTGGGTCCCAAATTCGATTTGGGTCTTGTGGCTTTTTTGAATGTCATCGACGACTTTGGTGACGCGGATTGACAAAGTTAAAACCGCGGTACATATAAAAATAGGTAATAATCTTAATTTTCTTTTTGGTAACATTGTTTTCTTCTTTGTTTCCTATTTGATTGAGCGTAATGCTTTGAGAAGTTCCAGTTCGGCTTCGGAGCGGGAGATGTTTTCATCGGTAGCTGCCGGAGAAGAGGCTGTTTCTTCTTTGGTATTGGTTTCAATTTTTCGAGAGTTGTGGATGACGTTTTCCAGTCTGTCGGCCAGACTATCGGCTCGTTCGTTAATGAAAATGAGGTCATCTTTGAGGTTTTTGGCACTATTGACGACTTCTTTTAATTCTCCCGAGGTGTTTTGGGTGGCCGTCTTTAATTTCGGAATAGAATTTTCGGCCTTTATTGTGGCGTCGTTCAAAGATTCAACCAATCTGGCCAGTGAGCTTTGGTTTTGTCTTAAAATCTCGAGGTTTTTGTTTAATCTGCAGGCATAGATGATTGTGGGAATTAACAGTCCTATAATTGCCAGATTTATGATTAAATCCAGATTATCCATTTTTCTCGGCCTTTCCTTTGACTCTGATTGCTATTTTGTCGGCTTTGCGTCCCATGGTGCCGCTTAAAAGCGGTACGTCGCCGCAAAACAATGTGATGTTGGCGTTTTTATCCATGTCCAAATCAAGAAATGAACCCTTTTCCCATTTGGCAATTTCTCCCAAATCAATTTGCATTTCTTTGAGGCAGGCGCTTATTTCGACTTCGGTTTCCCATAATTCTTCGACCAGATGGTTTTCCCAGATTGTGTCGCGTCCATAGCGTTCGCCCATGAACATTTGTAACAATAAGTCTCTTACCGGCTCCAGAGTGGCATAAGGAATCATCATGTCCAGTTTTCCGCCGCGGTCTTCCATATCAATATGGAGGCGGGCGACGATAACTGCGTTTGACATACGGGCGATTGCCGCAAAGCGGGGGTTCGTTTCGGTTCGATCATAGCTAAAGTTTACTGTGGTAATCGGGTCAAAAGCCGTTGATAAATCTGCTAAAACCAAATCTATCATGTCTTTGACCAGATTGAGTTCTATGGTGGTGTAGGGGCGGCCTTCGATGCGCATGGCTGCTGTGCCGCGGCGGCCTCCCAGCAAAACATCAACGATGGAATAAACAAGTGACGAATCGACCGAGATCAAGCCGTAATTATCCCATTCTTCCGCACGGAATACGGATAATAATGTTGGAAGAGTCAGGGAGTCTATGTATTCCCCGAATCTCATTGATTCGATACTTTCCAAAGAAACTTCAACATTGTCTTGAGTGAAATTTCTTAAAGAAGTGGCCATCATGCGAATCAGTCGGTCAAACACAACATCAAGCATCGGGAGGCGTTCATAAGACACCATAGATGAGTTTAATATTGCCTTTACGCCTGATTCTTCGATGTTTTTAGAATTTTTTTCAGAAGTTTGGTGTCCAAAGAGAGAATCTATCTCTTCTTGATTGAGCAGTTTTGAGCTTTCGGAAGAATTGGTTTCTTCCGTGTTATTGTCTTGTACTTTTATCATGTCTGCCCAATCTTCCTTTTTTTCGGAAGGTGTTTCTGCCTTGGGATTTGTGTCGTTTTTGTCTTCTGCCACTTTGTTTTTCCTTGTTTATTTTTGTATTTCAAAGCTTTTGAAATTCAGATTAGAAATCAATATCGGGTGGGTGATTAGGTTAATGCGATAGAGCAGTTCTTCTTTGAGCCAATAGATGCCCTCCGATGATTGTATTTCTTCCGGATATAATTCTATCAAATGGGTTATTATTGAATCATTAATGCGCGGCACAAAGGCGTCCAGTAAATGTGTTTTTTCAGCATCAATGTTTTTGGTTTCAATCGTTAATTGGATTTTGGCTCTTGCCTGTTGGTTGTTTTTGCTGTTGAGCAAAACATCTATGGCCGGCAAGTCGTATAAGATTGTGGCGTTGCCGGTTGCAGCGGCATTGTCAGTTGTTCCTTCTTCAATAACCTGATAATTTTTTTTCTCAGTTTCTTTTTTGGTGTTAAACACGGTATAAAAACTAACAATCAGCCCGATAATGATTAATATCGGTAAAATTATCAGAAGTATTTTTTTCTTGCTGGCTTTAGACGATGTTTTGGCGCCTTCTTCTTCATCGTCTTCTTCATCAGCAATGTTGTTTTTTTCAATCATTTTATTCCCCAATTCAAATGATATCCTTTTATACTCTAATCTAATATTATGCATAAGGGAACAATTATTCTTCACTTATTAAACAAAAAAATCTTTTATTCTCGAGGAATCTTAACTTTTAATTATATTATTTTTTGTAAAATAATAATAACTATGCAGGGTGTTTCGTGCCGTTTGTCTTAATTTTTATTAGAATTTTAGGACTTTTTGTGGTATGATGGATTTGTTGGAAACTAGATAAGGCTGAGCTTATGTATATTTGGGTCGTTCTTGCTACTTTTATTGTTGCGCTGGCTGCTTTTAATTTGCCGGTGCGTCCTGATATGCGTAGTGTTTATGTTGAGCCTCAGGCAGAAGCCGCTATAACAAGACTTTATTTACAACACAAAGCGGCTAAGTCCGCAGTTTTGGACGAGGTTAAAACAAACGGCGTGTATATGAGCGGAGAAGTGGCCGTTGATGATATCAGAAACTTTTTGCCTCTGGGATTTGAACTTGATGATGAATATGAAAGTTTGGATGTGACCGAAAGAAATCATTCTTATTTGTATTGTTTAGACAGATCATCTTCGAATTTATCAGTTGAAAGTCCACAGTGCAGCGGTGATTTTGTGCCTTATCTTATTTCTTATGGTTGTATACCCGATAAGTGGCGCAATGTTCGTAATGGCAAGCCCAGTAATGATCTAATCGGGGCTATGAATAATGTTTTGGGATATGGTGGGCAGTTTGGCTATTCTCAGGAGATTGAGCCTGTACAGAGCGATAAAAATATTTTGGGATCATCAATGGGAATCAATATTCGGGATAAGTCTTGGTTTTCTATTCCGCAGTTTATTATTTCACAAGATAAGGGTGCAAATAGTTTTTATAATGTTTGCGGTGACGGTGGCGAATGTGATTATTGTTTGGTTTATATGACCATTCTTGGTGCAGTTCATTAAGGAGAATCGTGATGTGGAAAAAAAATAATGGGAAAGAATCAGCAGGAAGCCTTATGATTGAGGCTATGGCCATGCTGGCTCTCATTGCGATGGTAACCCCTATTTTATATAAAAAAGCGGCTGAAAGAACAACAGAACTAAAAGACATTAATGCTGCCAGTCAGATGCGTGTTATGATTTCGGCCGTTGATAATTATATTAAAGATCATTATTCAGAAATTTCATCCGGTGAAACTGTTGATACACAATGCCCGGTGTCGCCTCAACAAGGTTATAATGAATTTCAAGGGAATGATGATGCTGCAGTTGTTATTACTAACCTTGCGCATCTTTGCGAATATTTTCCGTATGGTTTTATTGATAATGCCGGAAATGTGCGTGGCAGCAATATGTTTTCTGACTATCAATTGGCGATTGCCAAAAAGGTTTCGCCTTCAGGGTCAGGTGATGCTTCTTTAACCGGGTTTTTGTTGACAGAGCCGCGGACGCCTTTGCCGATGCTTCGTGCTTCTCGTATTGCTTCTATGATTGGAAGTAATGGCGGTTATACGGAAGGAAATGAGGCCAATGGTGTGCAGGGTGTGTGGAAAATTGATGATCTTACTACGCTTGGTTTATCTCCTCAATCTGATGGGTCAATTATTGCAGCATCTTTACAGTCGATTAATAAAGGTTCTGTTATGAATGAAGATGTTTTGTATCGTAATAATATGGGAGATACAGAGCTTAATACCATGAATGTTCCTTTGCTTATGAATGATATTATTGATATGCAGGGAAATGATATAGATAATGTCGGAAATTTGATTGCCGATAGTGCTGATATTGCCAACCAGCTAACTGCCGGAAGTGCGGATGTAACCGGTAATTTGACTGCCGGAAGTGCGGATGTGGCCGGTAATTTGTCGGCAGGCAGCGCAAATGTTTCTGATAAGTTGACCGCCGGTTCGGCTGATGTTACCGGTAACTTTACGGCTGCCGGTGGCAAGTTTAATGTCGACGGTAGCACTGGTAATACAACAGTAAGCGGTGATTTTACCGTTCAGGGCGGAAGTGATGATAAGTTTAAGGTTGAGGCGGCTACAGGAAATACCACAATCAGCGGAACAGCGACAATTGCCGGAGATACAACAATTGGTGGTGATGATAAGTTTAAGGTTGAGGCGGAAACTGGAAATACCACAATCGGTGGTGATTTATCAGTGGCCGGCACTACAACGACAGAAATGCTGCGCGTTAATCAGACGTCCTCTTTTGGTGGAGATGCTACTTTTGAAAGTAATGTAGATATTTATAATAACCTTAATGTCGGTGGAGCTATTACGACGCCTAATCTTTTGTCAAAAACGCTAAAAGGTGGTTTGATAGGCATTGATTTTTCAAGCAGTCCTGAAAATGATCAATATGTGTTTACAGCGCAATGGGGTAACGGAAATCCCGATAACAGTAAAGTTCTTATGGGGCCAAATGATGAGGTGATTGTTGGCAATAAGTCGGTTGAGATGAATTATGCCGGTACTCAAATCGAGATGGCGCCTTATGGCGGATCGGTCATGATTGCTCCCGGTGGCACTACAAGTCCTGAGCTTTATGTTACTCAGGGTCAAACCTTGGTCGATAACGGTAGCTTTGTGGTATCTACCGGACCTTCTACGGATTTAAATCAATTTCAGACAGATGATGATCAGATTGACTTTTTTGTAAAGCCGTCTACGGAGGACAGTATCCTCACCGTTACTAATACAAATGAACAAACAAAGGGTTCTGTTCAGGTGCGGCAAGGTGTGATCGAGGTGGCTTCAAACTATGATGATACGCATGCGACTTTGCCTAGCGGGACAGGCTATATTTTGGCTGATCGTTTTATTGATCAAAAAGCTTGGGAAACTTCTGCAAACCCAGATGTTTCCGGTATTTCGGGGTCAGCAACGCCGGCGCCTGACTATGATGCTTATCAGGTTAATCCGGCTTACACTTCGGTTATGCATGATATTAAGCTCACCACACGCGGCGGTGCTCGCTTGAGCGATATTTTGCCGGACTTTATAAATAAAGGTATTTATGTGGTTGATAACAGCTATGATGAAAATGTTCCGTATTGGGGCAATCTGGATGTTTCTGTTTCCGGCGGTGTGCTAAAAGCCGATATTAAAAGCGGTGCTGTTTGTTCCAGCCACACTTGTTGGACGTCTCCTTGGTTAGGGTTGATTCCGACGCCGTTGTGTCCTCCGGGATATGCTCGCGTTGTGACAATTTCTCCGGCCGGTTGGGCGATGGGGCAGGCCGGTATTCCGGGGTCAACTATCGGTAATAATCGACAAGACTTGTGGACGCCTGATTATCCGAAGAATCCTAATGATTATGCCGAAGGTGACGTAAATGCTCCTTATCCGCTGTATTTCCAAAAGAGTACTTGGTTGCGTGCAAATCTTTATCCGCACAGTAATTCCGGTGAGTTTATGGGATGGAGTGCTATTATGGGCTTTATGTATCCTTATGCTTATTATACCGATTATATTAATGATTTGGGATTGGGCAGTGAATTAACCGGCGGTAGTGCTGATAGCGAAAAAGTTATTTGGAATTTGTTCCCGGTTTTGAAGCGTCAACTTGAAGCCTATGTGACTGTATATTGCTATTTTGATCGTACTAATAGCCGCTATGATCCGGCTTATGTTGATAAGTATGACCAACTTAATGATTACAGAACTTCTTATACGAAAGAAGGCGCATATGTCGATAGACTGAATGATCCTGAACTTAGTTATGATGATATTTGGTAATTTCAGACACAGGGGAAGTGATGCCGTTGGCAACAAAAGCGGCGGCATCAATTTTTAATACTTTTTTGAGGAGAAAGCTCATGCTGAAAAAAATATTTGCTTTAACTTTAGTTGGTTGTTTTATCAGCGGCAGTGTTTGGGCGCAGAGTTCTTCCGGTGTTCGAGCTTTTCAGCAGGGGCAAGATTCTTTAAAAAGGCAAGGAGAGCAGGGTTTTTCTCTGGTCTCAAATTTTTCACGGCAGTTGGATGCTAAGGCACTTAATAATATTTTGAACGCGGAAATGGTCTTTTGCTATAATGTTGGAAGTGCTTCAAGAAATTATAACGGCTATACGCTTGATGGTTTTGCGATTAATGGTTTTTGCGGTATTGTGCAAAATCAGTTAAAATCAGTTCTGATGCAGCAGTTGTTCGGAACTTCTGAAAATGTTAATTTTACAACATCAGAGCAATGCACCATTAATCCGCGCATTATGCTTCGCTTTATTCGTGGTGTTGATTCAACCGATGTGCTGTTATCTGCCCCGTGTTATTCTATGGCAGTATTTTATGCCGGAAAGACCGAGATTTTTAACTTTTCGCCTTCTGGGCAGATAATTGATGCAATTGTGAATGGATTTGATGAGACACAGATGCGGTTTTCTTCTCCGGCGGCATTGAAACAGGTTGTGCCGATTGGTGTGTCTTCTACCACGAGAAGTGGTCGCGGTTCATCATCTCAAGCAAAAGATATATTTGGAAGCAGTTCTGCCTCGGGGGGAACAAGGACGCAAGGAGGTTGGAACAATCTTCGCTAAATTCGGAGCCGCAGGTGCGGCTCTTTTTTTTTGCAAGTTGTTTTTTCAAGTCATTTAATCCACAGTTGTATTTATTTTTTTTTTAAACCTATTGAATTTTTTCCTATTAATATTATTTTTTTAATTGTTCCGTTACATGAAAATACATAATTTCTGATGAAGCAATATATTCGTTTTTTCTAATAAATATTGAAAAATTTGTTATTATGTATTTTGTGTTCAGGACGGGAATTTGGACTATTTTGTTTCTTGAGTTAATGTTACTTCGGAGGCAATTTTATTTTCTCGCTATGGCTTTTTTTATATCGCAGTTATATAAATTTTTAGTCTTCTTTTTGTACGTGTTCTTTCTATAATCGACTTAAAAGATGGTTCTATTCATTTATTATACTTTGATTATTAAGCTTTTGCGAGTCGGTGGACTTTAATCATAAATTTTGTATTTGAGCTTGTTGGTTCAATATGAATTTTTATCAGTTTTAATTTTGCAACTTTTTATTAGAATATTATGATATTTTAATATGTTATAGTTAAAAAATCTATTGTTCTTTTATGTGATTGGCTAAAATTTGGACTGATTTTTACTTTTATATCACTAGAATTAGTTTGACTTTACTAATTATTAGTATTATTTGTAATTAGTATAAGTTTTAAACTTATTCAACTTAAAGTAGATTTGTTCTGTTCATAGAAGGAGGTTTTATGTTATCAGGTGTTTTGAAGTGGTTTAATTCCAAAAAAGGTTATGGGTTCATTACAGCCGACGACAGTGGGAAAGATGTGTTTGTCCATATTACTCAAATGCAAAAAGCCGGTATTAATCCTATTATTGAAGGTTCCCGTATGAGTTATGAACTTTACAATGACAAAGGCCGTATTGCCGCCGGAAATCTTTCGGTTTTGGCTGATGCTAAAAAATAGTCTGATTATAAAATAGAAATTTCCTCGGTTTTTATTTTATTTGTTGTTGCGGGGAATAAAAAAACAGGTTGCATCATAAAAATGCAACCTGTTTTGCTTGATTATTTGGAATCTTTGGCTTATTTCTTAAACAGAAAATTTTATTTGGAGAAATAAGCCATGAAAAAAATGTTTGCTTTTATTGAAGCTTATTCTTTACCGCTTATTAGTGGTATTTTGGCTGCTTTATGCTGGGCGAATGTTAATTATCCGTCTTATGGTGAATTTTTGCATTATAAAATTTTTTTAGGGTTGGATATTCATTTTATTGTTAATGAAATTTTTTTGGTGCTGTTCTTTGGCCTTATTTCTATTGAAATTGTTCATGAATTTTCGCCGCAAGGCAATCTTCATCCTTTGGGAAAAGCGGTTACAAATATTTTTGCGGCTTTGGGCGGGGTTATTCTTCCCATTATTTTATTTTTTGCGTTTAATGCCGTTTGGGGGCAAGATATTTATTCTGCCGGTTGGGCTATTGCGACGGCAACAGATGTGGCTGTCGCGCTGCTTTTTGCAAAATTTGCTTTTCCAAACAAGCATCCTGCTTTGGTATTTTTGCTGTTTTTGGCGGTGGTTGATGATTTTATCGGGCTGGGAATTATTGCAATCTTTTATCCTTCGCCCGAAAAAAGCGTGCAACCGATATTTTTGATATTGGTTGCCGTTGCAATGCTGTTTAGCTATGGTTTGCGTCGGTGTCGGTTGAGCTCTTTTTATCCTTATGTTTTGCCGGCAGTTATCTCTTGGGTAGGAATGTTTGGTGCGGGGTTGCATCCGGCTTTGGCTTTGGTGTGGATTGTGCCTTTTATGAAAGACGGAAAATCGGAGTCTCTTCCTTTGCACAAGCTGGAGCATTTTCTTAAACCGATTGTGAACTGGGGATTGTTCTTTTTTGGTTTGACGAATGCCGGTGTGGTGTTGGGAAATATTTCTTCTTTGAGCTTGATTATCTTTTTGTCTTTATGTTTGGGAAAAACTTTTGGTATTTATGGTTTTGCAAAGCTGGCTTATGCTTTGCCTTTTGCGCGCGGAAAGGCTTTGTATAATCGTGATTTGTTGTTGCTCGGCTTGGTCGCCAGTGTGGGACTGACGGTGTCTTTGTTTATTGCCGATATTGCTTTTGTGGATGAAACTCTTAAAGATGCGGCCAAAATGGGGGCTCTTTTGAGTTTGCTTTGCGGTGTGTTGGCGGTGGGAACAGCAAAATTTTTGCGTAAAAGATGATGTTCTTTTCTGACTTAACGGAAATTTAGCAAATGTTTGCTATCCTAACCTTAAGTTTAAGGAAAGGAATATTATGGAAAAGTCTACTCTTATCGGTGTGTTTGGCGGTATTGCCGCCGTTGGTGTCGGTATGGCGCTGAAAGGTGCCGACCCTCATGCTTTGATTAATCCGGCGGCCTTTTTGATTATTTTTGCCGGAACGGCTGCCGCTATTTTTAATGCCTTTACCATGAAAGGGCTAAAAAAAGTTCCGAAGCTTTTTAAGATTATTTTTTGCGGAAAGAAAATTACTTCCAAGCAGGAGGTTTTGGAGCTTTTTGTTTCGGCTGCCAAGGCCGCAAAACAAGAAGGGGTTATGGCCATTGAGAAAAAAGCCAATGAAGTTGATGACCCGTTTATTAAAACCAGCTTGACCCTTGTTGCAGATGGTTTTAATGCCGATTTTATTTATGAAGTGCTTGAAGCCGATATTAAGCAGATGGAAGAGCGGCATCGCTCCGGGGCGTTGGTCTTTGCGCAATGCGGTATGTATGCGCCGACGCTCGGTGTGTTGGGTGCGGTTATCGGTTTGATTGCGGCGCTCGGAAATTTGTCGGATATTGATCAGCTCGGGCATTCCATTGCGGCGGCTTTCGTTGCGACGTTGCTCGGTATTTTTACCGGTTATGTGTTGTGGCACCCGTTTTCAAATAAGCTTAAGCAAATCTCTCAAGAAGAAGTTGAGATGAAAAAAATGGTGATGGAAGGGGCTTTGGCTTTGCAATCAGGGGCTTCTTCTTTGGCGATGGAGGCTAAGCTTCAGGCCTTTATTCCGGTTTCGGAACGCAAAAAACAAGAAGACGACAAAGAGGAGAAATAATCAATGGTTAAGAAAAAGCCGCAATCTGAGCCGCATGAGGAACATGCCGACGAAACCTGGCTTATTCCTTATTCGGATTTGCTGACGCTGCTCCTTGCGTTGTTTATCGTGCTATTTGCTTCTTCGAGTTTGGATAAGGCCAAAATGGGGCAGATGGAATACGTATTTGCGGCCGCTTTTAATACTTTGTCGGCAGATCAGATGAATGGTTCTGTGCTGAATTTTTTGGAGGATGCAAAGGATTTGAAGCTTGGCGATAATGTGGGCTTGGGCTCTGATCCTAATGGTGCGGTTTTGGATATTGCCGGATTGTTTTTGTTTGACGAGGGGAGTGCGGTGATTAAACCCGACGGGGTAGAGGCGCTACGCAAAATTGCGGCTTTGCTTAACAGTAATAAATATAAACGCTATCGAATCGTGGTGGAAGGGCATACCGATAATCGTGATTTTAAAAATAATATTTATCCTTCTAACTGGGAATTATCTTCGGCGCGTGCCGGTGCTGTGGTGCGTGAGCTGGTCAGTATGGGGATTGAAGATGTGCGCCTGAAAGCAACGGGAATGGCCGGCGTGTCGCCTAAATATCCGAATATGGATGCTTATGGCGAGACTATTCCGCAGAATCAGAAGCTCAATAATCGTCTTGAAATCAAGGTGGAAATGTAAATTTTGGTTTTTGTTTTAAATTTTTTCAAAAAATTTAAAATTAGGTATTGTAAAAATTTTTTTATGTGATAAACATATCACTGTTCGATTGCTCGAAATGTAGTTCAGCCTGGTAGAACGCTTCGTTCGGGACGAAGAGGTCGCTGGTTCGAGTCCAGTCATTTCGACCAACTGTGGGCCGCCGTTATGGCGGTCTTTTTTTATTGTCCCTCTTTATAAAATTTTAATCAAAGTTATTTATATTATGTAAGCTGAAATTTTAGAGAGAATAGTTTTGGGGTCAAGTCGGTATACTGCCATTATATCCAGCGTTTCTAACGCTTTTTGTGATTCTTTGTTGGATTATTCGGTTAATCGTTTTAATTATCACAAGGTTTTGTTTTTAACGGCCTTGACAGCGGCGTTGGTTCAATTTTTGGTCGGAATGGGGTTGGGAATAGCCATTCCTTTAGCCTCTGTCGGGGCGGTTGTGTTGCATTCGGTTTTAATTTTGGCCGGTTATATCTTTTTTGTGAAATCTTTGAAATATATTCCCTTAGCTCTTATCGGGTTGATTGAGGCCAGCAGTTTGTTTTTGACCTTTATGATTGATGCGGCCATGGGCTATGTGGAATTGACGTTTTATTTTGTGTTGATGCTTTCGCTTTTTGTGTTTTCGATTTTTCTGTTTACGGAAAACAGTCTAAACAAGGGAAAAGATAGCGTTAAAAGCATAAAGACCATTGGTTTTGTGTATATTATTCTTTCGGTCTTGCTATATTTGGCAGGGCCTTATTTGGTTAAGCTGGCGACTTTTCAAGGGGCGAATGAAATCGGTATCAATCTTGGTTATTATCTTTTGGCGGTGCCTTATTTTGCTTACCGAAGTTTTAAGTTCGGAAAAGAAAATAAGGCCTCTTCCGGTACAAAATCTGGCCGATGGTGTAATATTTATGTGCTTTGTTTGCTTATCGGTTGTTTTGAAGCCGTCTATTATATTTTTGAGACCATAAGTTTTAATAATGATGCGCCGACGGTGGTTATTGTGATTTCGCAAATGCGGGCGTTTTTGTTGTTTCTGCTCTCGGTTGTGTTGAAGACAGATAAATTTACCCTAAAGAAGCTGATTGCCGTTTTGTTGGGCAGTGTTTCCGTTACGGGAATTTATTTCAGCTAAATGATTTTATTAAAGTTAGCGGCCAATGCCTTGATATTCAAAGCCGGCTTCAATCGCTTGGTCTTTGTTGAGCAGATTGCGGCAGTCGACAATGACTTTTTGTTTCATCAACTTAGCAGCTTTTGAAAAATCTATATCTTTAAAATTGCTCCATTCGGTCAAAATAGCCAATACGTCAGCATCTTTCATAACCTCATACATATCTGAGGCATAAGAAATTTTATCGCCGAGAATGAGGCGGGCATTGTCCATTGCCTTAGGATCATAGGCGGTTATCACTGCATTGCGCTGAATGAGCTCTTGCACGATTGACAGGGCCGGTGACATGCGGCAATCATCCGTTCCGTTCTTAAAAGCGAGGCCTAAAACGCCGATTTTGGACGAATCGGATTTTGCGGCTTTTATTATTTTTTCTGCCATTTGGCCATAGCGGGCTTCGTTTCCTTTGATTGTGGCTTCAATCAGCGATAAGTTAACACCGTTTTGGCGCGCCATATAGGCCATGGCGTTGGTATCTTTGGGAAAGCAGCTGCCGCCGTATCCGGGGCCGGGGTTTAAAAACTTGTTGCCAATGCGCGAATCAAGTCCCATGCCTTGGGCAACCTCAAAAACATCGGCGCCGGTTCTTTCACAGAAATTTGCCATCTCGTTGATATAATGAATCTTCATGGCCAAGAAGGCATTTGAGGCGTATTTGATTGTTTCTGAAGAGCGGCGTTTGACGCAGAGAATCGTCGTCTTGCCGGCAAAGGGCGTATAGAGCTGTTTGACAAGCCGGCAAGCGCGTTCCGAATTGGCGCCGATGATGATTCTGTCCGGATTAAAAAAGTCATGAATGGCATAGCCCTCACGCAAAAACTCGGGCAATGAAACAACATCGAAATCGGCCGTCGGATTTTTTTTGCGAATCAGGGTTTCGACATCATCACCGGTACCGACGGGAACGGTTGATTTTGTGGCTATGACCGTATAGCCGTTTAAGTATTCGGCAAGTTCGGTTGCGGCGGCATGAATGTATTTCATGTCGGCTTCTTTAGTTATCGGGTGCGGCGGTGTGCCGACAGCAATTAAAACAATGTCAGCAGCGGAGACGCCTTCTTTTATTGATGTAGTAAAGCGAATCCGTTTTTGTGCGACATTTTTTTTGAAAAGTTCTTCAAGTCCGTCTTCAAAAATCGTGAGGATGCCATTGTTTAAGCGCTCTATTTTAGAAGGGTCACGATCTATGCAAATCACCTCATTTCCGAGTTCAGCCAAACCTACGCCGGTCGGTAATCCGACATAGCCCGTTCCGATAATTGCAACTTTCATGGCAGTCCTTTCTTCCTTGTGGGAAAAAATTATTTTGATTCCAGCTTTTGTTTTAAGTCTTGACCGGTCTTAACATAATTGCCAACGGCAACGGCGGCTTTTTTAGGCATAGCTAAGCAGCCGGGGCCGGCAACGCAACCGCCTTCACAGCACATGACTTCAATCATGTTGTTGTCACAGCCTTTGAGTGCGTAGCGCTTAAGAAGTTTAAGGCTTTCTTTGGTTAAGCCGTCAATTGCCTCGGTTCTGATTTCTATTTTGTCTTCAACCAAAGACTTTACAGCTCCGGCAACGCCACCTGTAACCGGAAATTGGCGTCCCTGATAGTATGAGATTTTGGTAAATTCTTCGGCCGGAGAAGTGGCAACGTCTATTTCGTCAGCTTCAAACATGGCGCCTAATTCTTCAAAGGTGATAACATAATCCACAAATGGGTCTGATTCGGCTTCAACACGTTTGGCATAGCAAGGACCGACGAAAACGGTGGTGTATTCCGGATGTTCATTTTTGATTTGTTCGGCAGCGTAATACATTGGGGTATGCGTGTCTGATACATAATGAGCAATTTCCGGAATCGCGGTTTTGGCGGCGCGGAAGTATGCCGGACAGCAAGAGGTAGTCATGAATTTTTCGCCTTTTTCCATACGCTCGATGAATTCGGCAGCCTCTTTTTCGGTGGTAATGTCGGCGCCGACGGCAACTTCAAAGACATCAGCAAAACCGAGTTTTTTCATGGCTCCAATCAGGTTGTTAATCGTACCGCCGAATTGGCCGACAACGGCCGGAGCCAGCATGGCGGCAACTTTTTTGCCTTCGTCTTTAATGGCTTTGAGAACATCAATCATTTGATAGGGTTCTACGATGGCGCCAAAGGGGCAAGAACGCAAGCATTTGCCGCAAGAAATGCATCTTTCGGCATCAATGTGTTCTTTGCCAAACTCGTCTTTGGTAATTGCACCGACCGGGCAAGAATCTTCGCAAGGAACCGGAACTTTGATGATGGCATTATAAGGGCAGCTGTTAAAGCAGATGCCGCAGTTGATGCATAAGTCCGGATTAATGTGGGCGCGGTTTTCCGGGGTGAAGGAAATGGCGCCTTTGGGGCAGTTTACCTGACAGGGGCGGGCAACACAGCCACGGCAATAGTTGGTGACAACGTGTTGTTGTTTCATGCAGGCTTGGCAGGCAACATTAATAACGGAGAGTTTGCTCGGCAAGAGTTTTTCTCTCTTCAAGGCTTCTTGGCCATATTCGTTCAAAGATTTATTTTTGCCTTCTTCATCAGCCGGAGAAAAACCCATGACAGCCATGGCAATATTTTTTACAATCTCTCGGTCGATATCAATTGATGCGTGATAAAAAAACGAACCGTCCGGCATAATCTCGGATGGAATCGCATCTGCATTTTTGAAACGGTCTTTGATAAAGCTTTGAGCTACTTTTACGATAATTTGATTACGAATGGGAGCCACGTTGTTTTTCTGTGGTAACATCTGCCAAAAATCCTCTATAAATTTATAATTACAAAAAATTCAAGATGATTATAACGAGGCTTAATTAAAAATCAATCAGTTTTTGATATTTTGCATGATGAGGAGAAGAATCCGTGCTTATTGAGACAATAATATTTTTTGAAGGCGTGATTGTGGCCGGTATCGCAATGAAAAATTTGCGGCTGGAAAGACAAGTTCGTCAGCATAATGAAAATAATCGCAAAGCCTGCAAGATTGCGGCGGAATTTGCCCCTAAGGGAATTGGTGACAGTATATGGCATATTGTTCGTTTTTTTGAGAAAAAATATCCTCATGTTAGGTTTGATGTTGTGGCAGAACGCACGTTTTTGCCAATAATGATGGAAAAGAAAAAGTTTGAGGATATGGTCATTAATCTGATCAAAAACGCGGCAGAAGCGGTAAACAAAGACGGCAAAGTTGTTATTAAAGCGCAAAGTGGCGGCGGATGGATGATGCTGGAGGTTTGTGATAATGGAAAAGGCATTACGCCGGCTTTGCAGAAAAAAATATTTTTACCAAAATACAGTACCAAAAAGAAGCGGCATAAAGGGCTTGGGTTATACTCGGTGAAGAAAGATTTGGAGGCTTGCGGCGGGCGTGTTGAGGTTATATCCGAATCTGGAAAAACAAGTTTTAGGGCTTTTGTGCCGCAAAGAAAAATTCAGGCGGTGGTGATTGAAGACGAGCCGGTTTTGAAGCAAATCTTGACCCTTATTTTAAAAAAAGCCGGTGTGCCGGTGGTGGCTTTCAGCCGGTTTGCGCAGATTGATTATCAACAAGTGGATGTTTTGTATTTGGACATTATGCTGTGGGGAAAAAGTTGTCTTGCAGAATATGCAAAATTGCGGCAAAATAACCCAAATCTGATTATTATTTTTATCAGCGGAAGTGAGGCTCATGAGGGGCTTGAAGATATTTTGAGACAAGATAAGCGCGCGGCTTTGCTGCTTAAGCCTTATCATGAAAGCGAACCCGTGGATAAACTGATAAATTTGTTAGCAAAAAATTAGAAAATCTGTGATATTGTACAATGAGATATTGCGGATAATGGTTAATAGAAGAAGATGGCTGCTAAACAAAAAAGTATATTATCGGAAAAAATTTTGCTTGATGCGCTGGACAGAGTGGCGCGCAATCCGATGGGCTATACGGTTTTGTATGTTAATATTTCTCGTTTGAAACCGAAAAACAGGCATCCTCAGTTTGTAAAGATTATTGCGCGTTTATTCGATAGTGTGGTCGGAACCACAAAAGGCGTTATGTTTGTTTTGAGCAACGGTGATATTGCTATTTTGAGCAAAAATACGCCGCCCGAAGTTGTTGATGAAGCCGTTAAAAAGCTGCGGACAGGCTTGGCGGCAGATCCGATTTTATCTCATGATAGTCAAGACTTTGCCAAGGTTTATTCTTTTCCGATAGATTTTGCAAATTTTTATTATAAAATTGAGCAGTTGCAGGCGCAGCATCTTAATGCTGTTGCCGAGCAAAAAGTGCTAAAGCGTCCCTTGAAGGCCGAAGAAGTTGACAGCGTGATTGAACGGCTTGACGTGATTGATATTTCTGAACTGGTGAAAAGGCAAAGTGTTTTGGAAGCCGGAAATGACGGCAGCTTTCATGTTTATATGCAAGAGTTTTTTGTGGCGGTCAAAGATTTGGCACCATATTTTCCCGAAAATTTGGATTTGACCGCTGATCGATGGTTGTTTCAATATTTGACCCAAGTTTTGGATAAAAAAACTTTATCGGCTTTTGAATATGCCGAACTTGAGCAATGGCCGCAAAAAATCAGTATCAACTTGAATTTGGCTTCGGTTTTTTCTAAAGAGTTTGTGCAGTTTGCCAAGAATTTTTTGAAGCCGGAGCAGACGGTTGTGGTTGAAGTGCAGATGATGGATGTGCTCAATAATTTGTCGCAATATAATGAAACCAAAGAGATTTTGCACAAAGGCGGGCATAGGTTGTTGATCGATTCTTTGAATCCCAAGTCCTTGGAGATGATTAATTTAGAGCAGCTGCAACCCGATATGATTAAGCTTTTTTGGGAGCCTTTGATGGCTTATGAAACGGATAATCAGAGCATTAAAGAGGCGATTGAAAAGCTCGGTGCAAAAAATGTTATTTTGGCCAAGTGTGATTCGCAAGAAGCTTTGAAATGGGGCCTGAAATATGGAATTTCGGTTTTTCAAGGGCCGTTTATGGATAATATTGAAGCAGCCTTAATTCGTAAAAGTTGTCCCTTGTCCAATAAGTGCACTTCTTTGGAATGTCTAAAGCGGCATCGGCTTTTGCGCGGGCGCTTGCGTCATGAATGCGGTGCAATCGAAAATCTTGAGAAATTGTTGTGAGGGGGCTATGTTTTTCTTTAATCGAAATAATAAAAAAAACGAAAAGAGCAAGCCACAGCAGCTGTCTGCTGCGCCCGAAGTTAAAAAAGACGTGTTGATTAATGATTATGTCGGGCGGTTGAAGGACAGAGATAATTATCGAGCTCTATATTTAAGTACAAGCAAGCTTAGTGAAGCAAATCAGAAGTATTTGTCTCGGCAGTCTTTGGTTGAGACTTTTGATGTGGTTTCAGCCAAAGGTGAAGGCGAAATTTTTGGCTTGCCTAATGATGATATGGTTATTATCTATAATAAAAAAATGGAAGAAGAAATTTTGGCTTGCCTGATTAAGGTGCACTATATCTTTCATGATGATCCATTAATAAAAGATTCTTTTGATTTGGAAAAGGTTGGGTTTGTTACCTATTATGATTTGGACGGCCGTTTTCAATCGGCAATAGATAATGCCATGAAGGCGGCGGCTGAGCAAAGTTTTTCGGCTCTTAGAAAAAAAACATCGACCGATAAAACCTCAGAGTGGCGAATTGTTAAACCTCAGGTTAAAAAGCTTAGACGTGAGTTGACACCGGCGTTGCTCGGAAAAATTCAAAAAGCATTGTCAATGACTGATTTTGCCAGCTTAATTCGTCGACAGTCCGTGTGTGCCATTATCGGAAAATCATCTCCTCAGGTTTTGTTTGATGAGGCTTATGTAGCGATTAGTGATTTGCGAGATATGCTTTTGCCTGATTTAGATTTTACGGCGAATCCGTGGCTGTTTTTGGCTTTGGCCGGTACGCTTGATAAAAGAGTTTTGGAACATGTCAGTCAACATGATGACGGCGCTTTGACCAGTAATTTTAGTTTGAATCTTAATGTTTCAACCATATTGTCTGATGAGTTTTTAGCATTTGATGATGGGATTAATACAGCTACACGCTCGACCATTGTGTTAGAATTGCAGTTGGTTGATATTTTCAGTGATATAAAGGCCTATATGCTGGCAAAGACATTTGCTCAGTACCGTGGTTATAAGATTTGTATTGACGGTATTACGGTTGATAAGCTGAAATATATTAATCGGCAAAATCTGGATGCGGATCTTATTAAGATTATTTGGCATCCGAGTTTTATGGATGTTATTCACGAAGACAAGCATTTTATGGATTATGTAAACCGTGCCGAACGCGCCAAGATGATTTTGTGTCGCGTGGATGATCCGGCTGCGGTTGAGGTGGGAAATTCGCTGGGGATTAATATGTATCAAGGCTTTTATATTCAGCGTTTGCTTAATAGTTTGCCGGATAAAACAATTTATAGCCTAAGATGATAGATATAGCTTTTGAACAAGTCGTTAAACAATTGGTCGGGAAAGTTGATTCGCCGCGATTAGAGGCGCGAATGGTGCTTGCTTTTGTGTTGGGAAAAGACTGTGATGACATCGGTAGCGGGGTGTTTGATTTAACCGATGAGCAAAGCAAATGTCTGGAGCATATTCTTCAGAAAAGAATCGAGGGTGCTCCTTTGGATAAATTGCTCGGTGAAAAAGATTTTTATAAATATCGCTTTAAGGTGAGCGAAGATGTCTTATCTCCGCGGCCTGACACGGAAATTTTGGTGGAAGCGGCCGGAAAATTAATCTTTCAGAACAAAATGGAAAAAGTTATTGATTTGGGCACAGGGTCGGGCTGCATTTTGTTATCGTTGTTAGCTGATTTTCCGTCTTTGAGCGGTGCGGGGGTTGATGCTTCGGAAAAAGCTTTGGTAATAGCTGCCGAGAATGCTAAGCGGTTGGGGATTGAAAGTCGTTGTCGGCTGATGAATTTGAGCTGGTTTGATGATGATTTTGTGCAAAAAACCGGTGCGAAATATGATATGATTGTATCGAATCCGCCTTATATTCCGCATAGTGATATTGATGCTTTAGAAGTTTGTGTTAAAAGCTATGATCCTTTGAGTGCGCTTGATGGCGGTGAAGATGGTTATGATCATTATCGAAAGATTGCCGAAGTTGCTCCAAAAATTTTGCGCAAAGGCGGATATATCTTGCTCGAAGGGGGAATTAATCAGGCTCAAGAAATCAGAAATATTTTTGAAAAACAAGGATTTGTTTGGTTTCAAACTTTGAAGGATTTGGGCGGAATTGAACGTTGCATAATTTTGAAAAAATAAATTGCAAATTAAAAATTATTATGTATTATAAGCGTGAAAGTACTTGTTTTTTTAAGGTTTGGTACTAAGAATTTTTTCCCAAAATAACTTATTTTTTTTATCGCTTAGGAAAAGATTTTCGTGTAGAAATCATTACTCGAATTATGGATTAAATATGAAAAAATTAAATAATAAATATCGCAACAATAATTTTAACAATCAAGTCTATTCCCTGAATTATAAATTTGACAGTACTAGTCCGGCCGGAAAAATTACCGGAACGGCGCTGGATTTGATTAAGAGATATAATGATTTGGCAAAAGACAGTGTCAGCAATAATGATTATGTTACGGCAGAGGTTTATCGCCAATATGCTGAACATTATCGTAAAATTGTGACCGAGATTAATGAAAAGAAAATGCAGCGCAACAACTTTAATCATGATGCCGAAAATGCCGTTGAAACCAATGTTGCCGAAAAACAAGTTGCCGAGAATGATAATGGTACTGAATCTCAGTCCGCAGAGGCTGTTAATGCGCCGGTAGAAGACGCTCCGGCGGTTGAGAAAAAAGCTTTTACGGTTATTGAAATTTCTGATGCGCCGAAAGCTGAAAGCGAATCTGCTCCGGCTCCGAAGAAAAGAGTTTATCGCCGTAAGAGCGCTGCGGTTGCCGCTGAAGTTTAGTCCTCAAGTTTAACATACACAAAGAGGTGGGGAGGAAAAAGTGTATTTTTTTATTGCTTTTTTTGTGGTTGTTTTATCCGCCTCTTTAATTACCATTCGGGTGTTGTGCGCTTATAGCGATTATTCTATTTGGCTCAAGTGGGGCGTGTCTTTGCTGGTGGTTTCCGGCTGGACGGCACCGCTTATCTTGGGGCTGATTCGGCGTTGTCATTGGCTGGAGGGGCAAAGCTATGCTCTGGTCAATGATGTTTTATATGCGTTGTTTGGCTTTGTTTTTTTGCTGTTTTGCGTGTTGCTGGTCAGAGATTTCTTGTGGTTTGGAATACACAAGATTGCACAGTTGTGCGGAAAGCCGTCTTCTTTTTTAGATCCGATGAATGGGGTTTTGATTAATCGCGCAAATGTTGCGGCGGTTATCTTGTGCGGATTACTGGCGGTATGGGGCTTGTATGAAGGGCATAAGACACCGCCGATTAAAGAGGTTGTGCTTTATAGCGACAAAATTAAGCAACCGGTGGATATTGTCGTTTTGAATGATTTGCACGCTAATCGGACAACATCTGATAAACGGCTTAAAAAGTTAGTGGCGCAGATTAAAGGGTTGCGGCCGGAAATCGTGGTAATGCCTGGAGATGTGATTGATGACCGCGTCGGGGTTATGGCTGCCAAAGCAGAGATTTTGAAAGAAATCCGTGGAAAGTATGGAACTTTTCTCTCTTTGGGAAATCATGAATTTTATTCAGGTCTGAATTCTTGGGTGCCAAAGTTTAATGAACTGGGTTTTCAGCTTTTGTATAATACCGGTCAATATATTCCGGAGCTGAATATTTTTGTGGGCGGGATTCCTGATTATAATTCGGTTAAAGGGGCGCCGGCCGAGCTGAAAGCCGATATTTATCGTTTGTTGAGTGACCGTAAAGAAGATAGCTATAAAATTTTGTTATCTCATAGTCCGGCCTTTGCTGACAGGTTGTATAAAAATGCTGTTGATTTGATTATATCGGGGCATACGCATGGGGGACAGATTTATCCGTTTCATCATTTGGTGAAGGCGGCTAATCATTATCTTTCGGGGTTGTACAAGGTTAAAGGCATGGATTTGTATGTGTCTAACGGCTATGGTACTTGGGGGCCGATGATGCGGTTGTTTGCGCCGTCAGAACTGACTTTAATTCGTCTGATGCCGCAAGAAAATAAACAGGATAAATAAAAAATTTCTAATATTTATTGATTTTGACCTCATGGCGTTCTTATATATTAAAGGGAACAAGAATTTTTTAGATAACAAAAAGGTGAGGCAAAATGGATTTTGAAAAACTAACGGCTAAGTCAAAAGAACTGGTTCAAGATGTGGTGAATCAGGCCGTCAAAGAACATCATCAATATATTACGCCCGAACATTTGCTGAGCCGAATGCTGGAAGACAAAGATACGACGGCAAAAGAGCTGTTGCAACAGTCCGGTGTTGATGTTAATCGGCTTAAAACACGGGTGGCAGAGGAAATTGCAAAGCTTCCGTCCGTAGAGGGCAGCGGGGTTCAGAGTGTGATGAATCAAGACTTTACCCGCGTGATGATGGAGGCAGAAAAACTGGCCGAAAAATCCGGCGACAGTTATGTTACGGTTGAACGTATTTTGCAGGCTTTGGTTCAGCTTGCCGGTACAAAAGCCTATAATTTGTTGAAAGAATGCGGTGCGAATCCGGTGGCTTTGAATCAGGCTGTTAATGAGATGCGGAAAGGTCGGGTGGCTGATTCTGAAAATGCCGAAGATAATTTTAATGCTTTGAAGAAATATGCAATAGACATTACGGCAAAGGCTCAAGAAGGAAAGCTTGATCCGGTTATCGGGCGTGAACATGAAATTCGTCGGACAATACAGGTCTTGTCGCGTCGTACCAAAAATAATCCGGTTTTAATCGGTGAGCCGGGTGTTGGTAAAACGGCTATTGTCGAAGGCTTGGCTATCAGAATTGTAAACAACGATGTTCCTGAAAGTTTGCAGCATAAACGCTTGTTGGCGCTGGATATGGGGGCTTTGATTGCCGGTGCAAAATTCCGTGGTGAGTTTGAAGAACGCTTAAAAGCGGTTTTGAAAGAAGTTGAGGAATCGGACGGTAATATCATTTTGTTTATTGATGAGATGCATACGATTGTTGGTGCCGGAGCTTCCGAAGGCTCGATGGATGCGTCAAACTTATTGAAGCCGGCTTTGGCAAGAGGTGAACTCCATTGCTTGGGAGCAACAACCTTAAACGAGTATAAAAAATATGTTGAAAAAGATGCTGCTTTAGCGCGTCGTTTTCAGCCGGTGTTTGTCGGTGAGCCGAGTGTTGAAGAAACGATTTCAATTTTGCGCGGTATTAAAGACAAGTTTGAATTACACCATGGTGTTCGTATTGCCGATAGTGCGTTGATTGCGGCGGCTACTTTGTCGAATCGTTATATTACCGACAGATTTTTGCCGGATAAGGCCATCGACTTGATGGACGAGGCGGCAAGCTCCGTTCGTATGGCAGTTGACTCAAAGCCGGAAGAGCTTGATGAGCTTGACCGTAGAATCTTGCAGTTGAAAATTGAGCGTGAAGCCTTGAAGAAAGAAACCGACGAGCAGTCGAAATCTCGTTTAGAATTAATTGGCTATGAAATTTCTGGTTTGGAAAGCAAGGCTAAAACGCTGGAAGAAAAATGGAAAAAAGACAAGCAGGGTTTGGTTGACTTAACGGCGATTAAAGACAAGCTTGATAAGGCTAAAATCGAGGTCGATATTGCCAAACGTGACGGGCGTTATGAACGTGCCGGTGAGTTGCAATACAGCATTATTCCGCAGCTTGAAAATCAGCTAAAAGAACTTGAAGAAGAGGCTAAGAACAACAAAAACAAGGCCAGCGAAACCGTCACGGATGAAAATATTGCGGCCGTTGTTTCTAAATGGACCGGTGTGCCGGTTGATAAAATGTTGGAGGGCGAAAGAGAAAAACTTTTGCATATGGAAGATTATTTGTCAAAACGTGTGGTTGGGCAGAAAGATGCAATTGTGGCCATTTCTAACGCGGTTCGTCGTTCACGTGCCGGTATTTCTGATGCAAACCAACCGATAGGCTCGTTCTTGTTCTTAGGTCCGACGGGTGTTGGTAAAACAGAGCTCTCAAAAGCCTTGGCCGAGTTTCTGTTTAATGATGAACACGCAATGCTGCGTATTGACATGAGTGAGTATATGGAAAAGCATGCGGTTGCTCGTTTGATTGGTTCTCCTCCGGGATATGTCGGCTATGATGAAGGCGGTATGTTGACCGAGGCGGTTCGTCGTCGTCCTTATCAGGTTATTTTGTTTGATGAGGTTGAAAAGGCACATCCGGACATCTTCAATATTTTGTTGCAGGTATTGGATGATGGGCGTTTGACCGATGGTAAAGGTCGGACAGTTGACTTTAAAAATACCATTATTATCATGACCTCAAATCTTGGGTCAGATATTTTGACCAATGCAACCGGTGGTGATGATCCGCGCAAGATTAAGTCACAGATAATGGATATTGTTAAAGCCTCATTCCGTCCGGAGTTTATTAACCGTATTGATGAAATCATTTTCTTCCACAAGCTTGATAAGTCTAATATCAAGGAAATCGCGAAGATTATGATAAGCAATATTGAAAAACGCTTGTCAGAGCATAATATTACGCTTAATGTTACGGATCAGGCCTTTGTTTGGATTGTTAATAATGGTTATGACCCCGTATATGGCGCGCGCCCGCTCAGACGTTTGCTGAAAAATCAGATTGAAAACAAGCTGGCGTTAAAGCTTTTATCCGGTGAGATAGAAGATAATGACACGGCAGATATTGTGGTCGGCAGCGATGGTCAATTGGATGTGGTTAAAAGTAAGAGGAAAAAATAAGGATGGCATCAAAATTATTTCAACAGGCTTTTCGGATTGCTCAAGACTATGATGTCAGTACACCCAAAGACGGGATTGTGCTGTATAGCATTAGTTATCTTCCGACAAAAGAGAACAGAGACAAGGCTTTTGCTTATGTAAAGTCTCATCCCGGAAGTATGATGATTGAGCATACGGATTGCGGTGCCAAACTTGTTGAACTCGGTTTATCCAGCGGTGACTGCGGGTTGAGCAATGAAGAGATTGCCGATATCTGGTCGATTGCTTCCAAGCGCTTTATCGACGGTGGTCGCGGTAATGTGACCGCCTTTGTGACCGGCGCCGATGCCAGAAGTGTTTTCCGGCGGCAAGAGCTTCCGAGCATTTTGGAAAACCCAAAAATCACTAAAATTAATGGTGAAGACAAATTTTCTTTTGCAAAGAAATTTGCTTAAAACAAAAGAAGTTGACAACAACAGGGTGAAGGCTTAAACTTTACCCTGTTTTTTGTATTATTTTTAAAACTTTATAATTATGAAAGAAGCAGAAATTATTAAAAATTTGGAAGGTGTACTTGCCAAAGCGGCATATATCTTAAAAGAAATGTCGGTTGAGGAACGGCAAAAATATGCACCGCATTTGTTAAAAGGTGAAGACAAAGGTATTAAGGTTATTTTGTTTTTTACCTATAATCTGTGGAATGAAGACAACATCAAAAGGCTGATTGCCGAAGATAATTTTTTTCAAATCGAACGTTATTTGGGCTGGATAAAAAAGAGCCTGATGTGTAAAATGGGGGTTTATGGTTATCAGACCTGTTTGGGCGAGTTTAAGCAGGAATTGTTTAAAATCGGAAGAGCCAAGTTGCTGGTTTTGTTTGAACAATATTTTCCGCTAAGTGCCGAAGATGAGGTTCGATTAATTTCCATTCGCCGCAGCAAAAATACGGAAAAAGCAGTTGATGACTTTTTGTTGTGGTACTGGCAGACAAGGCGATTAAAGCCAGAAACATTGCAGTTTTTGCAATCACCGGACAATCAAGATTTGTGGCAAAAGTATCAGGAGACAAGTGCTTTCGCCCGCTATGAAAATTTATTATCATGAGGAAAGAAAAAAGGAACTATGTAAAATAAAAGTTCCTTTTTTTTGTTATTTGATTTCGGTTACTATCCCTTGATTATTGATTTGAAGCTTTCGCTCTTTAAGGGCGGCTTGGCCTTGCGGATCAAAGGTGTAGAAATAAATCAGTTCACGTTGATTTATCGTGTTTGCATCAATTGCGGCTTCCGGCACACCCCAAATAATTGAAATCGGCCAGGTAAGCAGGTTTAGAAACCCATAAGTAAAATGCTCGGATTGAGCCCCATTGCCGGAGGCAAGGTAAAAGTTTCCGCCGCCTAAGATGAGATTGAGAGCGCCGGCGGCTGCCGGAGAAGCCGGTCTTTCCCAGTTTCCGGCCGGATAATCAACCGAAATACCGTGAGCATCAAGGCTGCGTAGGGTTTGAGTTTCTTGTCGGGTTAAAGAGGTGCAGGCCGAAATAAAGGCACAGACCGAAAATAAAGTTATAAAAAGTTTCATTGCATCACTTCCTGTTATTTATATTAAAAAAAGCCGCTTGATGAAAGCGACTGGAAGTTGGAAACTATTTATACGAATAGCGCGGTATATTGACCGCAAGGCTTATTTTACCGCCTTCCAGTCAATGGACCAGAAAGCATGCAAAATAACGTTTTTACATATACGCGTATAAAGAGGTTTCCAAGCCTCAAGGCGGTCATCATTCGCCTCAAAAGAAGAATATAAAAAAACAAAGCAAAAATCAAGCGTTGATTTTTTGTTTGCGTTTTAGGTAAGTGTAAATTCTTTAACAAAATCCGCTAATCATATTGATTGGCGGATTTTTTTTAGAAAAATATATTGCGGAATTTTGATTTTTAAGTATAATCACAGGTCTGAAATTTATTATTGTTTATTTAATTTATAATTTTGTATGGAAAATATTTTAGAAAAATGCTATCAGGATTTGCTCAAATCAGACCTTCTGCCTGAAGACTTGGTTATTTATGAACGCAAAAAAATTCATCAGATTATTGAGCGGATTTCAAAAGAACGCAAAATTGGCGATTTTCTTTTGAAGGACGGTTCGTCGGTTGCCGAGGTGCCTGCTGATGCTACGCAAATTGAAGGAATTTGGTTGACTGAAAATTGTGTGGCGGCGCCGTGTTTGTCTGAGAAAAAACTTTCGTTTGATGAAGCAAAAAAGTTTTGTTTGAAGCAACGAATTTTAGGAATTCCTTTGCATCTTCCCGCAGATGTTCGGGTTCCGTTGATTGCCAGAGATCAGCTGAAAAAGGCTGGTTTTAATACATTTCAAGATGACTTTTATTGGTCGTCCTTGCATGTTCCCGGTCAGCATGATGATCTTTATGGTGTGTGGAATCCTTTTTCTTTCGAACTGAATTATTTTTTTGCCGAGCAAAAAACATGGTGCTATGCGGTTCTGGAGCTTCCTGATTAAACAGCATTAAAAAAAAGTTCAATGTTTGGGCATTGAACTTTTTTTGTTTGGGGCCTAACGCGAGGCAATTTTATCAGAAGAGGCTTGTGCAAACATCGAGCGATAAAGCGACTTGACCTCAGCAACTTCTTGTTTGAAGTTCTTTAACTCTTTGCCTTTTAGGTTTTCTCCTGCGGCGGCCTTAATCTTTAACGGATTGACGCGCTTGCCGTTTTTAACCACCTCGTAATGTAAGTGAGGGCCGGTTGAAAGGCCGGTGCTGCCGACATAGCCGATTATTTGTCCTTGTTTGACACGGGTTCCGGGGCGGATGCCTTTGGCAATTTTGCTCATGTGGCCATAGGCGGTTGAATATTCTGAGTTGTGGCGAATCTTTATGTATTTGCCATAGCCGCCGTTCCATCCGGCTTTTTGTACCACACCGTCGCCGCCGGCGTAAATTGCCGTGCCTTTGGGTGCGGCATAGTCAACGCCCCAGTGGACGATAACCTTCTTTTTTATCGGGTGGCGTCTTTTGCCAAACGGAGAAGAAATACGCGCCGCCTGAAAAGCCAGAGGCTTGCGGTAAAGGGTTTTCTTCATGGCGTAGCCTTTTTCATCGTAGTAGTCAACGTTTCCGGATTTGTCTTTGTAGCGGAAGAGGGCGATTTTGTCTTTTCTGAGCTGCAAAGAAGCGTATAATATGTTGCCGGTCTTGACCAGCTTGCCGTCCGGCGTTAAGTGATTTTCAAAAATGATTTCAAACTTGTCGCCTTTTTTTATGTCACGGCGGAAGTCGATTGAATATGCAAAAATATTAATGAAATTTGCCACAACCTTATTGGGAACGCCGGCTTTGTTCATTGAAGCAGACAAGTTGCCGTCGATGACGCCGGACAAAGTTTTGACTTCTTCAATCAGTTCGTCTTTAACAGATTTTGCAACATATTTGTCATTGTCATCTTTTTCAACAATGTAGCGTTCGCCGGCCTTTGGCTCAATGGTGATATTGTCTAGCGAGATAAGCTCGTTTTTATCCGTGTCTACGGTTGTGGTGATATGCAGAATTTGTCCGGCACGCAGTTTTTCGGGTTTGTAAACAGGTTTGAGTGTCAGATAAATATCATTGGCCTCTTTATAGCCCAGACCTAAATTGGTCAGAATTTTGATGAAAGTATCTCCTTTGGAGAGTTTGATTTCGTGTTCAATGGTCTTAACCGATTCTTCATAGCGGACCATCTCAAAAAGCGAACGGATGTTTTCTATCGAGCTTTGCGGATAAATTGACGGGTTGTCATAGTTATCATTAACTGAGTTTTCGAGAATCAGGTAGTCGAGCTTGTCTTTGGGTGCAACGGAGGCGCTGACATCGTTGTTGTTGATTAAGGCCAGAACAAAAGCCAGTCCGACAACGCCGGCATAGCAGGCGGTCATAACGCGATTGTTGTTTTTGTGCTGCACTACTCGCAGAATGCGAAAGGTTCTCTCTCGTTGATTCCATATCTCGGTTAGGCGCTCTTTTATTTTATCAAATTGAAAATCTGCAAATTTCATATCTAAAACTTATCTAGTGAATACAACCTTGCACAATATATAATTGATTTCAGCTAATGCAAAGCAAATAAAGTTATCTATGTGTATAATTAAGTATAATTGCTTAATTTTATTAAAAAAAATATAATTTTCATAAAAAATGCAAAAAAATGCTTGCAAATATAAAAATTGTTCTGTATAAGAGTAAACGAATTTGCTGGGGGCGTAGTTCAGTTGGTTAGAATACATGCCTGTCACGCATGGGGTCGCGAGTTCGAGCCTCGTCGCTCCCGCCAGTTTAGGAAAGGGGTTGTCTTTAGACAGCCTCTTTTTTTTGTAACAAGAAAACTACCGGCTAGGCCGGTAGTTCCAAAGAGCTTACAGCTTTACAGATAAAAAACTC
>CALXTE010000014.1 GCA_944391345.1 uncultured Alphaproteobacteria bacterium
CGATGCCATTTGCTTGGTTCCTTATGATCTACCCTGTGGACTCTTTTTTATTTATCCAACTTTCGGGGGACAGATCAATTTTCATCTGCTTTATTTTTTTTAATAGATATTTCTACAATCTCTCAAGTGCGTTTTCGATTCGGCGCAAGGTTTCGTTCTTGCCGATAATCACCGCGATTTCGGTTGCACCGCCGGGAGTGGTTTCCCGCCCGCTGAGCGCAATACGTACCGGATACATAATCTGCCCGTTTTTCAGGCCTTTTTCTTCGGCAAGGGCTTTCAGTTCGGCAAAGAGATTGTCATTAGACCAGTCGTTAACGGTTTGGAGCTTTTCAAGCGCAAAGGCAAGAGCCTGTTTGGCAACCGCTTGGTCGGTCTTCATCTTTTTGTTGATATAAAGCGCGGTGTCAAATTCCGCAACATTATTGATAAAGCCGATTTGGCTCGGAATATCTGAAAAAACTTCCAACCGCGGCTGCAGCACGCGCGCCAAAGCCTTGATATCAACATTGCGGGTCAGCGTTTGCTTCAAATACGGCTCGGCATAAGCAAAAAACTCATCTTCGCTAAGCTGGCGGATATATTGCCCGTTCATCCAAGTGAGCTTGACAATGTCAAAAATTGCCGGCGAACGATTAAGCCGCTCAATTGAAAAGACCTGTTTCAACTCGTCTAATGAAAAGATTTCACGGTCGTCACCGGGGTTCCACCCAAGCAAAGCGATATAATTAATAATCGCTTCCGGCAAATAGCCTTTGGCCACCAAATCTTGGAAAGAAGCATCACCGTTGCGCTTGCTGAGCTTGTGTTGAGCGTCTTTCATAACCGGCGGCACATGAACATAATGCGGCGGCGTCCAGCCGAAAGATTCATAAATCAGGTTATATTTCGGGGTTGAAGACACATATTCGTTTCCGCGTACCACATGCGTAATCTGCATCAAATGGTCATCAACCACATTGGCAAAGTTATAAGTCGGAAAACCGTCAGATTTCAGCAAAACCCCTTCATCGAGCTCGTCATAGTCAATCTCGATGTCACCATAAACTTCGTCATGATATTTTGACTTGCCTTTTTTGTTGATTGTCTGGCGAATAACAAACGGCTCACCGGCGGCAACACGCTGTTTGGCTTCTTCAAGCGGAATACGCTTGCACGGGTCTTCAAACTTAATATTTTGCTCTTCGTCTTTTTCTTCATCAGCTTGTTCTTTAGAGCAAAAACAATAATGCGCGCCCCCAAGCTCAACCAACTTATGGGCATATTCGGCATAAATCGGCTTGCGTTCGGATTGAATATAAGGGCCGAAATTTCCACCGATATCCGGACCTTCGTCCCATAGCATTCCAACGCGTTTCAGCGTAGAATAAATAATATCGGTCGCGCCTTCGACAAAGCGTTTCTGGTCGGTATCTTCGATTCTAAGAATAAAATCGCCGTTATTGGCTTTAGCGATAAGATATTCATAAAGTGCGGTGCGCAAATTTCCGATATGCATATAGCCGGTCGGACTTGGCGCAAATCTGGTACGAACAGACATCAAAAAAACTCCCAAACAAAATATATAAACAAACTATCCCACAGGATAAAACATTTTAGAATTTTAACAAGCGTTTTTTTCGCCCACATGAGGGATTTTTTTGCGTTTTTGCGAAAAAAACTTTTTCAGCAGAGCAGCGGATTCTTCAGCCATAATGCCGCCTTCGACATGAGGCTTGTGGTGGCAGGTTGGTGCTTGATAAAATTGCACACCGTTGACAACCGCGCCGCCTTTAACATCTTCTGCGCCGAAATACAGATTTTCGATTCGCGCAAAGGATATGGCGGCGGCACACATGGTGCAGGGCTCAAGCGAAACATAAAGATCAAGCCCGCGCAAGCGGTTTTGCTTTAAGGTTTCACAAGCTTTGCGCAAGGCCAACAGCTCGGCATGAGCCGTCATGTCGCCCGAATGTTCGGATAGATTATGCGCCTCAGCCACAATCTCTTGGGTTTCGGGATTAACCACCACCGCGCCGATAGGCACTTCGTCGGCCTCAAAGGCTTGTTGCGCAAGCTCAAGCGCGCGCTGCATAAAAATGGGGTTCATAAATAAATCCTTTGCTAAAATATAAAAAGTTTGATATATAATACAAAAATTTTCAAAGAAGGAAAGCAAAAAGATGAGCGAAAGATTGGCCAAATTCATTGCCCGCAGCGGCGTTTGTTCGCGTCGTGAGGCCGAAGAGCTGATAAAACAACAACGCGTAACCGTCAATGGCGAAACGGTTGAAACACCGGCCTTTAATGTTGAAGGCACGGAAAAAATCTTAATCGACGGCGAAAAACTTCCGCAAAAAGACAAAGTTCGCTTGTGGGTTTATCACAAGCCGACGGGATTGGTCACAACCCACCGCGATGAAAAGGGGCGGAACACGGTTTTTGATAACCTGCCCAAAGGCCTGCCGCGAGTCATTTCTATCGGCCGTCTGGACTTAAACTCCGAAGGCCTGTTGCTGTTGACCAACAGCGGGGAATTGTCCCGCAGTTTGGAATTGCCGTCCAACGGCTGGAGCCGCCGCTATCGCGTCAAGGTTCACGGCCGCTTGGATAAAGACAAATTATCGGGGCTGGAGAAAGGCATAGAAATAGACGGCGTCACTTATGGCTCAATAAAGGTAGAGATTGACAGCGAACAAGGCACAAACGCTTGGTTAAGCGTCACCTTGCAGGAAGGCAAAAACCGCGAGATTCGTAAGGTGATGAAGTTTTTGGGGCTTGAGGTTGCGCGCCTGATTCGCGTGTCTTACGGACCGTTCCAACTTGGCAGTTTGAAAAAAGGCGAGGTTAAGGAAGTCCCGCAAAAGGTTTTGAAAGAACAACTGGGGAGCAAGTTTTCAAAATGAGAATCATCGGAGGTCGCTACCGCGGCAAAAAGCTGTTTTCGCCGCTATCGGAAGCCGTTCGCCCAACCTCGGACCGAGCGCGCGAGGCGGTGTTTAACATCTTGTATTCTCTTTTGCCGAATAACTGGGAAGATTACGACTTGCTTGAGATTTTTTGCGGCAGCGGCGCCTTTGGGCTTGAGGCCGTTTCAAGAGGAATAAAAAGCGCTTGCCTGATAGATAAAGACACAACCACCGCTGCCAAAAACGCCGCCCTTTTTCCCGCTGAAAAAGACAAGATAAAACTCATCAAAGGCACGGCCGAAAATCTGCCTTTTGCCGATAAAAACAAAAAATATAATTTATATTTTTCGGACGCACCTTATCATCAGGGCTTGACCGAAAAAGCTCTTGATGAGGCGGTTAAAAAAGGCTGGCTGGCAAACGGTGCGGTCTGTGTTTTAGAAACCCACAAAGACGAACAACTTGCCATCCCCACATCCTTTAAGTTGCTCGACGAACGCTGCTACGGCATCGCCAAAATCACGATTCTGGAATATAACGCTTAAAACTCAATCACCGGCCGAACCGCATATCGGGTATTCTTTTTGTAGTCGTAGCCTAAACCATAACTGCTGCTGAAATTTGAGTACCATGCATCGTACTCATCATACTCAGTCGATGACCAAGCGTAGGTACTGGATGTGAATTGTGTTCCACCGGCTCGGCTAAATCCCGTGTTGATTACGCTTTGGTTATTGTATATCGAGGTAAATATTCCTGCTGCCGGTAAGCACCAATTTCCTGCCTTTGTTCCCGCAGTCGTATAATTATACGCCGCCCATACTGCAGGAAATGGTGTTTCATCGCCTTGTGCTCTTATATTTTCACTATTCTCACAACTTGCATAGTCCTTTGACGCAAGAGTATTTGCTGAAAACGTACCACCTGTAACTAAATCTTGACACAAGTCAATCGTTGAATAGCAAGGATATGGATATGCAACTCCAGTACTATTATCGTAACATGTGTCTATCCCTGTATACGTCTGACAAAATGAGTTGTCAGATATAGAATCTAATGCCATCGCTTGTCCGCATTTTCCATCAGAGGATTTATAGACGACCACAGCTATCGGTGTTTTCCCTGAAACTTTATTCGAGCTGCACGTTCCGTCACTGAACAAAATATCGCCAAGAGAACAGTTACGTCCGTTTCCATTGCACTGACCAAACTTGACAGTCTCCTTTAAGCAAGCGTTGTTTTTCAAAACATATCCTTCGGCACATTTACAAGAGATATATTTTCCTTCACAACTTTCTCCGACACCTCCGGCGTAGCCCGCGCCGGTGCAAGTGTACTTAAATCCATATTTTGAACAGACTTCAGATTCACTTGTAGCGCAGAACCACTTGTCGCCCCACGGGCATTTGACGCCGCCGTTCGGGCAAGAAGCTTCGGTATAGCCAAGACTTGCGCAATCCGGTGTGGCGGTACAAGTCGGGGTTTGAGCGATGGCGCTCATCGGCGCGATGACTGCCGCGCTTGTCATTAAGATTAATTTCCTCATCTCTTTCTCCTTCTTGTTATAAGCACAGCATAAATGCGCTGTTATAGGGACATTTCAAAGCTCTGCCGCTGCAACTCGTCGACTTATAGCCCAAAGCCGCGCAATCGGTTATCGGTGCGGTGCAATAATTGTCATAATTCACCGCGCAGCCGGTGATATACCATTTGCCCGAACAATCCTCAAAGGTACATTCATAGCCCTCAGGGCAAGCAGACAAAGTACCGTTATTGGCGCAGGTTTTACATTCTTTATAAAGGGTAGTGGTGCCGGACAAACAAGTTTCCGTCCCCGCGATTGGTCCTAAATCTCCGCAAATCTGAAAGCCCTCGCAAGCTGCCGCCACAACTTGATATTTTGTTTGTCCGTCACAATCCAAACAAGGCTCGCCAAGTTGTTCATATCCGGCCGGTATCTCGGTTTCGGTATATTCCGAACCGCAAGGGGTGCAAGCGCAGGACGCATATTTGCCGCCGCAAGCCTCACCAACACCGACATAAGGTTCTTCGCAAGTTACATAACTACTTGGGCAAGTTGAAATACAATCTGAATAATAAGGACCGTATGGACATTTCTTTCCCCCAGGGGCATACCACTCAGGACATTCGCTGACGGTAAAACCTTCATTAAAGCAGCGGTCATGAGGATTCATGTCAAAATCGGGTAAATTGCCGCTGCCATTGCCGCCGAACATGGCGTCGGAACAAGCTGCTGTATCATTAATAAAGCACACCGCCGCGATTTGAAATTCATCAGAAGAAGGCAAACTTTGTGACGAAGCGTAAAGGTGTGTGTGAAGTGTGTAGACAAGCTGCTCGTCACTCTTGATAACAGAATTATCTGCTCTCACGCCACAAGGCGAAACACCTGTCGCAAAACTTAGCGCCGCGGTCAAAGCCGCCTTTTGTCGTGAGATAAACATAATACTTCTCCTATCTCGTTTGCCTTCACGACTCGATTATAGCATAATTTTGCTAATCATGCAAGATGATTTTTATTTTGCGATGGGAGTGTGGTGAAAAAAAAGATCTTGCGAGAAGGTCTTTATAAAAAACTTTAAGCTAGGGCTTAATATTTTATCTGTTTAATTTCTTTTGCTAAACCGGTGTTGTCATCAATATCAACCACGATTCCATAAACCGTACCGTTACTTTTACATGGCACTAGGCGGTTTCCGGTATATCGGCGTGCAATGCGATTAACCGGCTCTTCGATTTCAAAACCCAAAACCGAGTCATAATTGCCGCACATTCCAACATCGGTAATATAAGCTGTTCCTTGCCGCAACAGGCGATAATCAGAAGTCGGCACATGGGTATGTGTTCCGGCAACGACAGATACTTTACCGTCAAAATAATATCCGAAAGAGAGTTTTTCAGACGTAGCCTCGGCATGGATATCAACCAAAATTGCATCAACATTTCGCCCGAGATTATAGCTTTTTAAGAGCTTTTCCAAGGCTTGTACGGGGCAGTCAACCGCTTCCATAAACAAACGCCCCAAAACCTGAACCAGCAAGATTTTTTTGCCGTTAGGCAGCACAAATTCTGCCCAGCCGCGACCGGGAAGATTCTCAGGATAATTAAGCGGACGCACGATTTTTTTGCAGTCATTCAGAAAGGGAATAATCTCTCTTTGCTGCCAAACATGGTTTCCGGTTGTTAGGCCGGTAACACCTTTATCTAAAAAGTCGCGGCAGATTCCGGGGGTAACGCCAAAGCCATGTGCAGCATTTTCAACATTAACGAAAATAGCATCGGGATTTAAGTCATTTTTTATTGTATTAATCTGGTTTAATAAGGCGTCGCGTCCGGCACGTCCGACCACATCTCCGCAATAAACAATACGCAATTTTTTCTTTCCATTTAAAACAAGAAAATCCCGAATTAGGGATTTCCAAAAATAAGGTTAGTAAAACTTGAGAGGGCCCGTCACAGCCGTGCATGGTGTATTCAACACGAACCGCTGTCAACTAGGTGGGCACCATATAAACAAACCACGATTTGCTCAGAGACAGTTCCCTAAAAAATAATGTTGGCTCGGAAGACTTACGGAAGTCACGAACCGGACAGCACCCTCTCCATATCTATACATTATAATGATTCGATTTTATTTGCAAGCTTTTTTATGCGTTCGGCGATATCAAAAAGTTTTAGTGCCGCCTGTTTTTCAGCCTCAAGAACTTGCTTCTTGTCGACAGCATCAGGATTCGCCACCTGCGCCGACTGCCCTTTTTTAAGTTCGGTCAATTCATCGGCGAGCAAAAGCCCAACCATGGCAAGCAGCAGATTTTCATTAACCTGTTGCCCGCCTGCGGTCAAAAGCTTTGCTTTTTCATCAAGCAAACGCGAAAGCTGGAGCAACCTTGCTTCCTGTCCGTCTTCACAGGCAACGGCATATTCACGAGAATTAATTACGATTGTTATTTGCGCCATCTTTATCCAGTATCAAATTAAGTTTTTCAATAATCGATTCCATCGAGGAAAGAGCCTTTTCCGAAGATTTTTTCAGACTTTTAATGCGTGCGTCTTTTTTTGCGATATCAGCATCAAACTTTTCTCTCTCCGAAGATAAAGCTTTTTGCTTGGCCTCAACGGCAGAATCAAGCTCAATCAAAGCGTTATTGAGAGCGGCATAAGCATCATTTAACTCTAAAAAATCAAATTCGGTCACAATTTTACTTCCCATTCACGGATTCTTAGGCTATATTACCCACACAATGACTATATAATATAAAAATGAGAAGAAGTTTCAAGGCTGACAATAAAGATATGCCAAAGTTTATTTTATACATAACCGAGCCGGACGATTCGCCGCTAAAAAACACCAAAGCCGAATGCTTTTTGCTGGATTCGTCTTTGCCGGAAGACTTTTGCCGCCGATTTGTTCAAGAGGCAAATGCGCAAGATAAATTAGTTTTGGCTTACGGCGCCCAAGCAGAAAAGTTGTGCAGTCAATATCACTTTGACGGTATTTTGCTGGATTTAAGCAAAAATGAAAATCCGGCAACAGAGGCTAAACATCTAAGAGAAAAATATAAAAATAAAATACTTGGCTTTATCAGCCGCAACCGCCGCCATGAGGCAATGATTTTGAGTGAAGCCGAGCCTGATTTCTTGGCTTTCAGACTTTGGCAGCAAGGAGCAGATTCGGTAAAAGAGCTGATAAACTGGTATAATGAGCTGTTTTTAATACAGTCAGCCGTTTTTGTTGAGGAACAAGACCTCGACCTCACCAAGCTTGAAGCAGATAATCTGATAATAAAATCATCGTGGTATAAAGATTTTAGTTGCGAAAATTAAAAGTTTAGATTACATTCTCAAAAAAAATCACCGAATTTAACATTGTAAATATGGAGAAAAAGAATGAAACAGTTAGCAGGATCAATCAGAATTGGCTGGGTTATTGAATACAAAAACAAACCATGGACAATTACAAAAGCTCAACACATAAAACCGGGCAAAGGCGGCGCCTTCATGCAGGTTGAAATGAAGTCTGTCGAAGAAGGAACAAAAACCAACGAACGCTTTAGAACAGAAGATACGGTTGAAAAATTAATGGTCGAAGAAAAAGACTGCCAGTTCTTGTTTGAAGACGGCACCGGCTTAACCTTCATGGACAGTGAAACTTTTGATCAATTTACGCTTCCGGCAGATATCTTGGGCGATTCGCGTCCGTTTATGACCGATGGCATGGCTGTCATCATCAGCTTTATTGACAACAAGCCGATTTCGGTTGAATTGCCGTTGCAAGTTGTTTGCACCGTTGCTGAAACAGAGCCTGTGGTTAAAGGCCAAACTGCCGCTTCTTCTTATAAGCCGGCAATTTTGGACAATGGTGTTCGCGTTATGGTTCCGCCCTTTATCGGTGCAGGTGACAAGATTGTTGTCGGCACGGCTGAAGGCAACTATGTAGAAAGAGCAAAATAATAACAGGGCAGGGAATAATGTCTTATTTATCACCGAATTTAACCAATCTGATTGCGGCGGTTAAAAAAGCATCGCAGTCATTGACCAGAGATTTCAGCGAGATAGAACAACTGCAATCTTCGGTGAAGGATTATCGCACCTTTGTGATAAACGGCTATAACAAAGCCGAGCGCACGTTAAAAACCGAGCTGGCGCGCCTTCGTCCAAACTTTTCGTTTGCCGAAGACGGGAAACCGCATCCGCAAGGGGGCTATTTTGTAATTTCTGCCTTGAGCGGCATGAACAATTTTATTCATGCGATTCCATACCTGACAATGTCTGTTGCCATGTGTGAAAACGACACAACCTTGGCGGCTGTGATTTATAACCCCATATCAGACGAGCTGTTTTTTGCCGAAAAGGGAATGGGGGCTTATAAAGAAGGCTTCCGCAGTCACGAGCGCTTGAGAGTATCATCTCGCAAAGAGCTTGCAGAGGCTGTTGTCTTTACCGAACCGTCTCACCGTGCAGAAAATCATGCCGAAGACAGCATTTTGTATAATAAATTGGCAGCATCAACCGGTGCCGTTCGCCTGCTGGGCGATTCGAATTTAAGCTTGGCTTATGTTGCCGCCGGCAAGGCTGATGCCTTTGTTGCCAAAGGCCAGCAAATAAATGACCTCACAGCCGGTATCATGCTGGTCAAAGAAGCCGGAGGCTATGTTTTTGACATTAGTCAAAAAGACATCCGCACGGAAGATTTACCGGCAGTAATTGCCTCTGGAGATATTATCGCGGTTAATGCAAATTTAAACAACAAGGTATATGATTTGCTCAATCGTTAATGAACTAACGGAACTGGAAGGAAAAGAGATGCTGAAAAAAACGGTAGCTTTAGGCGTTTGCGCAATAAGTTTAATGGTCGGAATATCATCAGGACATGCGGAAGATAATGTTGTGATTGATATGTCTGTACTGGACAGCTTAGGCGCTCCGTCATCGGCAACCGTATCAAGTCCAAAGCCTCTTTTCCCGACAGTTAAGAAAAAAACTGCCAAGCCGAAAGTCAAGGCTAAAAAGGTAAAAAAAGCCAAAGCAGTAAAGACACCGAAAGTAAAGGTTGAAACCCCGAAACCCAAGGTCGCAGTACCGGAAGTAAAAGTTGAAACCCCGAAACCCAAGGTCGCAGTACCGGAAGTAAAAGTTGAGGCACCAAAACCCGAGGTCGCAGTACCGGAAGTAAAAGTTGAGGCACCGAAACCCGAAGTTGTCGCACCGGAAGTAAAAGTTGAGGCACCGAAACCCGAAGTTGTCGCACCGGAAGTAAAAATTGAAACCCCGAAACCCGAGGTCGCTGCACCGGAAGTAAAGGTTGAAACCCCGAAACCCGAAGTTGCCGCACCGGAAGTAAAGGTTGAAACCCCGAAACCCGAAGTTGCCGCACCGGAAGTAAAGGCTGAAACCCCGAAACCCGAGGTTGCAGTACCGGAAGTAAAGGTTGAAACCCCGAAACCCGAAGTTGTGGTGCCCGAAGTAAAAATTGAGGCACCCAAAAGAGAGGTTATTATATCTCAACCGCAAGCAAGCCAAGATTCTCAAGCCGGTATTATAACTTTTGCGCCGCAGCAAAGTGAGTTGGAAGATACGCAAAAGAAAATCATAGACGACACATTGGCTTCCTTCCAAAATCCGAAAGTCAACAAGATGTCCATAATCTCATATAGTCTTTCGGGTGGCGAAAATGTTTTCCAAAACAAGCGAATCAGCTTGAATCGCGCCGTCAATACACGGAGTTATCTTTTGGAAAAAGGTTATAAAAACTTTAGCATAAAGATAATAAATGTTGAAGCTGACGATGACAGAATCAACACAGTTTCCCTGACGGAACTAAAAAAATAGATAAAAATACAAAAAATTAAAAAAAAAGCTTGCGTTTATCAAGAGTCTAATGTATAAGAGCACTAACTTTGAATGTAAGTTTTAAATTTGTGGAGAAAAAGAATGAAAAAAGGTATTCATCCTGATTATCACGAAATTACCTATGTGATGACAGATGGCACGGAATGCAAGACAAGAAGTACTTGGGGCAAAGCCGGCGAAAAAATGAATCTTGAAATTGACCCGAAATCTCATCCGGCATGGACAGGTGTTCACCGCATGGTTGATACCGGTGGTCAAGTTTCTAAGTTCAACAGCAAATTTGCTGCTTTCGGCCTGAAAACTGATACTTCTAAATAAGCTTGTAAAATAATTTAAGCTTTATTAACCTGAACTTGATAAAATAAGTTCAGGTTTTTTTGTTTTTAGGAAAAAAGCAATGGTAGATATCACACACTACGAAGTATACGTAGACAGAGGAAATGGCTGGAAGTTGGAAGAAAGATTTCCGGAAGAACAACACGATTCCGCCATCAAATTTGCCCATGAATTAGAGCATGATAATGTTTCTGTGAAATTAATAAGAGAAAAATTTAATGTCATGGATAATAATTATCAAGAAACGGTAGAGTTTGTAAATATCGTTGAGAAAAAAAACAAAAAAAAGGCGCGAGGAGAAAGCAGCAATTTTTTCACCAAAGAGCGCAGCGACAAAAATGATGAGTTTAATAATGAAATAAACAGCATATATTCAGCTGTTGAAGAACAAACAAATTCAGTCAAAAATATGACCATGGCAGTCATAAAGCTGATATTGATTATTATATTCAGCTTATTGTTTGCCAATTTGGTTGTCACCTTGTCTTTGCCGCTGGTTGATGAAACCATGCCGGAAGAATCAACCAAGACAATATTATTTTTGTTTTTCTTTGGTCTGTTTCTGCTGGTTGCCGTTCCGTTAATATTAAAAAAAGTCCCGTGGCAAGTTTTTGGCCTGCGCCGCCGTCATAAAAAAATAATTCCGGAGAAAAAATTTTTAAGCAAAGCCGACGCCATCGTCCGGCTATATAATCTCAATGCCGGTATGGCGGCTGATATAGTTCCGTCTTTTCCTGAAGCAGAAATGAAGGACAAGCGCAAAATTGTTGAATTTTTGAGCCAAATGATAGCGCACATGGATAGCCGCATCTCGATTTCAGATGATTTCAATCGTTTGGGGCTAAGATTTGTGGTCTATGGCGCCTGCATGGAGCTTGCCAGATATAATAAACTTAATATAGCTCAAGCCAATTCACTGTTGCATGAGGCCTTTAGCATAATAGATGGAAAAGACGCAAACGTCGCTGCTTTTTATGAGGCGAAGAACACTTATCAAGACACAAAGGTTGCGGTATTTCTAACCGGCGTCGGTGCTTACCTCATGTCGCAAAAAATACATGGCGAAGATTTTGACTGGGATATATTGCGCATAACATTTGGCAAATGGTGCAAATTAAATAACATAACCTATCAACAAAAAAAGAAAGAGGAAGAAACACAAAAGCAACAAAAACAAACCGCAAAAGAAGAAAAAACTTACGCCAGCGGTTTGGTGAACATTTACCTCAGAATTTTATACAACGGAACAGATAAAAAACCGCAAGACTATTCTGCCGACATACAAGAAGGAATACTTAATATCATTAATAATCTTGCCGGAAAGTATAACGGCACGGTCATATCAGATAAAAAGACGCTAATTTCTGTTCAATTTTCCAATATGGCGCAAGGCGCCAAATGCGCAGAAGAGATTTTAGGCGATGCCAAAAACTATGTAGAAGAAATGAATGATGAAAATCTGATTGTTGCGGAACGAATAGTTTTAATCGAGGCCAAAGTCGATGATCTGCCCAAAAAAGAAGAATATATTGATGATTTAATCGCCCAGACTTATGACGGAGAAATTATCATGGATGAAAATATTTCAAAAGTCTTATCAGGCCAAGGATTTGAAATAGAAGACCTAGGCACCAAAAAGCTTGAAAAAACAGGTTTATCAATAGGTTTGCACAAGCTAAATCTATAAATAAACAGAAAAACATTGCGTTGGCGCTAATTTTATGATACAATAAAAAAGTTAGGAGCATAGAAGGGAGAGGAACAATGGCACTTACGGTTCCACGCAGTACAAATATAGATGATAGCGGCATCAGCCACTGGGAAAAGAGCATAACCGACGTTAACGATGTTGACGAGGGCTTTACCAATGCGCGCGACTTAGGCTATATGCGCTTAAACTATGCCCGAATCAGCACGGTCGGAAAATTGGCTAATAATGATAGCTTGGATATGTATAAGATTCAGGTTCAGTCCAACGGCAAGCTGAGTATATCCTTGCGCAGCGGTGCCAGCGAAAATGAAAATGTTCTTGATTTGTCAGAATATCAAGCCAAACTTGATGAGTTAAAAAAATTAACAGACCCGGAGGGCTATGCCAAAGAGCAGGAAGAAAAAGCTAAAGAGGCAGAAAAATATGGCTTATTAGGGATAAACGGTGAGGGGCTGCAAATACAGGTTTATACCTATAAAAACGGAAAAGAGGTTTTGGTTGCCGATTCGACTGCCGAAAAGGGAAGCGACGAATATATCGCCATGGAGCAGTTGCTGAATGGTGAATATAAAGCCAAGAAAGGTGATTTTTACATCAAAATCAGCCGCACGGAAGATTATGATGCAAATAAAGATTTGGCCTATGTCATGCAAATTAAACAAGGCGAAAACTATAAGCATGACTATGTCACGACCGAGAGTATGTCAGATGACAGCAAAAACAAAACCACCAGCAATGTTCCAATGATTAGTACCAGTTCAACCGGCACATTATCTGCAGTAAATGCGCTGGAAATACAGGCGACAAGATATCAGGGCGCCGCCGACATGTTGGCCAATGGTTATCTTAATTTAGCCCGAATATATCAAAATAATAGCAAATATTAAGCTCAAAGTTAAAAAAAGCTCTTGTATAATCTTAAAACATTCACTATTCTTGAGAAAAATAGTGAATGTTTTTTTATGCAAAAAAGAAAGGAAGAAAAATGACAGCACCATTAATGCCAAAAGCCACGGCAGTATGGCTGGTAGAAAACACAACGCTGAGCTTTATACAAATAGCAGATTTTTGCGAATTGCACGAGTTAGAAATACAGGCCATTGCCGACGGCGATGTTGCTTTTAATATTATGGGAATTTCTCCGGTTGACACCAACCAGTTGACCTGGGAAGAAATCAAACGCTGCGAAGCAGATGGCAGTGCACGCTTGCAGGCGAATAAAATGGAACTCAATGTTCGTGAAAAAAATGCCAAGGCCAAAAAGGTTTTGTCTCCATCACAAAGAAATGACAAACCCAACGCCGTTGCATGGATTCTCAAAAATTGTCCCGAATTAACCGATGCTCAAATTTGCAAGCTGGTTGGTACGACAAAGCCGACGATTGAAGCCATTAGAAACGGCACGCACAGAGATTCTGCCGTTATCCGCCCAAAAAATCCGGTGGCTATTGGCCTTTGCACCGAAAAAGATTTGGAAAAAGCCATAAACACCAATAAGGCAAAAGCCGAGGCTCAGGCCGAAAGAGAGGCCAAAGCCGCCGCCATTGCCGAGAAAAAGGCCGAAAAGAAAAAACAGCAAAAAGCTAAAGCCAAGGCTAAAAAAGCTAAAGCTTCTAAAAAAGTTAAAGCTGCTAAAAAAGAAAAGAAAAAAGCTGAAAAATAAAACGAAAAACCTGAGTTAAATGCTCAGGTTTTTTTCTGTGCAGAAAAAATATTAATTCATAATTTACAAAGAATTGCTAAGCTACCTAAAAACAGAAAATGAGGGAAAAAACAATGACATTTAACATTTCTGAATTCATCCGCGTAAACCGTGTCTATTTTATCTGGGCAATATTTATGGGACTTTTGTATTTGTTCAGAAACATGTTTGGCTTGGTTTTTATTACTTTCATTATGTGCTTTATTGTTTCCGGCGTAACCCATTGGATTCGCCGCAAATATCACCTCAATCGCAGATTTTTGGTTGTGTGCTTTTATCTGTTATTTTTGCTGGGAGTAACGGCGTTTCTGGCCTATATTCCTTCACGCATTTTGTCAGAAACAATCAACTTCACGGAACAACTTCCGCAAAGTATGAGCTCTGTAAAAAATTGGATGAACAATAACTTGAGCTCAAACGAATTTATTGCGCCGCTTTTGCCTCAGATAAAGGAGGCCCTGTTTCCCGAAAGTTTGGTCGTCAGCGCATGGAACGGTGTAAGCTCTGCGCTGGAACAAGGCGTGCACTACATCGGGTGGTTCTTCCTGGCGATATTATTCAGCTTTTTGATAATGTATGATTTGCCGATATTGTCCCGCGGGGTCAGAAGATTGCGCTTCACAAGATTAGCAGAATCTTATCGCGAGACGTCTGATAGTATTATTCTCTTTGCCAAGGTTGTTGGTGAAAATTTTCGTGCCCAGTTAATGATATCGGCCATAAACACAATGTTAACGGCCTTTTTCTTGCATCTTATGGGGGTGAAGGCAATTGTGCTATTATGCACAATCGTTTTCATGTGCGGGTTGATTCCGGTGTTAGGAATGTGGATTTCATCAGTTCCGGTAATTTTAATGGCGGTCAACAGCGGCGGCATGGAGCTAGGCTTTTGGGCGCTGATGATGATAATTTTCATTCACTTGCTGGAGGCTTATGTATTAAACCCAAGGATTGTTTCTTCTGTCATGCATATCAATCCGGTCATGACCTTGATTATCTTATATATTGCTCATAGCATGATAGGCATGTGGGGAATGTTGCTGGGAGTTCCGATTGCCGTATATATTTATCGCAAAATCAGCCGTCCGCTGGATACGCCAAAGGCTATTTAACCACAAAGGCTTCATTTGAGTTCATCTTTTTCAAATCCTCTTCAAGTGTTTTGTTGAAGGGGATTTTTCCTGTTTGCCCGATAACAACAAGGTCTTTTAGATAGTCATCATATTTTTCTTTGTAGTCGGGATGCAGTTTTTCATCAAGAATAGGTGTATTGGTAGAAAAGGCAAGCTGAGGCGAGGACTCTTCTGCCGGAGCGGTGCTGTTGCTTTGAGCTTCATCATCAGCGGAGAGCTTTTTAATAGTGTTATAAATTGTCTGAGAAGGCACAATCGGTGGCAGTTTTTCTTGATAATCAAGCTCATTTTCGGGAATAAAAAACGCCGGCTTAAGCTTTTTGCGCAAATATTGCGAATGAGCCATCGTCACACAGCCACACACAAACGCAGCCGCAATAAATATTTTAGAAAAATGCATTAGCGTAACCCAAAATTAAGAATATTCACTTAAACTAGAATACATGAAAAAACTTTTTTTTGTATTAACATTTATTTTAATTTCGTTTCGGGCGGGAGCGTCAGACGTTTGCTCGGAATATACGATTGCGCCTGAAATCAAGTTTACAAGTTCGTACGGCAAACTTCGATACGATAGAACAAAGAGCAAAATAGAGCTAACCCGTGAGGGTGAAGATTACGGCATTGTCGAACAAGGATTGTTTGCCTCGGGCTTGGCATTGGTAAGTGTAACACATAAGGTTTCGGCAAATACTGTCAGTATGAGGAACAAGGCCGGCACTTATTGCGTTTTGCCGGTAGATGTCGATATTTTTGTCGGCTATCAAGATCCGGTGGTATATTTGTCTCATGAGCTTGGATATGACACTTGTGAATATAATGTCGTATTGCGGCACGAGCAAACGCACCAACAAATAAACGCGGCGGCGCTCAGATATTTTTTACCCAAACTAAAAGAAAGTGTTGAAGCAATTATAAAAAATACACCGGCGATTGAGATAAAAGACAAAAGAGACGGCGACAGAGCCACGCAAGACCTGATAAAAGCCTATATGCGCCAGATGGAACCGCTGATAGATTATTTCAAAAAAGAGCTTCTGCGTGAGCAGAAAAAACTTGATAATCAAAAAAATTATCAAATGGAAGGCGATTTATGCCGCCGCTTTCATGAAGAGCATGGCTAAGCAATTTGGCATTGAGCAAGCAGCTTAGGAAAATCCTCAAGAAAAGCTTCGATACCCTTATAAGCGGCATCAATATAGGTCTTATCTTTGGCAGAGTTTTGATTATAGAAGATTCTCACGGTTGTCATGCCGATTTCTTTGGCAAACTCAAGGTTAGAATAACTATCATCAACAAAAATGCAGTCCTTTGGATCAACATTAATCCGCTCGCAAAGCCTGCGATAAACATCAGCATTTTCGTTTTTTTTGTAACAATCAAAATCTTCAACCGAATAAAAACGTCCTTTGAAAAAATCATAAAGCCCGATATGGCGCAAAATTTTTTCGCACACATCGCGAGAGCTGGTTGAAAAAATAAACTGATTAATCGGGAGTTTCTCCAGCTTTTCAAGAATACCTTTGTATGGCACAATAGGAGAAATCGGCTTGCGGTTATGATAAGCCACAAACATATCTTTGGGAGAGATACCATAGTCGCGCACAAAAATCTCACCGCCGTCACGATAAGTTGCATAAGATTCTTTAACCTTAGCCTTAGCTTCTTCAAACGTCAGCGGCAGATGAAAGTCTTCAATCGCGGCAACCGCTGTTGCTTCATCGAGCATATCGGCAAATTCCGGCGTAATACGATAGAGTGTATTATCAAGATCCCAAATAACATTATGTTTGCAAAAATCAGCCAAGATGAACTCCATAAAAAAATATAATCAACCAAACTAATTTAGCGCCAAAAGTTTTATTCGTCAACACCGTAAATTTTAGATGGGATTTTTTCACCATACTCCCACTTTAAAACAAAAATAATCTTGCAAGCATAGCAAAATTATGCTATACTCGAGTCGTGAAGGCAAGCTATGAAAGGTAATATTATGTTAAATTCGCGACAATATGCGGTTTTAACCGCAGTGATTTCAGCGGTTGGAATAATACCGCTGAACGCAAAAGCTAATGTTTCTTTTCCGAAGTATGGAGAAGAGCTTATCGACACACTTCACACACACCTTACTTCTCCTTCTTTGAGTTTGCCTTCTTCCGATGAATTTCAAATCGCGGCAGTCTGTTTTATTAATGACACTTCGGCTTGTGCGGACAGTATGTTTAGCGGCGGAACAAGTAGCGATGTTCCAAGTTTTGACCTTAATCCCGACAAGCGTTGTCAGAACGAAGGCTATACGATTACGAGTTGCCCCGATGGTTATAAAGCCGGCGGCAAGAAATGTCCTTATGGCGCTTATTATTCGGAATGTGTAAAAGCTTGTCCGAGTAATTATGTGACTTGTGAAGAACCGCATGTCGGGGTTGGTGAGCCTTGCGACGGCAAATATGCATCTTGTACCTGCACGCCTTGCGGTGCCGGATATGATTATACCACAATCCCCGAAGGTTATGTCCAAGACGGCGAGAGCTGCCTCGATTGTGACGGACAAACAAAATATAAAGTCAAAATCAATTCCTGCGACGGTTTTCAAGACTGCGGCTCTATGGGCGGCGCAGCCGGTGCGGAAACTTGTCAGTCCGGCAATACAATCAAATATGATAACTGTAAAGCTTGTCCGAATTTAGGCACTTATACGAGTTGCCCGAGTGGTTCAGTCTGTGAATATGAAGATTGCTCAGGCTTGTGGTATGCCACCGGCTGTAAAAGTGGTTATACCGATTATTGCGACTATTGCGCAATGTAAGAAAACAAAGGAGAAAGAAGATGAAAAAAATACTCTATACAACAACAGCATTTGTTCTTTGTGGCGGCATTGTGCAAGCAAATGCGGCCTGTATCGCCACCCCGAGCTGTACGGCAATGGGCTATACCAGCACCTCTTCTTGTGACGGCGGTCTCAAATGCCCGTTTGGTAATTATTGGAATTGTGATTTAGCGAATAAGATAAATGAGGTTACGACCCAAATAACGGAATTAGAAAAGAAGATAAATCAACAGCAACAACAAGAGAACTGTGTTATAGGAAGTATATTGTATGACGATATGACGTGTTCATTGACGGTCATTGCTGGAAAAACGCCAATAGGTATTGTTGTTTATTTAGGTCCGAGTGGATATCAGGCGCTAGCACTGGAATCGATAGGCAGCTATAATTGGGGTAGATATGGCAAGAATATCTCAACGTTAACAGACTATACATCATCATCAGCAGCATCTAAGGATTATGATAGTTGTGGGAATACGGCAAAAATAATCGCGGCGGGTAATAAGAGTGCATATCCGGCAGCATGGGCGGCACATGAGTATAAAACAGCAGGAACGGAAGCCGGAGATTGGTGCTTGCCGGCGGCAGGAATATTTACCTCTTATTATAATAACCAAGATGCGATAAATACAGGATTTAGCCGAGCTGGTGGGACACAATTCACAAAATACACCGAAGCTTGGTCGTCGTCCGAGGGCGATAGTGACTACGTGTGGAACTCATACTTTAGCGATAGCTACGGTTTGACCTACTACAGTATGAATTACAGCTACGAGGTCCGCCCCGTCCTCGCTTTTTAGGTTTTTGTTCTTCAAACCAAAAAAGCGGAGCTTCAAAACTCCGCTTTTACTTCATCTCTAAAAATTTTCTCTGGCATAAACGTCTTTAACAAACCAGCGAGAATTTTTGTTTGCCAATACAAAGATGATGTTGCCCTGACACAGGCCAAACCACTTTCCGTCACAGGTTGATGTGGCATAAATCTCCATTTCACCCGAGGCGAGAGGTTTAACCTTAACAATCTCAAATTTCTGCCATGTCGGACGCTCTAGGCTTTCATCATTCATAAACACAAAACTCGGCAAAAAGTCTTTTGCTTCCGCACATTTCGCCAAACTTGGGTTGATTGAACAAGCAATATAATCTTCAACGGCACAAACCGTTTCGCTGTTAAGATTGCAAGGATTTGCCGCCGTTGCCACACTGACTTCAAAAGCCTTGCCGCTAAAATCAGAGATAACCGATTCGTCCACCACGGAAGCCGTAGCTGTTTTCTCAGACTCTTTATCCGAGCAAGCCACCAGAGCTAAAATTCCACAAAGCGCTAAAACAAAATTTTTCATGCTTTTCTTCTTTTAGAAGGTATAGCGCAAACCGGCGGAATATTCCCACATATGGTCAATGTCTTTAACTTCATCCAGCTTAACATAACGCGCTACCGCACGAACTGCCCAGTCTTTGTTTAAAGAATAAAACATACCGGCACCCAAACGATAACCATAACCTTGGTCGTTTCCGTCTTTAACATAGGGATTAGAATATTTTTTGCGGAAGTCATAGATACCGACACCAGCTGTTCCGATAAGGGCTAAATCTCTGTCACACAGCAGCGGCAGATAGCCATAAACATCAAGACCGCCGGCTTGGAAAGAGGTTTTTACTTTGCCGTTTGCGCTGCTGTTTTTCTTTGATGTGTCCGAAAACTGATAAAAAACCTCGGTGCTGAAAAAGCGGTTGTAGTCAGAACCGATGTTAATCGCGGCAGAATTAAGATTCGGTCTCAAGTTTTTGGCGTTTACATTAGAGTAAACATAATCCAGACCGACATAAGGAACATAGTTCAAATCAGAGCCATCATTAGCCTTTGCGGAAGCAATGCTTGCAACAAAAGCGACAGCCGCCAATGGCAAAAGAACTTTTTTCATCATAAAACCTCATAAAAAATTATAAATCTGCAAATAATATAACCAATATTAAATAAAATAAAAGTAAAAAGTAAATATAAATATTGAGAAACAAGATATAAAATGCTATAAAGAAACAATAGAGATTATAATAAAGCGGAAAAGATAATGAAAAGAAGAGCAGATAGCGGCTATACCTTTGTTGAAGTTCTGGGTGTTTTGGGCATTATCGGCATGATTGCGGTAAGCTCCAGTATGTTGGTAAGCAGCATTCTGGACAGATATCATAAAAATCGTACACAAGATGACATACTCACACTACAAAAGGTTATAAGTCAACGATATGTGGCGGATGGTAATTATTTAAAAGTTTCAGATCAAAAGCTCATTGATGAAAATTTAATTCCACGTTATATGGTCAGAAACAACGGTATTGTTCAGCCCTATGGGGATGTAAAACTAATTTCCGGCGTCATGACTTATAAAATAAGATTTGATGGATTGCCACTTGCGGTTTGCGTGGCATTGGGAACGATGAATTGGGTCTATACGGACAGCTCTGATTTGGTGTCTATAAAGATTAACGATAAAAGTTATGAATGGCCTATCAATAAAAGTCAAAATGCATCAGATGCCTTACCGGTGAGCGTGTCACAAGCCGCTGCTGTTTGCAAACGTGACAATAATGAAATCACTTGGGAGTTTCAATAAGGAAAAAACAAATGATTCAGGTTAGCGACATCAGCAAAAGCAATGAGATAAAAGGCGGAGCCAAAGCCAAAAAAGTCTCGACCGGCAGCAGTTTTTCTTCTTACCTTGAACAAACCATGGCCACAGAAGAAAACGCACCGGTACAAACCACAAACAGCTTGAGCGGAACCGAGGTTTTGCTGGCGGCACAAATGGTTGATACGGATGAGGAAAAAGAGCGCCGTCGCCAGACTGTCGAACGCGGAAAAAGTTTAATCGAAAAGCTCGAAGAAATCAGAGACGGCCTATTAATTGGCGCCATCTCTAAAGACCGTATGATAGAAATTGCGCGCTTTGTCAGAGAACGCCGCGGCACCAGCGGGGACGAACGCCTTGATGAAATTATGGCGGAAATAGAACTCAGGATAGAGGTAGAGCTTGCAAAATTAATGAAATAACTGTGATAACCAAGTTTTTTTTGTTGCGGAACATAAGAGAAAAGATTAACCTGAAAGATAATAAATAATTGTGATAAACAAGAAGGAGCTAAAGATATGGAAGCATCAATAATTCTCCCGCCAGACTATAAACCGAGTGAAGATGAAGAATACATGAACGACTATCAGGTCGAATACTTTCGCCAAAAGCTGTTAAACTGGAAAAAAGATTTGATAGAACAGTCAAAAGATACCTTGGACGATTTGCGTCAGGGCGGCTTAAACCAGCCGGATGATATCGACCGCGCCTCTATGGAAACAGACAAGGCAATTGACTTGCGCACCAAAGACAGAATCAGAAAGCTGATTGGCAAAATTGATGATGCCCTCCAACGCATCGAAGACAAAGAATATGGCTATTGCGAAGAAACCGGCGAACCCATCGGTTTGGCACGGCTTGAAGCCCGCCCGATTGCCACTTTGTCGGTCGAGGCTCAGGAACGCCATGAGCGCATGGAAAAAACCTATGATGATGACGCCATTTAAAGGCATAAAATCTTGGTAAAAAATTTTATCTTAGCCTCGTCATCGCCGCAAAGAAAACTCTTGCTGGAACAGATAGGTTATACGCCGAAGGAGATTTGTGCGGCAGATATTGATGAAACCGAAAAAAAAGACGAGAAGCCGAGTGCTTATGTCAAAAGAATGGCGCGCGAAAAAGCTTTAAAAGTTTCTTCTCTTCATGAGGGAGAGATTGTTTTAGCTTGCGATACAATCGTTGTATGCGGGCGCCGTTTGTTGCACAAAGCCAAAAATGACGAAGAACAAACTCAGGTGATGAAAGCCCTTTCCGGTCATGCACATCATGTTTTAAGCGCTGTCTGCGTAATTGATGCAAAAGGCAAAATTTCCGAACGCTTGGTCGATACGCGGATTCTCATGAAGCAATTAACCGAAGAAGAAATCAAAAACTATGTAGCCTCCAAAGAATGGGTCGGCTGCAGCGGATATAAAATAGAAGGCAGAATGGAAGCTTATGTGCGCAAAATCATTGGCTCATACAGCGGCATCGTCGGCCTGCCTTTATATGAAACAAAAAATCTCTTGAATGGAGCAGGAATAAAATGACAGTAGACACAATTGTATATGAAAAAGGCAACGCCTATACCACCATCGCATTAATGAATGAAGGGCGTGTAAAAGAGATTGAAATCATTGATAATGCCAAAGCGGCGGAAGGGAACATTTATCTCGGAAAAATCACACGCAAGATTGACTTAGCCAACGGCCGCCATGGCTATATGGTAGACATCAAAGACGGCAAAGACGCCTTTTTTAACGCCGATGAATATGGCATGAATGATACCGAATATAATGAAGGTCAAAGCATTGTTGTTCAGGTGGCGCAAGAGCGTCGTGCCGAAAAAGGGGCCAAAGTCGTTCGCTCGTTGCAATTTGTCGGCACTTATTTGGTATATTGCCCGTTCCGTATGAATATTGACGCCTCTTCGCGCATTGGCAGCTTTGAAAAAATCAAAGAGTTAAAGACCTTGGTTCAAAACAATGTTCAAGGCCAAGAAGGTTGGGTAATCCGCACGGCTGCTGCAGATGCTGCCCCAGACGAACTGGCAGAAGAAATGGTCGAACTTCGCAAAATTTATGACGTTGTCAGAGCCAAAGCGCGCTCAGAAACCGCTCCTTGCTTGCTTTATGCCAAAGGCAGCCCGCTGTTTGAATATATGAGCAACAATGCCTTGACTTTGAATAAAGTTGTGGTCAATACGCGCAATATGGAAGAAGCCATCAAAAACGAGTTTGACGGAGATTTTGAGGTTGAGGTTAAAAACAGCCCGCTTAAAGAAATGGGGGTTGATGAAGCGATTGGCGAAGCTATGGAAAAAGAAGTCCGCTTAAAATGCGGCGGCCGTGTCTATATTGAAGAAACCAAAGCTTTTGTGGCCATAGATGTTGATACCGGAGACGATCACGGCGCCGGCTCAATCTCTCATGTAAACGAAGAAGCCGCGGTTGAAATTGCCCGTCAGATTCGCTTAAGAAATTTGTCCGGAAAAATCATTATCGACTTTGCCGGTTCTTCCGAATATCGTTATATGAAACCGGTTTTGGAGATACTGGATCGAGAACTGGCTAAAGATTCGACCAGAGCGCATGTCATTGGTTTGTCTCGCGGCGGAAATGTTGAGGTTGTCCGCGTTCGCCGTCGCCCGTCATTGTCTGATATTTTGAGCGTAGAATGTCCGACTTGCCATGGCACCGGACGAGTTGAGGCTTAGCGCATGAGCGAAGTCATTAAAACTTATCGCTGTCCGATATGCAAAAAGCTGGTAACCGAAGATAACAAATATCGTCCCTTTTGCTCCAAACGCTGTGCAGATATAGATCTGGGCAATTGGTTTAACGAGGCTTATAAAGTTCCAGTTGTCGATTTAGATGAACAAGAGCTTGAGGAGCTGGAAAAATCACTGGATGAGCAGTTGGATAAAGAATAAAAAATTCGTTTTTTTACAATCTTTACACACAAACTAGACAATGAATAAGCCCCGAGTTCGTTCGGGGCTAAAGACGTTATTAAAAAACGCAGCTATAATATTTTCATCGGTATTAATCACCGTAAAATGTCTTTTTTGGGTAAGATACAATTTACCAAACAGGAATTTCATTACCATCATATCCACACATACTACCTCCTTGACCTGGCGGTTCATCCATACAATAACCACATGCAGAGCTCCAATAATATCCACTTATGCATTTACATGATTTATATTTTCCATTACACGATGTTCCTTCTCCTCCTGCATGAGTGGTGCTCGTGTTACATGTATATTCATAGCCTGCAGCTTCGCAAGGATCTTCACAAGAACTACCGTCCCACTCATAGCCGTTTGAGCAATAGCAAGAGCTATATTTTCCATTACATTCAGCCCCAGATGGACTTTCATAAAGGCCGGTACAAGTAAACCGGAAGCTACTATCGCATGATACACATTTTCCTTTTATCCAACTATATCCGCTCGCACAAACGCAGGACTTATATTTTCCGCCACAAGCTGTGCCAGAGCCTTTCGAATATCCTGTTCCTTTGCAAGTATATTTAAAAGTATTTTTACATATGCAGTTACCATTACTCAAAGTATAATTTGTTTTACAAGATGTAATATAGTAAAGGTTAGAACATGCTTCAAATGTGCATTTTGCCCCTACAGGGCAAGAGGATAACGTTCCTAAATTCGGGCAAGGCTTGCAGTTATCATATTTTATTTGAGAGCCAGACATGCATGTTTGGGCATCAGTATCACCGCCCATTGAACCGCAATCTAGGAAGCCGTCGCAAGGATTGATTTTGATTTTGTATTTTTTTGTTCCGTTACAGTCTACACAAGCATCACCATCGGCAATATAGCCCTCAGGAATACTTGTATAATCATAGCCTTCACAGAGGTTACAACATTTGCCAAAAGTCTCATCATATTCGCACGCATTGTTTGGATCTATTTTCCAACCACTTTGGCAGGTCTGAGTGTATTCTGAATTCAGTTCCTTACAAGCGCGTTCGGTATCTTTTTCACAATAAAGATATTTATCCCCGCAGGCATCGCCAACGCCGTAATAAGGAGGTTCGCAAGTTTTGAAACCTGACGGACAAGTACATTTTGAAAAATATTTATTGTCATAAATACAATACCCGTCTGGAATTTCCCCAGCGGCACAAGAGGTTAAAGTATAGCCTTCTTTGCGGCAACGCTCGGCATCATTCAAATCATAATCCGGCGTTCCACCACTACTGCTGCCGTTTCCGCTACTGTTTTCAGTATTGCTAAATTCTGCGCCATTACAATTTTCAGTATCATTAATAAAACATACAGCCGCAAGTTTAACTTCTTTTTGCGAAGGCAAACCAGAAGAAGGAGAAGTAAGGTGTGTGTGAAGTGTGTAGATAAGCTCTTCTCCATACTTCGGAAAAGAAATATCAGCTTTTGCACTAAATGGAAGCAATCCTGCTGCTATTAGTATTGCGGTCAAAACCGCTTCTTGTCGTGAATTTTTCATAATATTTACCTTTCATAGCTTGCCTTCACGACTCGATTATAGCATAATTTTAATCCATTTACAATAGAAATTTGAAGGAAAGATAAATTTTTAAAGAAAAAAGGAACCCATTTAGTCTTATGGATTCCTTTTTTAACTTAATGCGAACGCTTGGGTCTTTTCCATTTTTCAATATAAACAAGAGCAAAAGCAATAAATTCAAAAATTCCGGCAACTGCTACCAGCAGCAAAAGGCCGGCCCAAAAGCTAAGAGCTGAACTTGGCTCGGTATCACACAAGTTTGAATGCGTTAAAAAATAATGTCCGACAAGAATGAGTAAAGACGCAATGCAAAACAATATGCATAATACCGCTGAAACCAAAACCAGCAAAACTTTTTCAATAGAAAGAAAAAATGTGCTTAAGCCAAGAAAGATAACGCCAAAGACGATAGACCATACAACAGAGACGTTCCACACATCAAAACAAGACAAGCAGACCATAGCGGCTGTCAACAAGATGGTGAGAAAGACAATAACCTTAAGCAAGGTTCCTTCCGGATCAAGACGAGCAATTGTAACCATAATTATAAAGATTTAAAATTAATAATAAAAAAGTATCAAGAACATAAAAGAAAAGAATAAACTTGTCAAGCGGTTATCAAAACGCCGTCAACGTTCATAAGATGCTTCGATAATGCGATTTTTGCGCAATTCATCAAGATCATAATTTGCCTTAAGGTTCAGTTGAGGGGCAATCGCCGTAATGATTTTCCCCCCGGTCGGTACGGCGTTCCATCCGGAAGTCACAAATCCCCAAGTTTCTTTGGTGGCTTTAGGTTCATCAAGCATAACTAAGAGGGCATATTTGGGGTTTGATGCCGGAAAAGTTCCTAAAAATGTTGTCATAACCTTTTTATCAATATATTTTCCGTTCACAAGCTTATTGGCGGTTCCGGTTTTTCCGGCCACTTCATAACCGAGAATATTAGCGCGTTTTGCAGACCCGTCCACCACAACGCCGCGCAAAAGTTTGCGCATTTTTTTAGAGGTATTTTCAGACACCACACGATGTGTTTCGCGTTGACTATTATCGGCAATCAGGGTCGGGGTTCTGTAAATACCGCCATTAACGATTGATGAAAAAGCCGTAATAATATGCAGCGGCGTAACCGAAACACCATAACCATAAGCCACGGTTGCCGTGGTTGCTTCACCCCAGCGTCTGGGCAAAATAGGGACTGCTTTTTCTGTAACTTCAAAGCTGGAAATCGGATCAAACAAGCCTAAAGAGCTTAAAAACTCGCGTTGCTTTTCTTGACCGATTTTAAGGGCGATTTGAGCAGAACCAATGTTTGATGAATAGATAAGAATTTCTTGTAAGTCGAGCCAGCGATTCTCACCGCGATAATCTTTAATTGTGTTGTAACGAAGCTTAATCGGCTTTGTCGCATCAAAGCGATCTGTCAGCTTAACATGCCCTTTTTCCAAGCCGAGCGCCGCATTAAAAACTTTTAAAACCGACCCTGGTTCATACAACCCTTTGGTAGCAAAGTTAAACAAAGCGCGGTCGGAAACGTTATACATCCGGTTCGGATCATAGTCCGGCAAAGAAACCATGGAAATAACTTCTGCACTGTTCACATCCATAAGAATGGCCACACCGCCGAGTGCATTAAATTTTTCAATTCCTTCGGCCAGCCCTCTGCGAATAGTGTCTTGCAGACCGACATCAATAGTCAGTTTAAGTGGAATATCAGATTCTCTCAAACGTTTATCAAATTCCTTTTCCATACCGGATATACCGAGATTGTCGATATTTGTTGTGCCGATAAGCTGAGCAAATAAATTTTTGTGAGGATAGATTCGCTTTTCTCCATTTTCAAAATCAAGACCGGGGATTCCGAGATAATTAATCTGATATTGTTGCGAAGGAGAAAGATTGCGTTTGATATAAACAAAGGAGCTTTTGCGGGTGAGCTTTTCCAAGATATCTTCATAGCGAACATCGGGCAGAATCGCCGCCAGCTTCTGAGCCGCTTTTTTAGGGTTAATAATTTTAGAAGGCACGGCATAGAGATTAACCGTTGGCAAAGAAGTGGCAATAATCGTGCCGTTTCTATCAAGAATATCGGCGCGTTTAATCGGATTTTCGGGCAGAGCATAAAAGCTGTCATTATCGGCAACAATAGTTTCTTTGACATTGCCATAACCGCTCAAACAAACAAAAAACAAGCGCAGCGCAATAACACAAAACACCAGCATAAACATCAACATGGCAAAAATCATACGGTTTTTGCACATGGCAAGGGGGTCGCCCTCACAAGAATATCTGCTAAAAGAAAAACTTTTATCGAGTTTAATTTCCTGCCCCGGAAGATAAAAGTTTTTGCGACTTTTGGAAAATAAATTCCCTATCATAATAAGCTACTGCTCCGCGACTATCGCTGAGCACGAGCCATTTTCTTCAGCCTGTTCTGCTCAGCCTTGTTAGAAATACTTTTTTGGGCGGCGATTCGGCGATTCGATTCGTCGCTTTCATAGTCAAATGGTAACGCAGAATAGTTAATAATTTGTTCAGCTTGGACCGGATTTAATGCAATATGTTTTGCAGCCAGCTCACGCAAACGCTCCGGCGAGTTAAGATGGCTCCATTCAGCATTAAGCACATGAATGGTTTTAACATCATCTTTGATGTTTTCGTTGATTTGAGCGAGTTCTTTTTCAAGGGATTGCACCTTGTTTTTCATCACAAACATCCCAAAGCCGACAAGGCAGGTCAGGCAAAACCAAAGAGTTAAAGTAGCTGTTCTTGTGCTTGACATGGTGAAATCCTTTCAATCAAATCTTAATTGCGAAGCGCAATTTTGCGGAGCGGGAACGAGGGTTAGAGGCAATTTCGTCATCTTGAGGAAGAATAGCTTTGGAGCAAGAGGAGATTCTTGCTTTAGTTTCTGTCGCCACTTGCGGCATATAACGAGAAACGGCTTTGGGCTTTCCGAGGTTTTCGTTAAAGAAAGACTTAACGATTCTGTCTTCAAGAGAGTGGAAGGACACGACAACGAGCCGCCCATTCGGGTTAAGGCGTGAGAGAGCACCTTCAAGACCGGATTCAAGCTCGCCGAGCTCATTATTAACGGCAATACGCAGCGCTTGAAATGTACGGGTGGCAGGGTCGATGGGGGAAGCTGGTGACTTTTTAACAACTGAATGGATTATGTCAGCCAGCTCTGTGGTTGTGCTAATCTTTTTAGTTTTGCGAGTGGCGACGATTTTGGCCGCAATTTGGCGTGATTTGCGCTCTTCACCATATTTATAAATAATGTCGGCCAGCTCTTTTTCGGAAAGAGAATTAACAAGGTCGGCGGCGGAAGTTCCTTCGCAAGACATGCGCATATCAAGCGGCGCTTCTTTAGAGAAAGAAAAACCGCGTTCTTTATTGTCGAGCTGCATGGAAGAAACACCGATATCAAAAACCGCACCGTCGATTCCTTCGGAAACCAAATCGGCAAAATCACCAAACTGACCGGCTCTGAACTCAAAGCGATTTCCGTAAATTGATTTCAATTCGTCGGCGCGAGCCTTAACATTCGGGTCGCGGTCAAGCGCAATAACTTTGCAGTCAGCTGCTTCAAGAATAGCTTGGGTATAACCGCCGTTGCCAAAAGTTGCATCAACGTAAACTTTTCCGTCCGTAGGTGCCAAATTTTGCAAAACTTCACGAAGCATAACCGGAATATGTTTCTGTGTGCTGGACATTATTCAGCTCCTTCCGGTTTTATTGAAAGCTGGGGGCGTTTTTTCAAAACTTCGGCACGAATACGCGCTTCTTCTTTTTCCCAGTTTTGCGGATTCCAAATCTGAAACTTGCGGCCTTTACCGACAAAGACGGCGGTATCGGTTATTTGAGCGTGTTTCAAGAGTTTTTCGGATAAAACGATACGACCGGTCGAATCAAACGGAAAACGCTTGGCATCACCGAAAATAAGATTTGTTAAATCATCTTGTTCTTGGGAGAAAAAGTCCATGGAACTTTCAATATCAGTAGCAAGCTTATCCAAAAGCTCTTCGGTGCAGCCTTCAATACATGGGGCGCTAAGGCTGCGGTAGCAAACAATTTCCGTTGATAAATCTTTAAGAATTGCGCGGTAATCTGAGGGAAGGGAGACGCGCCCTTTGGCGTCAACCTTATTTATTATTGTATCTAAGAAGAGAAAAGATTTTCTCACAATAGCCCCTCTAAAAATAACTGCCCTCTGATTTATGGTATATCATGGGATTTTATGGGAATCAATGGGAATTTTTAGGATTTTATTAACTGTTCTTCTTTTGTTCGAAGAAAAAATAATTTATTGCGTTCAAATCCTTGCTGGGTAAGGGTTTGCGAGGGGTAAGAAAAATCAAAAAAGAACAAATTTTTTTAATATTTTTTTTAAGACTTGGTGATAACTGATAAGCCATAAGCGCGAATCGGAAAAATCCGACGCGCTTTTTATTTTTTTTAGCGTGGGCAAGAGTGATAAACCACTTGCAAAATAAAGGCAAAGAGTATAAGCTTTGCAAACAGGTAGCCGGATAGCTGCGCCGCAAGACTTGTTCAAACGGTGAGGAAAGTCCGGGCTTCACGGAAACGGGGTACCAGATAACGTCTGGCTGGAGCAATCCAAGTGACAGTGCCGCAGAAAATTACCGCTTGAAAACAAGCGTTTTTGAGTAAGGTTGAAAAGGCGGGGTAAGAGCCCACCGCATGGGCAGCAATGTCCGTGGCAAGGTAAACCATGCCTGAAGCAAGACCAAATGAGGAGAGCATTTCTTCGGAAATGACTACACGGAGAGTTTCCGCTCCGCTCCAGAGGTAGGTCGCGATGAGCGAACAAGTGATTGTCCGCCAAGATGAATAGCTATCCCTTTGAGCGGATTCGCAAGAAGACGACCAAAGGACAGAACCCGGCTTATAGGCTGCCTGTTTTTTTATAAGAGCAAAGGAGATTAAATTTGCGCCAGCAAACACTCAAAAATAATGTCAGAATAGAAGGCGTCGGGCTTCATTCCGGTGTCCAAAGCATTTTGACCATCAAGCCGGCCGCCGAAAATAGCGGAATTATTTTTAAGCGGGTAGATTTACCTAATCAGCCGGAAATAAAAGCGCTTTATTCAAACGTGGTCGATACAAGAAATTGCACTTGCTTGGGAGATGGCAAAGGCGCGCTTGTTTCTACCATTGAACATATCATGTCGGCGCTTTATGTTTGCGGCATAGATAATGCTTTGATTGAAGTAAATAATACGGAAATCCCGATAATGGATGGCAGCGGTAAATGCTTTTATGAGGCTCTGAAAACGGCAGAACTTGTTGAGCAAAATGCACTGCGCCGTTGCCTAAAAGTCTTAAAACCGGTAAAATTTACGGATGACAAAGGCAATGAAACCTCTCTTGAACCGGCTGAAGAATTAGAAATTTGCATGGAAATCGACTTTCCTTCAAAAATCGTCGGCCACCAAATTTTTGATTCTCAAATAACACCGGCTGTTTATGAAAAAGAAATTGCCCCAAGCCGCACTTTTTGTGAAAAATATCAAATAGATTATCTTCGTTCATTGGGCTTGATAAAAGGCGGAAGCTTGGACAATGCCGTTGTCTTGGATGGCGAAACGATTTTGAATCCCGAGGGCTTTCGCGTCAAAGACGAATGTGTTAAACACAAAGCTTTAGACGCCGTCGGCGATTTATACACCTCAGGTTATCGCATAAAAGGAAAATTCACGGGTAAAAAGAGCGGGCATTTTCACAATAATGAACTTCTGAAAAAACTTTTTGCAGACAGCACAAACTATACATTGGAGTAAAAACAGATGAAAAAGACGTCACTTTTGTTTTGCGTGTTAATGGCTCTGGCCGGTGTAAACGGTTGCGCCTCCACTACCGATGAAGAAACCCCGTTAACGGCGGAAGAACAATATAATCAAGCCTATAAAGAAATGGAAGAAACGTCTTATAAAACGGCCGCCAAAAGCTTTGAAAAAGTTGAATTAGAGCACCCTTATTCCAAATGGGCGGTCAAGGCCAAAATCATGGGCGCTTATTCTTTTTACAAAGCCAAAAACTATGATGATGCCATCATGGCGCTGGACAGATTCATCAAGTTTCATCCCGGAAATAAAGACATCGCCTATGCTTATTACTTAAAAGCCTTGTGCTATTATGACCAAATCGAAAGTCCGGAAAATGATCAGGGCAATACCTCAAAAGCATTAGCCGCTTTGGAGCAAGTCGTTTTGCGCTTTCCAAACAGCGAATACGCCAAAGACGCTGAACAAAAAATAATCCTGGCCAAGGACAGATTAGCCGGACAAGAAATGGTCATCGGACGTTACTATTTGTCACAAAAAAATTATCTGTCGGCGCTGAATCGCTTTTCGGCTGTGGTCAATAATTATCAAACCACAACCCAGATTGAAGAAGCTTTGTATCGTCAGGTCGAAATTTATAAAATTCTGGGCTTAAGCAAAGAGGCTCAAACCGCCGCTCGCGTTTTGAAGTATAATTATCCGAAAAGCCCATGGACACAAAAGGCTGAAAGCCTGATGGCCGCTTAATAAAAAACGAGAACAGAGATGTTAAGCGCACTTTCGATAAGAAATGTTGTTTTGATTGACAAGCTGGACTTGGATTTCAAGTCCGGCTTAAGTGTGCTGACCGGAGAAACCGGCGCCGGTAAGTCAATCTTGCTTGATTCTCTGGGCTTGATTTTGGGCAGCCGCGCCGAAACCGGATTAATTCGTCAGGGCGCAGATAAATTAAGCGTCACCGCCACTTTTGAAATCGGGACGGAGAATAAAGGGCTGAAAGAGCTTTTTGAAGAATATGATTTAGATTCTCCCGAAGACGGCATGCTTGAAATAAAGCGCAGCCTCACCAAAGAGGGCAAGGGTAAAATCTTTCTGAATGACCAGCCGATAAGCGCTAAGGTTTTAAAAGAAATTGGCAGCTTTTTGGTGGAAGTCCACGGCCAATATGATAATCAGGGCTTGCTTAATCCGGCCAATCATGGCGATATTTTAGATTTGTTCGGCGGTTATGAAAAAGAGTTGAATGCTTATAAAGAAAGTTTTGGCGAATATAAACGCCTTAAGAAAGCGCGTGAAGATACCGAAAACAGCATAAATCATGCCAAGGCCGAGGAAGAAGAACTTCGCCATTGGGTTAAGGAACTTGAGGAGATAAAGCCGCATAAAGGCGAGGAAGAAGAGCTAAGCCAAAAACGCTTGGAATTAATGAACGCCGAAAAAATCATTGAGAGCTTAAATTTGGCTTATAGCGCGCTGAACGGCGAACAAGATATCGTCTCGGCTCTTCGCCGCGCTCAGTCAGCGATAGAGAGGGCGGATAGAATTGTTTCCGGCAAATACGAAGGGATAAGCACCCTTCTGGAGCAAACCATGATTAATGCCGAAGAAGCGATTAGTGAAATTGAGGATGCCAGTCGCAATGTCAGCTTAAATCAAAGCGAACAAGAAGGAATTGAGGAACGATTGTACAAGCTGCGCGGTTTGGCCCGCAAACACCAATGCTCCACCGATGAACTTGAAGATAAGCTAAGCGAAATGCGCCAAAAGCTTGAACAAATCGAGCATGGAGAAGAGGGGCTTGATAAGCTGAAAAAACAAGAATCCGAACAGAAAAAACTCTGCGCCCAAAAGGCAGAGGAATTAAGCAAGGCGCGTAAAGCCGCCGCGCAAAAATTAGACGCACTGGTCATGAAGGAATTAGCTCCGCTTAAAATGGAAAAAGCCAAGTTTGAAACCAAGATAGAAGCTTTAGGCGAAGATAACTGGACGGAGAAGGGACAAGATAAAGTTTATTTCACGGTATCAACCAACCCAAACTCACCGCAAGGCCCGTTGAATAAAATTGCCTCTGGCGGTGAACTGGCGCGCTTTATGCTGGCCTTAAAAGTAAATTTAGCCCAAAGCAGTGAAATCGGCACCATGATATTTGATGAAGTAGACGCCGGCGTCGGCGGTGCAACGGCGCGCGCGGTTGGTGAACGCTTGGCAAGATTAGGCAAAACGGTTCAGGTCTTGGTCGTAACCCATTCGCCCCAAGTCGCGGCCTGCGGCAATCATCACTATAAAGTCTGGAAAGAAACGCAGGATAATATCACCACCACCAGTGTTAAAGAATTAACAACCACCGAACGACAGGAAGAAGTTGCGCGGATGTTGGCCGGCGAACACGTGACCGATGAAGCCCGCGCCGCCGCCAAAGTCCTGATGAGCGCATAAAATTAATCAATTTCTCCAGGGATTTCAGGTTCCAAACCTAATAAAAGCATATATCATTGTAAGCAATACATTCGCCGTGACACATCTGCCCTTCTCCAAAGCCGGCCTCAGGTCCGTTGCAAGCAGAGCAACGATAGAGCGTACTGCTTCCGGATAAACACCAGTCATCATAATCAATAGCATCTGATTTACAATAGAATGACCAAGAATAACCGGGACAAGAATTAGCTTCACAAGCAGATCCACTCCAGCTATAGCCGCTCGCGCAAGAACAAGCTGTATATTTTCCGCCACAGGAATCCCCAGAAGGACTTTCACCTGAGCCAGTGCAAGTATATTGATAACTACTGCTGCACGCCTTGCACGTATCTGTTGTTTTATCATACTCATACCCTGATTGGCAGAAACCGATAACGGGACGAACATCGAGGCTAAACCCCGGACTGAAGTCGTCCAAGCCGTAATCGTAGAGGACGTTTGAGTACAACGCGTTGCCACTACGGAGCTTGGACGACGACCAAAGACGGGGTCTGTCTTCGAGTCGTGTTCCGCCCGCTTGGCTAAGCCCGTAATTGATCGAGCTATAGGTGAAAAAAAGTGAGTTTAATATTCCAGCCGCCGGTAAGCACCAATCGCCTACGCTTGTACCTTCTGTACTATACTCATTCGTAGCCCATGCAGCCTGATATCTGTTATCTCCTAGTGCCATTATCTTTTTACTATTTTCGCAACTTGCTACGTCTTGTGATGCAGCTGCAACCGAATCATAGTACGTTAAGCCCGGGATATCCGTACCATATCCGCCCCACTCATAGCTTCCTAACGAATTCAAAGCCAAAGCTTGTCCGCCACCATTTTCATAAGAACAGACAACAACCCCGATTGGTGTTTTACCACTTTGTTTGGTCGGGGTTACGGTCATATCGCTATTAAGGACATGACCGATTTGAGAGCCTCTCATGCAATCATTGTATTTTACACAAGATTCTCCACTCCAATAATATCCGCTAGAGCAAGTACATGCCTCATATAATCCATTACAAGCCGTACCGCTGCCGCCGGAATAACCTGTTCCAGTGCAGGTATATTGATAACCACTGCTGCATTGCGGGGTGCAGGTTTGGGCGGTGGCATTCCAGTCATAACCGGACTGGCAACCGGATTTATAATAACGATTAGAACATTCCTCATAAGTACAAGTGAATGGACTTGGGCAAGAACTTAAAATTCCCAAGTTTGGACAAGGTTTGCAGTTATCATATTTTATTTGCGAGCCGGACATACAGGTTGTTGCGCCGGTGTCACCCCCCATAATGCCGCAATCCTGGAATCCGTCGCAAGGGTTGATTTTGATTTTATATTTGCTTGTTCCGTTACAATCAACACAAGCTGCCCCGTCAGCAATATAGCCTTCGGGAATAGTAGTGTAATCATAGCCTTCGCAAAGATTACAGCATTTTCCATAAGTTGGGTCATATTCACAAGCATTATTCGGATCAACTTTCCAGCCTGTTTGACAGGTGTCGGTAAATTCGGAATCTAGCTCTTTGCAGGCACGTTCGGTATCTTCTTCGCAAGATGCATATTTATCACCGCAAGCCGTGCCGACGCCGTAATAAGGCGGCTCACAAGTTTTATAACCCGAGGGACAAACACAACGGGCAAAATAATTGCTGTTATAAATACAAAAACCTTCCGGCGTTTCTCCGGCGGCACAAGAAGTCAGTCCATAACCTTCTTTGCGGCAACGTTCGGCGTCATTCAAATCATAATCCGGTACACCGCCAGAGCCGCCATTACCGCCGGAAACCTCCTCACCATAGCCAAACATGCCGTCACTGCAATTTTTGGTGTCGGAAATAAAACATACTGCCGCCAATTTAATCTCATCAGAAGAAGACAAGCCCGAGGCCGGAGAATAGAGGTGTGTGTGAAGTGTGTTGATAAGTCGTTCTCCACCCTCGGTAAAAGAAATATCAGCCATTGCGCTCATCGGCAACAATCCGGCCGCCGACAGCATTGCGGTCAAAACCGCATATTTATGCGTATTCAACATAATATCACCTTTCTTAGCTTGTCTTCACGACTCTAATATATCATAATCTCCTCATGCTTTCAAGACTATTTTTTATAAAAGGTAAAATTACCGCGAAAAATTTTTCCCCTGTTAATAAAATCAGTGGATTTAAATTATTTCTTGAAAAAAAAAGATTCGGTGGTAAATTACAAACGGATTAAAAATGCCTGTGCGGGGTGGTCCGCATGTAACTTTTAGATAAAAGGAAGGAAAATAATATGGCAATTCGCGTTGGTATCAACGGCTTTGGTCGTATCGGACGCTTGGTATTCCGTGCGGCTCAGCAGAACAATGACATTGAAATCGTCGGCATTAACGACCTTATTGATGTAGACTACATGGCATATATGTTGCGCTATGATTCTATGCATGGCCAGTTCAAAGGTTCTATCGAAGTAAAAGACGGCAAGCTTGTTGTTAACGGCAAGGCAATCCGCGTTACCGCAGAAAAGAATCCGGCAGACCTCAAATGGGGAGAAATCGGAGCAGAATATGTTGTTGAATCAACAGGTTTGTTCTTGACCAAAGAAAAAGCTCAGGGTCACATTGATGCCGGTGCAAAATATGTTGTCATGTCAGCACCTTCAAAAGATGACACACCGATGTTTGTTTGCGGTGTTAACACCGATTCTTATGTTAAAGGCACTCAGTTTGTATCAAACGCTTCTTGCACCACAAACTGCTTGGCTCCTATTGCCAAAGTTTTGAATGACAAGTTCGGCATTACCGATGGTTTGATGACCACTGTTCACTCAACCACCGCCACTCAGAAAACCGTTGACGGTCCGTCTATGAAGGACTGGAGAGGTGGTCGTGCTGCTTCTGGCAACATCATTCCGTCTTCAACCGGTGCTGCAAAAGCTGTTGGCAAGGTTATTCCGTCTTTGAACGGCAAGTTGACCGGTATGTCATTCCGTGTTCCGACTTTGGATGTTTCTGTTGTTGACTTGACCGCTAACCTGGCCAAACCGGCAACTTATGAAGAAATCTGCAAAGCCATGAAAGAAGCTTCTGAAGGCGAATTGAAAGGCATTTTGGGTTATACCGAAGATGCCGTTGTTTCTTCTGACTTCTTGGGCGATTCTCGCACATCAATCTTTGATGCCAAGGCTGGTATTCAGTTGACTCCGACCTTCGTTAAGGTTGTAAGCTGGTACGATAACGAATGGGGTTATTCTAACAAGGTATTAGACCTCATCCGCCACATGGCTAAAGTAAACGGATAATTTCGTTTGTTCCCGCCGCATAAGGATTCTCAAACCCTGTTTTTTTAGGGGCAGAATCCGCGGCGGGCAATTTTTTTATTGAGAGAGAAGGAAAACACAATGGAATATAAAACAATAGAAGATTTAGGCAACTTACAGGGCAAAGTTGTTATGTTGCGTGCAGACTTGAACGTTCCGATGGATGAAAATTTTCACGTCACCAATGACGCACGTATTGTCCGCACCGTTCCGACCATTAAATTGCTTAAAAACAAGGGCGCAAAAGTAGTTGTTGTATCGCACTTTGGCCGTCCGGAAGGCAAAGGCGATGTTAAAAACTCTTTAAGCCATATTGTAAAAGACTTGGAAAAAGCTGCCGGCTACAAGGTTGTCTTTGTTGATGATTGCATTGGTGAAAAAGTTGCCGCTGCGATTAAGTCTCTGCGCGATGACGAGATTTTGCTCTTGGAAAATCTGCGTTATTATAATGAAGAAAAGAAGGGCGATGAAGCCTTTGCCGCAGAGTTGGTTAAACCGGTTGATTTTTATGTTTCTGACGCTTTTTCAACCGCTCATCGTGCGCATGCATCTATGGTTGCCGCCGCAAAATTGCGTCCGGCCGCAATGGGCTTATTGATGGCTGAAGAAGTTAATGCTTTGTCAAAAGGTCTGAACGACCCGAAACGTCCGTTAATGGCGATTGTCGGTGGTTCAAAAGTTTCGACCAAGCTTGACTTGTTGAACAATCTGGTTAAAAAGGTTGACAAGCTGGTTATCTCCGGCGGTATGGCTCACACCTTTATGAAAGCCAGCGGCATTGATACGGTTAATGAAGCAAACTCTTTGGTTCAAATGGATATGATTGATACGGCTAAAGAGATTATGAAAACCGCAAAAGCAAATAATTGCGAGATTGTTTTGCCCTTAGACGTTGTCGTTTCTAAGGAATTCAAGGCAGATGCCGAACACAAAACCGTTGACCTTGAACATATTCCGGCCGAAGGTTGGATTTTGATGGATGTAGGAGAAAAGACCATTGAATCAATCAACAAAAAGCTTGAAGAATGCAAAACTTTGGTTTGGAACGGACCTTTGGGCGTATTTGAGCTCAAACCTTTTGATAATGCAACCAACAAAGTTGCAGAAAAAGCCGCTGCTTTGACCGGTGAAGGTCGTTTAATGACCGTTGCCGGTGGTGGTGATACGGTTTCTGCTATGGAAAACGCCGGTGTTGCCGACAAGTTTTCTTATGTTTCAACCGCTGGCGGTGCTTTCCTCGAATGGATGGAAGGCAAAGAGCTTCCGGGCGTTGTTGTTCTCAAAAAATAAGAAAACATAAAAACAAAAAACAGGCTTCCTTCGGGAGGCTTGTTTTTTTGTCAAAAAGTGATTGTTTTTTTCGCAAATTGTGCTACAATAAAAATAATTAAATAGAACGGAGCAAAAAGATGGCACAAAATAAAACAGATAATCTAACAATTACCTTTGATGATTTTGAAAAAATAAATGACAACACACGCTTAAAATCAGATTTATCTCCGGCAGAAATGAAAAAGAAACTTGAGAAGGAATCTCAAGAGGCCGCCGCTATAATTGAGCGGAACAATATTGAAGCTCAAAGACTTTCCGAAGAACTAAAAGCTTCACCTGAAAAAAAATCTGAGATTATTGAAAAATTATCTGCCATCAAAAAGAATAATGCCATTCTAAGTTCAAAAATTAAAACCAAAAATAACGCTTTTGAGAAAAATCCGGAAGCTTATACAAATCTGCATAATTTAAGAGAAAGAATGTCCGCCCGTCAGGAAGACGATAAGATAAAAATGACAATTGATAAAAATAATGAGCTTATGCTTGTTGTTGATAAAATGCAGCCATCACCATTTTCTTTTGTAATAAAAGACGGCAAGTTGACTTTCTCGAATAGCGACATCAGCAAAGATCAGGTCAAAGAGCTGATGAACAGCTTAGAATTAGCGGGCATAAAAAATTTCAAACTACCCGATGAGCTGGATGCCAAGTTAAAGGAAACGATTTCCGCTGCTCAGCAAGAAATTAAGGCCGAAGAAGCCAAAAACACACAGCAACTTTCTGCGCCGCAAAATATTATTTCTCCGGAATATAATTTGGACAATCATGATGTTGCCCCGCTTCCGACTTTGCCTCAAATTGAGCTTGCACCTCGCATGCCGGCACAAAAGCCTGCGCCGGCCCCAAAAACAAAAATCAGCTATGCAGAAGCTTGCCGCCGCATGAGAGAAGATATTTTGACAACTGGTATGGCCAAAAGAAGCGGCTTAAGCTTTTTTGAACAAGAAGTTGGCGGCTGGAATGTTTGGGTCATTTTTGACAATGAAAATCCGGACAATATGAAACAAGATGGTTCGGTTGATGACAAAGGAAATGTAAAAGTAAATCATAGTGGCGTAATGTGCCTGAGAGAGACGGATGACGGCGGCTTTGAAGCCGGATATTCAATGCCGGGGAACAAAAAAGTCGATGATAATACGGCAGATCGTCTGGTCGGTTTGATGAAAACCGCCGGATATACCCATATAAAATTTTCAGGCTTGTCAGATGCTGATAAAGGTGTCTTCCGTTCAATGTGCGCAATATATGGCGTTATTCCGAGAGGAATAGGTTTTAACGAGCATCAGGCCGCAGATATGGTAAGAAAGGCAGAAGAAAAATTATCAGAAGAAGATGCTCAGCTGTTCAAATGGCGTTTGGCGCAACAAATGAGAAGAAATGCCGAAAACGGAGATAAAGGCGCCGATATTTCTAAACACCGTACCTATAATTATATTAAAGAACTGGAAGGTAATTATAACTTCAAACCATTCCGCAATGCCTATGACGGCAGCTTTAAGCCTCTTATGGAAAAAGAAATCCGTGGCGGCAAGGCTGAAAATGTTATCGGTGCGGCTACGACCATTTCACGCATATTTGATGCTTATCGCGGTGGCGAGGTTGATGACCCCGAAGTCAGAATGGACTATGTTATGAACCCGAAGAACAATTTCTTCAGCGAGGAAGAAGTTTCAGCTATCAGAGCAAAATTTGCAGAAAAAGGGCTGGAGTTTAAACACGAAACACAAATGAGAAATCTTTCTGCCGCTCAGTTGACCGCCATTTATGAGGCTCTGTTGCCAAAAGAAATCAAAAAGGCCGGAGAAGCGGTTAAGGAAGAAATTTCAAGTCCGGATATGACAACCAAGGAACGAAAAGACACGGTAAATGACTTTGTCAGCAAAGCTTATAGCTCAATTCAAAATATCTGTGGTGATTTGGATGCCAAGGGTGTTAAAGGCACACGCGTACCGAACCGGCAAGGTAAATGTCAGTTAAGTGCAGAGTACTGGCCACAAAAACCGGCACAAAACAATGATAATGAAAAAGACAATAATTCTGAAAATAACAACGGCAGAACGCCGCGACCAAGCAGACCATCAAGAGATGGGCGTTAATCAGAAGGAATTTCTTTTTTTCAAAATTTGCTCAATCCGCTTTTCGATGTCGCTGAGTTTGTTCTGCAATGCCGAAGGCGGATTTTGCTTTTTGGCTTCGCTGACTTGCTTTTGAGCCGTTTCAATTTCTCCGATAAAAAGGCTAAATTCAGCAGAAGCATAATTAGCATAAGCCATATTGTTTTGCATACCATAGGCCTGTGCCAGCATCAGCCAGGCATAGGCGTTTTTGCTCTTAACTAACGACTTGTTGAGTAATGAGATAATAGTTTCAACCTCTTTTGGGGAAGGTGAATCTTCGAGCATGGCTTGCGCCAGATTGAGCTGAAAAGCGGCCGAATTGGGCAAGAGGTCATAAGCTTTTTGATAAGCAAGACGCGCATTATGAATCTGCCCGCTTTCAAAATAAATTTGCCCCTTCAACTCCCGGAAAAAAGGATTGTTCGGTTCTGTTTCGATTAAAGCGTTAATATCACGGATGGCCGCCTCAATTTTAAATTCCCGAAGATTAAGAATAGCATGAGCATAAAGTGCCGGCAAAGAATTGTTATTTGCCGGATAAAGCTGCTTAGCCGCTTCCGGTTTATATAAAAAAGCAATGAGTTTAGCCTTAATCATCTCAAAGCGGTGAGAAAGCGCTTGATTGGGAGAAAAAGGATATTTTTTTGCCGCTTCGGTCAAAAAGGCCACACGTTCAGATGTAATCGGATGCGTCCGAAAATAGGGCGTTTCTTCGATTCCGCTCAGCATGTTTTGCTGCTGAATTTTTTTCATAAAACCAAGCAAGCCTGCGGGAGATTTCTTGAGCTTAGTCAGAATAGATAAAGCCGCTTCATCGGCACTGCGCTCTTCTTGCATTTGATAGCGCGTTATGTTGTGCAATGCAGAAGTCTGAGAGCCCAGAACCACCGCCATTCCGACATCGGCTCGGCCACTGACCGCACCGGCAATTCCCGCCGCAATCAATGAAACCATGCTCACATTTTGCAGCTGTTTGCTTTTAAGCTTAAGACGCAGAATATGCCCGCCTTGAATATGCCCGGCTTCGTGAGCCAACACACCTTCAAGCTGATTATAATTATCTGCAGAAACAAGAGTTCCTGTATGAACAAACATATTATTTCCGTCTCCCACAAAAGCATTAAGAGACGGATCTTGCACAATAAAAACTTTGTCGCGATTAAACGGGATATTTTCTGCTTGATAAATAGGGCGCAAAATATCAGCTAAAAAAAGCTCTGTTTCTTCATCAGAAATCAGACGCAGAGTCTGAGCCTGCACCGCCGAACTCAAAAAGAGGCTTGATATAAAACACAATGCAACAATCAGCCTCTTTTTGAGGATGGATATTTTATTTAGCTTATAAGCTTTCGCCACCATGTTGATTTTTTACCTTCGTCTTTAGCATCCCCATTTTCAGTTACGTCAATGGAAGAACTTTCGTGGCTGTTATAAAGAATAACGGGCTCTGACGATTCGGTTGCCTCGGAAGCGCCACTTTCAGAAGCTGTGTCATTATCATTAAAAGAGCGACGTCCGCGATTCCGACGGCGGTCTCTTCTGTCAAAGCGATTTCTGCGGTCACGTTTGCCGCGTCCCTTGCGGAAGGATTCATTTTCCTCTGTCTGCGGTGCGTTGTCAGCCTCTGCTGCCTCAGAAACTTCATTAATTTCATTAGTATCAGTTTCTTCCTGAGCCGTGTCTTGAGCTTCGGAATAAATATCATCAAAACCTTTAACCGTTTCAGCCGCCGGCCGTTCGTCTTTAGCCGATGGTTTAGGTGTTTTAATCCGTTCTATTCTATAGTCCTCAACGCACTTCATTGCATTATCCGCGCTGATAAAAATAGTCAGATTATAGCGCTTTTCAAGAGCAATGAGAGCATCACGTTTTTGGTTAAGAATATAGATTGCCACATCAGCCGGCACAAAAACATTCAGACCGGTTGCACGGCTCTTAATTCCTTCTTCTTCAATGGCTCTCAAAATAAGCGTGCAACTGGACTCAATCGTGCGTATAAGACCTTTTCCGTGGCAGAAGGGACAAACTTTATAATTACTTTCAAAGAATGAAGAATGCATTCTCTGACGAGAAATTTCGAGCAAACCAAAGCAGCTCATTTTAGCAATCTGTACGCGAGAACGGTCATCCTTCATGGCTTCTTTCATGCGCTTTTCGATAGCCAGATTGTTTTTGGGGTCTTCCATATCAATAAAGTCAACAACAATCAAACCGGCCAAATCACGCATACGGAGTTGACGTGCGATTTCATCTGCCGCCTCAAGATTGGTTTTTAGTGCCGTCTCTTCAAGGTCTTTTTCTTTAGTGGCACGACCGGAGTTCACATCAATAGAAACCAGAGCCTCGGTCGGATTAATAACGAGATAACCGCCGGATTCGAGTTGAACATTGGTATCATGAAGCTTGTCCAGCTGAGATTCTACCTGAAAACGCTGGAACAACGGCAGGTCATTTTTACGGTTACTTTTGATTTTGCGCATATTTTGCGGTGCCAGCATTTTAATAAAATCGCGGGCCGTGCGATAAGCATTATCCCCGTCCACAATAACCTCGGCCATATCGCGAGTAAACATATCGCGCAAAGCACGTTTAATCAAATTTCCTTCTTCGTGGATGAGAATAGGCGCTTTTGACTTTAATGCCGCAACACGAATGTTATTCCATGTGCGAATAAGATAGTTATAGTCGCGCACAATATCGGCTTTTGATTTTTCTTCACCGGCGGTGCGAACAATCATAGACATATCCATGGTCAAAGGTAGCTCTTTAACAATGTCTTTCAAGCGCTTGCGGTCGGTTGCATTTGTAATTTTGCGTGAAACACCGCCACTTTTAATTCTGTTCGGCATCAAAACGCAATAACGTCCGGCCAAAGAGATATAAGTGGTCAGGGCAGCACCTTTATTGCCGCGCTCTTCTTTAACCACTTGAACCAGCAAAATCTGCCCTTCTTTGATGACATCTTGAATCGTGCTTCGGTGATAAAGTTTCCTGACTTTAAGCAGCTTGCGCTGGAGTTCAAAGTCAACTTCCATATCGTCATCATCATCGTCATCATCGGCCACCTCGGCAGAGGCATCGGTTGAATCGGCAATGCTTTTGTTTACGCTTTCATCTTTTGGCGAATCATTGCCAGAGGCTGTATCCACTTGGCTTGCCACAACCTCGTCATGCTCATCATGGTCAGCTTCGGCAGAAACGGATTCGTCATCATCAGCCGCATCTTTGCTTAAAACTTTAAGCTCTTCTTTGGGGGCAGAAAATTTTCTGCGACGAAAACGTTTTTTTCCGTGATACGGACGCTTTGGCTTGTTCTCTTCATTACTGTTTTCAGAAATTGTTTCAGCTTCGCCCAAGGTGTTTTCAGAAGCTTCCGCATTTTGGACAACTTCTGCGGAGATGTCCTGAGTATCAGCAACTTCAGCAGAAATTGTCTCGTTTTCAAAGGACACTTCTTCAACTTCTATCGGCGTTTGAACTTCAAGAGAAACCTGATTTTCAGCTTCGGGCGACACGCTCTCGACAGACATGGAAACTTCTTGTGCCGCAGATGTATTTTCAGAGGTCTCATTTTCCTCCGCCTGAGCAGCTGCGGCGGCGGCAGCTTCTGCTTCAGCTTTAAGGCGCTCTTCGCGACGGCGCGCTTTTTCGGCGCGGATTCTTTCTCTCTCGGCCTCTTTGTCTTTAAGATATTGCTTTTTAGCCTCAATAATATCATCAACTTCTTTATCGACTTCGGCGATCACCTCATCAGAGATATTATAATAATCGGGATGAATTTCACCAAAAGCCAAAAATCCGTGGCGATTCCCGCCATAATCTACAAAAGCGGCCTGAAGAGAAGGCTCAATTCTCATAACTTTTGCAAGATAAATATTTCCTTTAATTTGTTTGCGATTTGTTGATTCAAACTCAACATCTTCGATTTTATTTCCGTCAACGACGACCACTCTTGTTTCTTCGGGTTGGGTATCGTCGATGAGCATTCTTTTAACCATAATAAACTCCCAATAAAACAGCACGCGCAAAGGCGGCAGATTATAAACACTGAGGGCTGGCCAAAAAAAGAATTGATAAAACACACGTCGTCCGCATCACAAAACAGCAAAAGGACGACAACAGCGAATGAATCGCCACAAAACCTTCGATTCTGTCTTCATGACAAAACAAAGGCTACCAAAAATCTTTTTCTTCCGAACAGCGCTGAATTATTCTTGCTTATTTATGCCGCTTTCGGAGCAAACCCTATAAAAAACTTTTCACGCTGTTATGATTGTTTTCAAAAAGCATAGAGGCGTCAAAAACATTTGAAACTATACACAAAGAAAAACGCCGAGTAACACAAAGAAAACTCATAACAAACAACAGAATATACGAATTGTTTAAAAAAACAACAAATTTTTGCAAAAAAGCAATATATTTTTTATTAACTCAATGGTAAGAACTATGAGATAGAATAATAAGAAGGAAAAACGGCAAAGAACGATGATAAAAACATTAAAACATATAAGGACAATGGCGGAACGATGGCTAAAAACCATTTTTCCGGCATTTTTGCTTGTTTTTGCTTTGATGTTTAACCATTCTGCCAAGGCCGATGAAATCAGTTCTTTAAGAATAGGTCAGGGCATCGGAACCGTGCGCATTGTTCTGGATTCAGACAGCAAGTTTGAATATAAGGCTTTTTTGCTGGGGTCGCCGTCAAGATTGGTGATTGACACTTATGGGATAGATGTCAATCCGGATATAGAACACCAAATCACCAAAAATAATTTAATCAAGTCAGGGCGCATCGGCACCATAGAAAGTGACGGCCGCCGCATTGTTTTTGATTTAGCCAAACCTGCCGTAATCAAAAAGGCATTTATGCTGGCACCGCAAAGCAATTTTGGTTGGCGATTTGTGATTGATGTTGAGTTGGTTTCGCAAAGGGAGTTTAATTCAAAAATCGGCACCAGTCATGCTTATACCAGCCATGATAATCCCCAAAGCTATGCTGAAAGAAAAACACAAAAAAGCAGTGAACCCAAAAACAGCGAAAACATAAAAAAAGTCATTGTACTTGACCCCGGGCACGGCGGCAAAGACCCCGGAGCAATCGGCTATTCGGGTATGTATGAAAAAAACATTACGCTGGCCATGGGTAAAGAGCTTAAAACCATGCTTGATAAAACCGGAAAATATAAGGTTTACCTAACCCGCAGCACCGACAAATTTATTCCTTTGCGCGACAGAGTAAAGATTGCCAGAAAATACAAGGCCGATTTGTTTATTTCTCTGCATGCTGATAGCACCAAAAATCGCAGCGCCAAAGGTCTGTCTGTTTATACCTTGTCCGAAACCGCATCAGACAAAGAAGCCGCCGCTTTGGCTGAACGCGAAAATAAAGCCGATGTGATTGCCGGTCTTAATTTGGTCGAACATTCAAAAGAAGTGTCTGATATTTTAATAAATCTGGCACAAAGAGAAACAATGAACCGCTCATCAGAATTTGCAACTTTTATGGTGCAGGAAATGAGAGACGAAGCAAAGCTTGTAAATGATACCCATCGTTTTGCCGGTTTTGCGGTGTTAAAAGCGCCGGATGTTCCGTCTGTTTTGCTCGAGATGGGATATTTGTCAAACCGCGTTGAAGAGAGGTTGCTCAAACAACAAAGTTATCGCAAAAAGCTTGCGGCAGCCACCACCAGAGCTATAAATCGCTATTTTGAAAATATGAAACACGCTTCATTATTTTAGTCCTTAAATAAAAAAGCAGCTCTCGTTCAATGCGAGAGCTCTTTTTTTCACCACACTTCCATCTCAAAACAAAAATAATTTTGCATGCTTAGCAATTTTATGCCATAATCGAGTCGTGAAGGCAAGCTATGAAAGGTAATATTATGTTGAATTCGCAACAAGATGCGGTTTAGATAGTAATAGTTTCAGCGCGTGGCGCTCTTACTTTAGAAGTAGCAATGGTTTTGAGGACCGCAACGGAAAGCTTACCAGCCGTGAGGTCCGCCCGGTGCTCGAGTTCTAGCTTATCGTAAAAAATACAAGGAGCATTAAGTCGCTCCTTTTTTTAATTGTTTATTGAATTTTCATAAATTATGTGTTAACATAGAAATATTAAGGGAAAAACCAGAAAGGGTCTATTATGGGAAATTCACAAAAATTAAAGCTTTGCGCAATAGCTTTTTTGTTGGCGGGGCTGTTTTCATTTAATGCCGCGGCTACTGTATGTTTTATTACAGATACAGGTGAATGCAAAGGTTTTGAGTTTAGTAATTCAACAGATTTTGAAGGGGGAAGGAATACCCCGGGCTATGGTGATGATTATAATTTAGATAGTCAAGATCGTTGCAGAAATGAAGGTTACACAGTCGGATCTTGTCCCGAAGGCTACAAACCCAGTGGAAAAAAATGCCCTTATGGCCCTTATTATACAGATTGCACGGAAGAATGTCCTTCTAATTACGTATTTTGTGATGATCCGTTCATCGGTGTTGGCGAAGCATGCGGCGGGAAATATGCATTTTGCTGCCAAAACTGCGGAAGCGAATACTCTTATACCCAGATACCTGAAGGCTATGTCCAAGATGGCGAAGGCTGCTATGATTGCAGTGGACAATATAAATATAAAATTAAAGAAAATAGCTGTGACGGATATTCTGAATGCGGTGGCCTAGGAGCCGATCCGGCAGCAACCATATGTTATAGTGGATCTACAATAAAATATAGCAAATGCAATGACTGCGCTTACAAGGGAACTTTAAAAACTTGTCCGAAACATGCGTTTTGCAGTCTTGAAGAATGTTCACAATTATTATACATCACAGGCTGTGAAAAAGGATATATGATGGATGTTTCTGGCCAAAGCTGTATTTCGGAGAATCCTTGTGAAGATGTCACCTGTGGTGCCAATGCCACCTGCTCAAACGGCACCTGCCTCTGCAACAGTGGCTACGAAGGTGACGCAAACACCGGCTGTACCCCGATAGATAAATGTGCAAACGTAACCTGTGGAGCAAACGCGACCTGCTCGAATGGCACCTGCCTCTGCAAAAATGGTTACGAAGGTGATGCAGACACTGGCTGTACCCCGATAGATAAATGTGCAAACGTAACCTGTGGAGCAAACGCGACCTGCTCGAATGGCACCTGCCTCTGCAAAAATGGTTACGAAGGTGATGCAAACACCGGTTGTACACCAATAGATAAATGTGCAAACGTAACCTGTGGAGAAAATACTTATTGTTATAACGGAGAATGTTTCTGCAACGCAGGTTATGAAGGTAATCCTGATAGCGGATGCACTAAAATAGATGAGTGCAAAAACACAACCTGTGGGGAAAATGCCTATTGCTATGACGGAAAATGCTATTGTAATATGGGTTACGAAGGTAACGCAAACAGCAGCTGTACACCGATAGATAAGTGCAAGAACGTAACCTGTGGTGCAAATGCAACCTGCTCAAATGGTAGCTGCGTCTGCAACAGTGGTTACGAAGGTAATGCAAATACCGGCTGTACACCGATAGATAAGTGCAAGAACGTAACCTGTGGTGCAAATGCCACCTGCTCAAATGGTAGCTGCGTCTGCAACAGTGGTTACGAAGGTAATGCAAATACCGGCTGTACACCGATAGATAA